>NZ_JBSSEW010000001.1:0-395682 GCF_054062095.1 Pseudomonas sp. TE6288
ACAGGCATTTTTTCACCACACCGCCATGTGGGCGTGGGGGGGGGTTTGGGGGGGCGGGGGGGGGCCCCGCTTTCGCGCGGGGGGGGCGCACACCCGGGGGGGCCACCCCCGCTCCCATGCAGCTTGCTTCCTGCAGACCTTCTCCTACGGGGAAGACCACGGCAATGCCGGATCAGTCCTGGCGGCTGGTCACTTCCAGCAGGTGGTAGCCGAACTGGGTCTTCACCGGGCCCTGGACGACGTTTAGCGGCGCGCTGAAGACCACGGTATCGAATTCCTTGACCATCTGGCCCGGGCCGAACGAGCCCAGGTCACCGCCCTGGCGGCTGGACGGGCAGGTGGAGTTGGCCTTGGCGACTTCGGCGAAGTCGGCGCCGCCTTCGATCTGCTTCTTCAGTTCGTTGCACTTGTCTTCGCTGGCAACCAGGATGTGGCGGGCGGTGGCTCGGGCCATGGGTACTGCTCCTTGGGTTCGAAAAGGCAAGCCTAGCGCACTTGCTCGTGCCCTGTCTCGCCAGGCTTGCCGCAGAGACTCACAGGCGTGCGGCGGCATCGCGCAGCAGTACCTCGGTCGAGTCCCACCCCAGGCACCCATCGGTGATCGACACGCCGTACTTCAGCGCGCCCTTGCCCAGGGCCTGGCAGCCGTCGAACAGGTGGCCCTCGAGCATCACCCCGACCAGCGAGCGGTCACCGGCCAGGCGCTGGGCCAGCACGTCCTCGAACACTGCCGGCTGGCGCGCCGGATCCTTGCCGCTGTTGGCGTGGCTGCAGTCGACCATGATGCGTGGCGCCAGGCCGGCCTTGGCCAGGCCCTGGCGCGCCAGGGCGACGCTCTGGGCGTCGTAGTTCGGGCCCTTGTGCCCGCCGCGCAGCACCAGGTGGGTGTCGGGGTTGCCCAGGGTCTCGATGATCGCCGGATGCCCCTGCGTGTCCATGCCGAAGTGACGGTGGGGGTGGGCGGCGCTGCGCATGGCGTCGCAGGCGATGCCGATACCGCCGTCGGTACCGTTCTTGAAGCCGACCGGCAGCGCCAGGCCACTGACCATCTCGCGGTGAATCTGCGACTCGGTGGTGCGCGCGCCGATGGCGGCCCAGCCCAGCAGGTCGTCGAAGTAGCCGGCAGCCATCGGCTGCAGCAGCTCGGTGGCGATCGGCAGGCCGCGTTCGAGCATGCCCAGCATCAGGCCACGGGACAGGGCGATACCGGCGTGCATGTCATCGCTGCCGTCGAGGTGCGGATCGTAGGCCAGGCCTTTCCAGCCCACGGTGGTGCGCGGTTTTTCCACGTAGGCGCGCATCACCAGCAGCAGCTTGTCGTCGACCTCGCGGCTGAGCGCGGCCAGGCGGTCAGCGTACTCGAGGGCAGAGCGCGGGTCATGGATCGAACAGGGGCCGACCACCACCAGCAGGCGTTCGTCGCGGCCTTCGAGAATGGCGCGGATCGCCTGGCGCTGGGCATGGACTTGCTGGGTGAGTTCGCTGGACAGCGGCATCTGCTGTTTGAGCAGGTGCGGGCTGGGCAGGCGCTGGCTGACAGTGGTGTTGGCAGCGTGTGGCTGGGTCAGGGGCAGGGCGAGGTTCGAGGCTTGCATGGCGTTTGTTCCTTGGGCGGACGGCGGGTTCTGGCCCGCGCGGTCGGCCCTATCGAGGTGTTCGACTGATCGTCAAATGGGGTGTCTGTGCGGCATTGCCACCGGAAATCGACCGAACGGAGGCGGCAGGCTGGCCCGAACGGAACTGGCTAAATCGCCATGCATAGGTGCGGTAGTAGGTGGTGTGGTTCATGACGCTGTCCTCAAGGTAATCGGTAGGTTTCGTGGGCCCGGAAAAGCAAAACCCCCGGTCGGGAAGCCGACCGGGGGTTTGAGTATTCTCATGTTCGGCGGCCCCTCGAAGGTGGGCGCCGGATGGGTAATCGGCGCCTAGTGGCTAAACCAATACCCAAAATAAAAGCTGGCAACGGCGTTACGACCGGCAACGGCCAGCACGCGGTGCGCGGAGCGACCGGTGTGGTTGGCGTGGTTGCGGGTTTGTTTCGACATGTTGCTCTCCAGTGATTGGGACCGAGCTTACTGCACCTTCGCGTTGGCGTTCAATCACTAAATGCTATTGCAGTAATTGTGTACCTCTACTGGCCCCATCGCTGGCAAGCCAGGTCCCACAGGGTCGGCGCTTGGCTTGAGGGCTGCGTAGCCGCCCCGGATTCGGGGCATACCCATCGGGGATTTTCCCCAGTGGCCCCATTTTTTATGGCTTAACTAATTGAAATTAATCAGTTAATCATATGGCACGCCACTTGCTCACCTCCACGCAGTATCCCTGTGTCCCCGGAGGTGCCCCATGTCGACCCCTCGCAAAGGCCCGGTCCTGTCCACCTTTCTGCTGGCCCTGCTGGGCTGGCAGGTATCCAGCGAGGCCGCCGTGCAGTGCCAGCGCACGCTGGTGGCCAACGTGGTGGCGCTGGATCAGCCCCTGATGTTCAACCGCCTCGGCGCGCAGAACGCCAACGGCATGATGTTCGCCCTGCGCCAGGACGTGGTGGACGAGCACCACGTGCCCCTGAGCAAGGGCGGCGCCGCGGTGCCGGGCAAGGTCACCCTGCGCCCGGACAAGCGCCCGCGGCCGATCGTGCTGCGAGTGGCGGCGGGTGATTGCCTGACGGTCAACCTGAGCAACCTGCTGGCCTACCAGGCCAACCCCAACAAGCACGGCATCGATCACGACGAGAACGAAGTTGAAGGCGAGGAAGAAGAGGGCGCCGAGGGCGAGAACGAGGGCAACGAGCACTTCGTCGCTGACGAGCAGGTCACCGACCGCCATGTGGGCTTCCAGGTCAACGGCCTGCAGGCGGTCAACAGCATCGGCGACATCGCCGCCAACACCGGGCGCAACGGCAACTTCCTGGTCGCCCCGGGCGGTACCCGCAGCTATACCCTGTACGCAGAGCGCGAAGGCGCTTTCGCCGTCACCAGCCAGGGGGCGACCTTTGGCGGGCAGGGCGGCGGTGGTAATGTCGCCAACGGCCTGTTCGGCCAGGTGGTGGTGGTACCCAAGGCTGGGCGCACCTACCGCAACACCCTGACCGAGGAAGAGATGCGCCTGGCCACCACCGGTCGCACGGCCACCGGTCAGCCGGTCATCGACTACCAGGCACGCTACCCCAATGTCGAGCCGTGGATCGCCGAGGGCAAGGCCGGCAAGCCGATCATTGCCATGGTCGACGGCAACGAGATCCAGAGCAGCGAGACCGACGCCATCGTCATGGGCCCCAACCCCGACGGCAGCTTCCCGGCCAGCACCTACCCGCTGGAAAGTGTCGGCAAACGCAACCCGGCGCTGCCCAACCGCCTGGACGCCTTCCGCGACTTCGCCTCGCAGTTCGCCGACGAGGTCGCTGCCACCCAGGCGTTCCCCGGCTACTGGGCTGACCCGGTCATGGGCCACGTGCTGGAGCCGACCCGCGACTCGTTCATGATCAACTACGGCTCCGGCGGCATGGGCGCCGAGGTGGTGGCCAACCGCCTGGGCGTTGGGCCGATGCATGACTGCCTGTCGTGCGCCTACGAGGAATTCTTCCTCAGTGCCCACACTGTCGGCGATATCGGCACCCTGGTGGATATTCCGGCCAACGTCGGGCTGGAGAACATCCGCCCGGGCGAAACGCCGCCGGCCAGCGCCACCGGGGTCAAGGCGACCATGGCCCTGTACCCGGCGGAACCTGCCAACGTGCACCACAGCTACATCGGTGACTTCACCAAGTTCCGCAACACCCACAATGGCCACGAGCAGCACATCTTCCACCTGCACGGGCACCAGTGGCTGTTCAACCCCAACGATGACAACTCCGACTATATCGACGCCCAAGGCATCGGCCCGGGCGTGGGCTACACCTACGAAATCGCCAACGGCGGCTCCGGCAACCGCAACCGGGTAGCGGGCGATGCCATCTACCATTGCCATTTCTATCCGCACTTCGCCCAGGGCATGTGGGCCATGTGGCGGGTACATGATGTGTTCGAGCCGGGCACGCGCCTGGCGGTCAGCGGCGAGGGCGAGAACGGCTTCCACACCACGCCGTTCGCCCTGCGCAATGGCAAGCCCGCCCCGGGTGCCCGGGCGCTGCCCGATGGCGAGATCATCGCCGGCACGCCGATCCCGGCCATCGTGCCGTTGCCGGGCAAGGCCATGGCGCCGATGCCGGGCAAGGTCACGGTGGTGCCCAAGCTGGCCGAGACCCTGGTCGCCGAACATGACGATGACGAAGAAGAGGAGGGCGACGATCACCCCGACGACCCCGCCACGCCGCGTGCGGTTGGCTCCCTCGCGTTGGTCGACCGCAGCGAGACCAATCGCAACGCCGACGGCAGCCTGAAAAACCCCGGCTATCCGTTCTGGGTCGGCGGCATGGAAAGCAGTGTCGGCCAGCGCCCGCCGACTCCGCCGCTGGACATGCTCGACCCGGCCCTGGCGCGGCAGCTCAAGGACAGCGGCAAGGCGCTGTGGGCCAACCTCGACCCCAACCAGGTCGACGGTTGGGACGGCGGACTTGGCCGGCACACCCTCGACGGCGTGTCTGCCGGTGGCGACGCCGTGACCACCACCACCAAGCTGGACTTCTCCAAGGTGGTGCACAAGGCCAAGCCGATCTACCTGCCCGAAGAGGGCACCGAGGTCGAACAGGCGGCCATGCAGTTCCACGCCAAGGCCGAGCACCCAAGCTTCGCCCTGATCCCCGGCAGCGCGCCAGTGGCCAAGGCTTTCCGCACCAACGGCGCCTTGCCGACGGCGGGCGCGCCGTACTATGAGCCGTGCATGGACGACCGTGGCAAGCGCCTGACCCAATCTTCGGGCGTCGGCGAGTTCTTCAGCGGCGAAAACCTCACCGGCATGAGTTTCCGCGGTTCGTCCACCTTCACCGCCGACCGGCCGCGTATGTACAAGGCGGCCAACATCCAGTTCGACGCGGTGTACAACAAGGTCGGCTACCACTTCCCGCAGGCGCGCATCCTCGCCCTGTGGGAAGACGCCTGGCCGGTGATCACCAAGCAGCGCCCACCAGAGCCTTTGGTGATGCGCATGAACACATTCGACTGCACCCAGTACGTGCACACCAACCTGATCCCGTCGTTCTACGAGATGGATGACTACCAGGTACGCACCCCGACCGACGTGATCGGCCAGCATATCCACCTGCCCAAGTGGGACCTGACCGCCGCCGACGGCTCGGCCAACGGCTGGAACTACGAGGACGGCATCCTCTCGCCCGGCAGCGTGGTAGAGCGCGTGCACGCCATTCGCAGCTTCAACAGCTGCACCGAAGGCGATACCCGCGACGGCACCGCCGCCTGCCCGAAAGCCAAGCAGCATCCGTACTTTGGACGCTTCGGCCGGGCCGACTGGCTCGGCGCGCGCAGCGCGATGCAGCGCTGGTTCGCCGACCCCCTGGTGAACGTGCACAACGTCGACCGTGGCCTGGGCACCATCTTTACCCATGACCACCTCGGCCCATCGACCCACCAGCAGCTCGGGCTATACGCCACCGTGCTGGCCGAACCCGCAGGCTCTACCTGGTACCACGCCGAGACCGGCGAACAGCTGTACAACCCGGCGACCCGCCAGGATGGCGGCCCGACCTCGTGGCAGGCGGTGATCCAGACCGGCGACCACGACGGTGATGGCAAGAACGACAGCTATCGTGAGTTCTTCCTCGAGTACAGCGACTTCCAGCACGCCTATGAAGCCGGCGTGTATGTCGGCGCCGGCCCTAATGGTGTGCCGGACGGCCAGGCCTATCCGGCCACCGGAGACAGCTTCCGCTATGCCATCAACCCGCCCGTGCGGCAAAAGGCCTCGACGCTGCTCGAGTCGGTGGTCGAATCCCGTGGCGGGCTGAGCCCGGGCTGCCCGACCCGGCCGTGCCCGCAGGCGATCTCGGTGGATGACCCTGGCATGTTCGTCGTCAACTACCGCAACGAACCGCTGGCCCTGCGCGTGTTCGACCCGAACAAGGTCGGCCCGGACGGCAAGCGCGGCATGCAGGCCGACGGCCTCGGCGGCGACCTGGCCTACGCCATGCAGAGCCGCACCGACCGTGCCATCCCGGCGATGAACCTGGCGCCTTCGGCGATCACCCAGGCCACCGGCCCCACTGGCGGCACCACGCTGTTCCCGCCGCACGTCAACAAGGGCAGCGAGCCGGGTGACCCGTTCACACCGCTGCTGCGCACCTATTCCGGTGACAACGTGCGCCTGCGCATGCACGCCGGCGGCCACGAAGAGGAACACAACGTTACCCTGCACGGCGTGAAGTGGTTGCAGAACGGCTCGGGCTTCGGCAACAGCTCCAACTCGGGGTGGAAGTCGTCGCAGATGGTGGGCATCTCCGAGCAGCTCGGGTTCATGGCACCGGTGTCGATGATTTCCAGCTCCGCCGCCACCAACGGCGATTACCTGTACTCGCTTGACGCGGCGCTGGAAGGCTACTGGAACGGCATCTGGGGCATCATGCGCAACTACACCGCGCAGCGCGCCGACCTGTTCGTCCTGCCGAACAATCCGCAGCCGGTGGCCATGCGCAATACCGTCAATTTCGACGGCATCTGTCCGAAGACCACGGCCAACGCCAACGGCATCGGTACCCGGCCGACGGTCAAGCGCAGCTACGAGATCGTCGCGGCCCTGGCCAACGACATTCTCGAGAACCGCCACGGGGTCAGCATCAATGACCCGGCTGGTATCGGCCAGCACGTCGGTGGCGCGCTCAAGGCCAATGGTGGCACCCTGGTGTTCAACAGCCGCAAGGTCGATATTCCCATGGCCACCGTCACCGACGAGGAAGACGGCGCGACCTTCACTGTGGGTGGGCACAGTTCGCCTTTGCATGACCCGACCGCAGTGCTCTACGTGCGCAAGGCCGACCTCGACGCGAGCACCGGCAAGCTCAAGGCCGGCGTGCCGGTTGAGCCACTGGTGCTGCGCGCCAACGCCGGCGACTGCATCAGCATCACCCTGGAGAACCGCCTGCCGTTGATGATGCCGGACCTGCCCAGCAGTGCGGTGATGCAGAACGTGGTCAAGCGCGACCGCGCCGGCGGCGAGGGCTCGACGGCGTTCAACAACAACCTGATGCGGCCGTCCAGCCACGTCGGCCTGCATGCGCAACTGCTGGCCTACGACATCACCAAGTCGGATGGCGTCAACGTCGGCCTCAACCCGGTGCAGACCGTGCCACCGCGCACTGGCAGCAGCGGCGCCTACCCGAGCCGGGTGTACCAGTACTACGCCGGGCACCTGGAGCGTGAAGGCAAACCGGTGCTGCAACTGGGCCGCACCGTGGACAACATCAACACCACGGCCATCGAGTTCGGCGGCCTCAACCTGACCCCGGCGGATGTCATCAAGCAGCCGCAGAAAGGCCTGGTGGGCGCCATGAGCGTGCTGCCGCAAAGCGCGACCTGGACCGAGGACACCGCCAGCCGCGCCCAGGCCACGGTGAAGGTCAGCGGCCAGCCCGACTACCGCGACTTCGTCACCGTGTGGCAGCGCTCGCTGAACATGCGCTGGGCCGATGGCCGGCCGGTGGAGGGCATCGCCACCGAGGGTAACGGCGTGCCGGGCGATCCGAAGGACAACGGCAACATGGCGATGAACTACAAGACCGAGCCGCTGTGGCTGCGCTTCGGCCTGGCGCCGGACGCGCCGTTCGGCCATGCCGATGGCTTCGGCTTCGCCGATGTGCCCAATGCCCACATGGCCTACAGCAATGCCCTGATCGGCGGCGATCCGCAGACCCCGGTGCTCTGGGCCAAGCCCGGTCAGCCGGCGCGCAGCCACGTATTGATGCCCAGCGGTGGTAGCCGTGGCATCACCTACCAGCTCGACGGGCACCTGTGGCCACTGCACAACTACCAGGCCGAGAAGAGCGACGTGAGCGGCTACCCGATGGGCCTGCCGGGGATCGGCTCGGTGCGCTACGGCTACAACCCGATGGCGATGTACGTGGGCGCGCAGGAAAGCGTGCTGCCGGCGGCGCACTTCAGCTTCATGCTGCCCAGTGCCGGGGGCGCCAACGCCGTGCCGGGGGATTACCTGTTCCGCGACTATGCGGCGTATGGCAATGCCTCGGGGCTGTGGGGGATCCTGCGGGTGACCAACGAACCACCGCCGACGGTGGCGCCTGCGCAGTGAAAGGGGCCTGGCGGCCTGACCGCGAAGTGGAGAGGCCGCCAGGTGTCTGCCGACAGGATTGGAGCGTGATAGCGTGCCGGATTGAGGTAATATCGCCCCCTCGCCAACGGCAGCCCAACGCGCCAGACAAAGGATTGCATGCCCGCCAACCTGTCCCTGCTGTTTTTCTGTGTCGTGCTCGCTGCGCTCGCCGGCTGTCGGCCTGAGCCCGCACCGCCCCTCGACCAGCAGCTCTATATCTGGCAACGCCAATGGCAACCCGCCCACGAGCAGGCCCTGGCGGACAGCCGCGCCGACTTTTCGACCTTGCGCGTGCTGGCCTTGCAGGCGCAGCCCAAGGCCGGGTGGAGCAGGGCGCTGGTCGACCTGCCACGGCTCAAGGCCGATGGGCGGCCGGTGATCGCGGTGGTACGCCTGGACGGCCAGCTGCCGGCGCTCGACCTGCAGGAGGCAGGCCCACAGGTGGCGCGCCTGCTGGCGGACTGGCAGGCCGTGGGTGTGCCCCTGGATGGGTTGGAGATCGACCATGACAGTGGCAGCGCTCGCCTTGCAGACTATGGCGAATTTCTCCTGCAGCTGCGCGAACAACTGCCTCCGGGCCTGAAGCTGAGCATTACCGCATTGCCCGCCTGGCTCGACAGCCCGCAGCTGCCGGCGCTGTTGCAGGCGGTGGATAGCAGTGTGTTGCAGGTGCACGCAGTGAGCGACCCGCGTCGCGGCCTGTTCGATCCGGCACAGGCCAGGCAATGGGCCGAACGCTGGAGTCGCGTCAGCGAAAAACCGTTCTACCTGGCCTTGCCCGCCTATGGCGTCGCGTTGCTGTCTGATGCCGGTGGCGCGCCCGTTGTGGAAAGCGAAACACCGTTGAATCGTGGTGGCGAACGCCGCGAACTGCTGGCCGATCCACAGCAATTGGCGGACCTGGGCAGACAATTGCGCAACCAGCCACCTGCGCACCTGGCCGGGCTGATCTGGTTCCGCCTGCCGTTGCCCGGCGACCGCCGCGCCTGGAGCCTGACCACCTTGAGCGCGGTGGCGCGGGGCGATGCGCTCGCCAGCCAATGGCGGGTCGAGCTGTCCGGGCAGGCGGGGCTGCGCGACATCACGCTGGTCAACGTCGGCAATCTCGACCTGCCGATGCCTGCGCGGGTAGAGCTGGACGTCGCCTCCTGTGACGTCGCCGACGGGCTCAACGGCTACCGCTTGCAGCAATCCCCGCGACACCTCACTTTCAACCGCCAGTCCAGCGCGCGTCTCGCCGCTGGCGGCCGGCGCATCCTCGGCTGGGCGCGCTGCCATGGAATCGATCAAGGAGCATGGAATGTCTACCCGTAACTGGCCCCGGCACCTGCTGTACCTGTCCCTGAGCGTGCCGACCGTTCCGGCGCTGGCCTGTGGCCCGGACTTCCCGATGCAGTTGCTCGGCGACCGAGCGCACACCCTGGCCGAGTTGCCGGAGGGCAATTTCGGCTTCGAGGTGAATCGCCTCGGCGAGCAGATCGCAGGCCTCAAGCCCGCCACCGATGCGACCCTGACGCCTTACTGGGACAGTGACGACAACGACCGACCTTACCGTGAGCAGCGCAGCCGTATCGAGGCAAGCGAGCTACCGCAATCGCTGCGCGAGAAGGTCGCGCAACTGCGTGCCCTGCCAGATCCGCAACAAGTGCTGGAGCAGGGCGCCGAACTGCCGGATGAACTGCGTCTGTACATTGCCGGCGCAGTGGCTTTCGACACAGGCGACCACGCCCTGGCGGCGGATTATTTCGCCAAGGTGCTGGCCCTGCCAGCTGAACAACGCAAGCTGCGCAGCACCTGGGCGGCCTACTCGCTGGGGCGGGCCTTGATGGCCCGGAGCTTCGAGGCCAGTGATGATCCGCAACAGACCCCGCAGGCCCTGCAAGCCCAGGCGCGCGAGGCTTTCCACCAGGCCCGCGCGCTCAGCGCCGAAGGCTTCAGCGACCCATTGGAACTGGGGGTTGCCAGCCTTGGCGAGGAGGCCCGCCTGGCCAAGCTCGCTGGCGACTGGAACAGCGCCATCCGCTTGTATGCCAGCCAGAGCCGTCTGGGCTCGGGCAGCGGCTACAGCTCGCTCAGGCAGCTTGCCAACGAACTGGTGAGCCTGCCGGATGAACAGCTGAAGACGCAGTTGGCACAACCGATGCCACGCAAGCTGCTCACCGCCTATCTGCTCAGCCATGTCGGTTGGGACTACGACGGCCAGCCGACAACCCAGGCCCGGCGCCTGCCCGCGTTGCTGCAGGCCAGTGTCGGCGACCACCTGGAAGACGCCGACCGCTTGGCTGCGTTGACCTATCAGCAAGGCAACTATGCCGCGACCAGGAGCTATCTGCAGCAGGCTGGCGATACCGGCCTTGCCTGGTGGCTGCGCGCCAAGCTGGCCTTGCGCGACGGTGACAAGGCCCAGGCCGCCGCTGCCTATGCCAAGGCCGCCGCCGCGTTCCCCCGCGAAGAGTCGTGGGGCTCGAGACAGACGCCCGATTGGGACTACGAAAGCGTGAAGCCCGGCTGCCGGGTCGAAGGCGAGGGCGCGATACTGGCGCTGGAGCGCGGCGACTACCTGCAGGCCTTCGACTTGCTGTACCGCAGCCAGGACATCTACTGGCAGGATACGGCCAACGTGGCCGACCGCGTGCTGACCCTGGACGAGCTCAAGGGCTATGTCGACGCCCATGTGCCGGCGCCACCAGCGCCCAAGGTGGAAGAGGGCGGCTATGCACCGCGGCCGGTGGCGACGCAGCTGCGTGAGTTGCTGGGCCGCCGCCTGCTGCGCGAAGGCCGTTACGATGAGGCGCCCGGTTACTTCGCAACGGCCCAGTTGCAGGCCGACGCCAAGGCCTACGGCCAGCACCGCCAGGAGGCCGTCTCGCGCTGGACGCCCACGGGCCGCGCCGAGGCGCTGTTTGCCGCGGCCACCTTGGCACGCGGCGCCGGCATGGAGATCCTCGGCTACGAAATGGCGCCGGACTATGCCTGGCTGGGCGGCAGCTTCAGCCTGGGCAGTGCCACCCTGCAGCCCGGGCCGTTCATCAGTGCCGGCGAGGTGCAGCGCCAGTTGGCGACCGAGGCCAAGCCAGACCAACGCTACCACTATCGTTATGTCGCCGCCGACCTGGCCAACCAGGCTGCGGACCAGTTGCCGCGCAGCAGCCAGGCCTTCGCCGCGGTGCTGTGCACGGCGGCGGGCTGGGTGCCGGGCACCGAACAGGAAAGCGCGCTGTACAAGCGTTATGTCCAGCAGGGGCCGTTTGTGCAGTGGGCAGAGGATTTCGGCAACCAGTGCGAAGCGCCCCGCTTCGACCAGGCCAACAAACGCTACGTGGCAGAGAAGCTGGATGCCGCGCGGGCGGCATTGCGGCCGTACAAGGCGCAGGTGCTACCGGTGGGGTTGGTGGTGTTGGCGGGGGTTGCCTGGATGTGGTTGCGGAGGCGCAAGGCCAAGGTGTGAAACGAAAAGGGGCGGCGTTGGCTTCTCGAGGTGTATGACGAGAGAGTTGCAGCGCCTATCAGGCCGAGCGCCGCGCGGGCGGCGCTCGGTCGCAAGCGCGCTACGAGGTTACCGCCAGGCACCTGTCTGCCACAACACAGTCAAGAAGGCGGCCAGGAGCCGCCTCAATGGCTTCAGTTCTGCGCGGTCTTCTGACCGGCCTCCAGCTTCACGGTCTCCTCAAGCGTGAAACGGCCCAACGGGTTCTGCAGGAAGTTCTGGATATTGCTGCGCGAGATGTTGATGTACGGGCTGTAGTACAGGTCGATCCAGTGCACGTCCTGCTTGGCCAGCTTCTGCAGGTCCTGGTACATCTGCTTGCGCTTGACCGGGTCGGTTTCCACCCGGGCCGCGGCCACCAGCTCCTTGACCTTGTCGTTGTGGTAGCGGGTCATGTAGTTCTGGTTGGTGTCGTGGCCAAGCACGAAGGTGGTCTTCTGATCCGGGTCGAGCACGTCGTTGGTCCAGTACATCACCGACAGGTCGTAGTCGCCGTCGACCAGCATCTGCCAGCTCTGGGTCGGGTCTACTTTCTGCAGGTTGGCGGTAATGCCGACATCGGCCAGCTGCTTTTGCACCAGCACGGCGATCTGCTCGTCGGCCTCGTTGCCGGCGTTGACCACGTAGTTGACCTTGAGCCCCTCGGCACCAGCCTTCTTCAGCAGTTCACGGGCCTTGGCCGGGTCGAACGGGCGTTGCGGGTTGTTGGCATTGTGGTACAGCGCACCCTTGGGGATGTACGAGTAGGCCGCCTCGCCATGGCCGAAGGTCACGGTTTCCACCAGCGCCTTCTTGTCGATCGCCAGGTCGATGGCCTCGCGGACCTCGACCTTGCCCAGCAGGCCTTTCTCATGGTTGATGAGCAGGTGGTCCTCGCGGGTCGACGGGTCGATGTGGATGGTCAGGCTCTTGTCTTTCTGCAGCGCGTCGACGCGGGAGAATGGCACGAAGATCGCCGAGTCCAGCTCGCCGGCCTGGACCTTGAGCATGCGCGTGTTGTCATCGGGGATGGAGATCCATTCCACGCCGTCCAGGCTGACCTTGTCGGCTTCCCAGAAGTAGGGGTTCTTTTCCAGGATCACACGGTCGCCGCGCAGCCATTCCTTGACCTTGAACGCGCCGGAGGTCACCGGTTCCTGGGCATAGGCTTCTTCGCCGATGGCGTCCATGGCCTTTTTCGACAGGATCGACACGTTGGCGGTAGCCAGTTGCGCGAGGAACGGCACCGACTTGTTCTTCAGGGTCACCACCAGGGTCCGGTCATCGGGCGCTTCGGCCTTGTCGATGATCTTGTAGGAGTCGGCCCACAGCGAGCCGGGGTTGTCGCGGATGCGCAGCAGGGAGAACGCCGCATCGCTGGCAGTCAGCGGCGAGCCGTCGGAGAACTTGGCGTCGCGGACCTTGAAGGTGTAGGTCAGGCCGTCGTCGGAGACCTTCCAGCTTTCGGCCAGGCCCGGCAGGAGCTTGGTACCGCTGTTGTCGACGCGCACCAGCACGTCGTAGACGTTGGCGAAGACCCAGCTGTCGCGGTTCTGCGCGCTCTTGATCGGGTCGAACGTGGTGCTCTCCTCGCGGCAGCCGATGGTCAGCACGCCGGCGGCCTGAGCCATGCCGCCGGCCAGGGTGCTGGCGGCCAGCACGGCGGCGGTGAGTAACTTCAATGCGGTGGGTTTCATGCTCAAGCTCCGTTTGATGGTCATGTGGGGTGGGTCAACACGGCAGTCGCGGGTGGACGCAGGCATGGTGCCGGTTGCCCTCTGCGTGGCTGGGGGGAATGTCTGCGCCGCACTGGGGCAGCGCGTGGCGGCAACGTGGGTGAAAGGCGCAGCCGGACGGCGGCTGCAGCGGGCTCGGCGGCTCGCCGGCCAGCGGGTGCTGCGGCAGGCGCCGGGCCGGGTCGATGTCGGCGATGGACTGTACCAGCGCGGCGGTGTAGGGATGGCGCGGGTCGTCGAAGACCTCGGCCACCGGGCCTTCCTCGACGATCCGCCCCAGGTACATCACCGCCACCCGGTCGCACAGGTGGCGTACCACGCCCAGGTCGTGGGTGATGAACAGCAGGGCCAGGCCCATGCGCTGGCGCAGGTCCAGCAGCAGGTTGATGATCTGCCCCTGGATCGACACGTCGAGCGCGGCAACGCACTCGTCGGCGACGATCAGCCTGGGCTCGACGGCCAGCGCCCGGGCAATGCCGACCCGCTGGCACTGGCCGCCACTGAGCGAGCCGGGCTTGTGCTCGGCGAGTTCCGCGCGCAGGCCGACCAGGCCGAGCAGTTCGGCGACCCGGGCCGGGATCTGTGCGGTGGGCACTCTGCGCTGCACGTGCAGCACCTCGGCGAGGATCTGGCCGATGCGCTGGCGTGGATTGAGCGCGCTGTACGGGTCCTGGAAGATCATCGCGGTCTCGCGGCGCAGGCGCTCGATATCCAGGCGGTTGCCCTGGCGCATGTCGCTGCCGTCGAACAGCACCTGGCCGCTGCTGGCCGGGGTCAGCTGCAGGATGGCCCGGGCCAGGGTGCTCTTGCCGCAGCCCGACTCGCCCACCAGCCCCAGGGCCTGGCCGGCGGCGAGGCTCAGTGAAGCGCCGTTTACGGCGTTGACCTTGCGTGGACGCAGGTTCAACAGGCCGCCGCCCGGGGCGGGGAACTGCACATGCAGGTCGTTGACCTGCAACAGCGTGGTCATGACAGGCCTCCGGCCAGCAGCGGGGTATGGCAGGCCAGACGATGCCCGGGGCCGATCACGCGCAGTTCCGGCAATTGTACCCGGCAGTCAGGCGTGGCCTGGGGGCAGCGTGGTTCGAAACGGCACCCTGCGGGCAGGGCGTCGAGCAGCGGCGGTTGCCCGGCAATGGTGTTCATCAGCCCCGCGTGCCGCCGCGCCGCGGGGTGACAGGCCAGCAGGCCGGCGCTGTAGGGGTGGCGCGGCTGGCTGAGCAGGGCCTGCTTGGCGCCATGTTCACACAGACGCCCGGCATACATCACGGCGATGCTGTCGCAGGTCTGCGCCACCACACCCAGGTCGTGGCTGATCAGGATCATCGACAGGCCGCGGCGGTCGCGCAGCTCCAGCAGCAGGCGCAGGATCTGCGCCTGCACGGTGACGTCCAGCGCCGTGGTCGGCTCGTCGGCGATCAGCACCTTGGGGTTGCAGCCCAGGGCCACGGCGATCATCGCCCGTTGCCGCATGCCGCCGGAGAACTCGTGGGGATAGCTGTCGACGCGGGTTTTCGGGTCGGGGATGCCGACCTGGCGCAGCACCTCGATGGCCTCGGCCCGCGCTTCGCGCCGCGAGGCGCCCTGGTGCAGGCGGATGCCCTCGGCGATCTGCGCGCCGATGCGCATCAGCGGGTCGAGGTGGCTGCTGGGGTTCTGGAAGATCATGCCCAGCTCGCGACCGCGCATACGGCGCATGCCGGCCTCGTCCAGGCGCAGCAGGTCGTTGCTGGCCAGGCGCACGGCCTGGCCTTCGAGGCGCAGGTTGGGCGACGGCAGCAGGCGCATCAGGCCGCGACAGGCCAGGGTCTTGCCCGAACCGCTTTCGCCCACCAGGCCGAGGATCTCGCCCTCGCCGAGGTCGAAGGACAGGCGATCGACCAGGGTGATATCGCGTTGGCCGGCGCGGGCGATGACGCTCAGTTCGCGAACCTGAAGCAGGGCAGGGCTCATGTGCGGTCTCCCAGAAGCTCGGCGACGCCGTCGGCCAGCAGGCTGAAGCCCATGGCCAGGGTCACCACGGCCAGGCCCGGGAAGGTGCAGATCCACCAGGCGCTGGTGATGAAACTCTGCCCCTCGGCCACCATGGTGCCCCACTCCGGAGTGGGCGGCTGCACGCCAAGGCCCAGGTAGCTGACGGCCGCGCCATTGAGCAGCACCAGCACGGCGTCCGACATGCAGAACACCACCGAGCCGAACAGGGCGTTGGGCAGCAGGTGGCCGAACAGCACACGTCGGTGGCTGAACCCCAGGCTCCTGGCGGCCAGGGCGAAATCGCCTTGCTTGAGCACCAGGATCTGCGAGCGGATCAACCGCGCATAGGACACCCAGCCGACCAGGGCCATGGCGATGTAGAAGCTGCCCAGGCCCGGGCCGAGGATGGCCATGATCGCCAGCATCAGCACCAGGAACGGGAAGGCCAGGACGATATCGACCAGGCGCATGCAGACGTTGTCCAGCAAACCGCCAACATAGCCGGAAACCGCGCCGATGCAGGTGCCGAGCAGGAACGGGAAGATCACCCCGATCAGCGCCATCTGCAGGTCGATGCGCGCGCCCCAGATCACTCGCGAAAGAATGTCGCGACCAAAGTTGTCGGTGCCGAAGGGGTGGGCCAGGCTGGGCGCGGCCAGGCGCAGGTCGGCATCCTGTGCCAGCGGGTCGAAGGGTGCTATCCACGGCGCGCACAGGGCCAGCAGGCACCAGCCAAGGACGATCGCCAGGCCGCAGTACAGCGTCAGGCGGCCATTGCCCAAGTGCCAGGCCAGGCGCCAGCGCAGCGCCAGTGCGGGGCTCTGGCTCATTGGATGTTCACCCGCGGATCGAGTGCGGTGGTCACCACGTCGGCGATGAAGTTCACCGCCACCGTGGCACAGGCCAGTACCATGGCCACGCCCTGGACCACCATATAGTCGCGGGTGAAGATGCCGCGCACCAGCAGTTGGCCGACGCCGGGCAGCGAGAACAGGCTCTCGATCACCACGGTGCCGCTGATCAGCCAGCCGATGTTGACCGCCAGCAGGTTGATGGTGGGCAGCATGGCGTTGGGCAGGATGTGCCGGCGCAGAATCGCGCCTTCGCCCAGGCCGCGGGCGCGGGCGGCGGTGACGTGGTCGGCCTGCAGCTCAAGGAGAATACTTGCGCGCAGGTTGCGCACCAGCACCGCCGAGAGCGCCAGGGCGATGGTCAGGCACGGCAGCACCAGGTGGTGCAGTTTGTCTGGCCAGGTGCGGCCATAGCCGGACACCGGGAACAGTCCCCAGTGCACGCTGAACAGCAGGATCAGCATCAGCCCCAGCCAGAAGGCCGGCAGGCCGAGCCCGGCGGTGGTGAACAGACGGATCAGGTTGTCGGCCCAGCCGCCCTTGTGGCGGGCGGCGAGGGTGGCCAGCGGCACGGCGATCAGCAACGCCAGCAGCACGCTGCCCAGCACCAGCAACAAGGTTGGTTCGATGCGCCCGGCGATCAAGGGCAGGGCATCGACCTTGTACAGCAATGACTTGCCCAGGTCGCCGTTGAGCAGGTTCTTCAGGAAGTACAGGTATTGCGCCCAGATCGGCTCATCGAGGCCGAACTGGGCGCGAATCTTCGCGATCGCGTCCGGCGTGCTGCGCGCGCCGAGCAGCACCCGCGCCGGGTCGCCGGGGATCGAGCGCACCAGCACGAAGGTGATGATGCTGATGCCCAGCAGCACCGGCAGCAACTGCAACGGCCGAACAAGGACGAACCGGTAACGTGCCAGGTTCATCGATCAACCCCGGTTGCGCTGCAGGAAGTCCAGCAACACCGGGAAATAGGCCTGGGGTTCTTCGTAGAACGGCATGTGGCTGCTATTAGGGAACACGTGCAGCTCGGCGCGGCCGTGCAGGGCCAGGTTCATGCGCATGGCGCAGGCGGGGGTCAATTCGTCGTGCTGGCCGGTGGTGATCAGCACCGGCATGCGGAACTCGCCCATCTGCTCGAGGCGGTTCCAGTCCTTGAGGTTGCCGATATAAAGGAACTCGTTGGGGCCCTGCATGGTGCTGTACGGGCCCATGTTCCAGTCGCCCAGCGAGCGCTGGATCGGCGCCGGCCACTGCTCGAGGCGGCAGACATGGCGGTAGTTGAGCAGGGTGATGGCCGCCTGGTACTGGGGATGGTCGAGGGTGCCCAGGGCCTCGTGGCGCTGCATCATCGCCACGGTCTCGCTGCCCAGCGCGCCGCGCAGGCGTGCAAGCTCGGTGATCAGGTGCGGGATATCGCCGACGGTGTTTTCGAGAATCAGACTTTTCAGCGACTGCGGGTGATAAATGGCGTACTCGATTGCGAGCCAGCCACCCCAGGAATGCCCCAGCATGTGCACGCGCCCCAGGTCCAGGGCCTGGCGCACGCGTTCGACCTCGGCCACGTAGCGGGTGATGTTCCACAGGCTGTCGTCATCCGGGCGGTCGGAGGCGCCGGTACCCAACTGGTCGAAGGCGACCACGCGGATACCCTTGTCCTTGAGCCAGGCATGGGCGTCGCGCAGGTAGTCGCAAGGCAGCCCCGGCCCGCCATTGAGGCACAGCAGCACCTCGTCCCCTTCGCCAAAGCTGTACACCACGACGTTGTGGCCATCGACCTCTACATCGAACCGCTGGTCAGGTTGCATCTCACGCCACATCGCTACTCTCCTGTTGGCCATGGCTTGGGGCTATAACTAGCGCAGGAGAATTCGTCGCCTACAAGCTAGTGTTTCCTATAGGTTTTGTATGGCAGTCCCGCGCCAAGCCGTGGCATTCTACGTGCCGGACTTCAAGTTGGAAATCCACAAGGAACACAGGGAGTGTCAGGTATGCAGGCCAAGGTGGCTGAACTCAATTCGCGTCTGGCGTCAGGCAGCAGCCTGGATGAACAGATGGACAGCGTCGCCGACCTGGCGGCGCAACTGGGCTTCGACGCCCTGGTGTATGACTACAGCCCGGTACCGTTGGACCACACCGGCGAGCTGATCACCCCGTCCGTGGTCAGGCTGCGCCAGACCCCGAAGGACTGGCAGGACCTGTGGTGCTCCGAAGGCTTCTACCAGATCGACCCGGTGCAGCAGGTGGCCGTGTCCTCCATCGCCCCCTTCGTCTGGTCGTACCTGCCCAAGGGCGAGACCGTCCTGCAGCGCTTGATCGACAGGCGCCATGCCCCGGTGGTCGGCTACTTGCACGATGCGCAACTGACCTGCGGGGTAACCGTACCCATCCACCTGCCGCGCGGCGGCCTGGCGACCCTGACCGGCCTGCGCCCCCAGGCCAGCCAGCGCGACCTGGACGACGCCCGGGAACACCTTGCCGATTTCAGCCTGATCGCCCATGCCCTGCAGGAAGCCGCCTATCCCTTGTTGGCCAAGGAATCCGCCACCCGCGCCATCCGCCTGACCCGTCGCGAGGCCGAGTGCCTGCGCTGGGCCGCCGAGGGCCTGACGGCGGGGGAGATCGCCGACAAGCTCAACCGCTCGCTGGCGACAATTTCCCTGCACCTGACCTCGGCCATGCACAAGCTCGGGGCCAAGAACCGCGTCCAGGCGGTCGCCCGGGCGGTGCATTACCGCCTGCTCGACCCGTGAAAGGGGCAAAAAAAACCGAAAACCTAGCGAACTCTCTAGTTATGCCGCGTTGCGCATAGGGTTATCGTGTGTTCCATGATTCACATGGAGCCGGATGAAATGGAACTCACCCCATCGCGTGAAGGTTTTGCCCCCTTTGGCGACTACCAGACCTGGTACCGCGTCACCGGCGACCTGGCTTGTGGCCGCACCCCGCTGGTCATCCTGCACGGCGGCCCGGGCTGCACCTACGACTATGTCGATGCCTATAAAGATGTCGCCGCTGGTGGCTACCCGGTCATCCACTACGACCAACTGGGCAACGGCCGTTCGACCCACCTGCCGCAGATGCCGCCGTCGTTCTGGACGGTGAAGCTGTTCCTGGATGAGCTCGACAACCTGCTCAAGCACCTGGGCATCAGCGAGCGCTACGCGCTGCTGGGCCAGTCCTGGGGCGGCATGCTCGCCAGCGAACACGCGGTGCGTCAGCCCAGGGGCCTGCGCTGCCTGGTGATCGCCAACTCGCCGGCCGACATGCGCACCTGGGTGCGCGAGGCCAACCGCCTGCGCGAGGAACTGCCCGAGGACGTCCAGGAAACCCTGCTGCGCCACGAAGCTGTGGGCGACTACACCGCGGCCGACTACATCGCCGCCACCCAGGTGTTCTACGACCGCCACGTGTGCCGGCTCAAGCCCTGGCCGGAAGAGGTGGCACGCACCTTCGCCCAAGTGGAGGCCGATCCGACCGTGTACCACGCGATGACCGGGCCCAACGAATTTCACATCATCGGCAGCACCAAGGACTGGACCATCGTCGACCGCCTGCCGCGGATCAACGTGCCGAGCCTGCTGATCTCCGGGCGCTACGACGAGGCGACGCCGCTGGTGGTCAAGCCGTACCTGGACCTGATCCCCGGTATCCGCTGGGCGTTGTTCGAGAACTCCAGCCACATGCCGCATGTGGAAGAACGGGTGGCGTGCATGGGCACGGTGGTCAAGTTCCTCGACGAGAGTCTATAGCTTCAACGGCCGCCGCCGGCCGACAGTTTCCCTTCCTCAGGCCTGTCCGGGTTCAACCTGGCGGGCCTGAGTTTTATCTCCTCCCAGGTGACGAGCACCAGCACGTTCCCACGCGGTGATTAACAACCCAACGCCCCAGCGCTATCCTTAACCCAGTTCCCCAAGGAACCTCACCATGCGCCGGCTGCTACTGCTGTTACTGATCACCGTCATCCCAGGCTGCCAAACCCCGCTGCCAGCCGCCAACCCGCAGATGGCCTGGGTCGACCTGTCGCTGCCATTCCCCAATGACCGCGTCCTGCTGGCCGAACGCCTGGACAAGCAACGCCTGGATGAAGGCCGTTTCTTCCAGGTCAGCCCCGGCAGCCACGAACTGATCGTGCGCTTCGACTATGAAACGAACGGTGGAGGAGGCATGAGCATGCTGGGTGGCACCACCGTCCGCCAATGCTACCTCACCCTCGAATACGCCCATTTCCAGGCTGGTCAGCGCTATGTCCTGGAAGCCCGCTCCATGGCCCTGACACCCGAGGCGAGGCTGTACAATGCCGCCCGGGAAATCGTCGCAGAGGTCAGTGAGTTCTACTGCCTGATGTGACCGAGCCCGGTTCATTGACTGTTCGTGAAGGAATTCAACCGTTGTGTGAAGCATGAGTCGTTCGCTGTTCATTTCCCTGGATGGCCCCAAGGGCACCGGCAAGACCACGCTCCTGGAAGCCGTCACGCAAGCGCTGAGGGCGGAAAACAGGAAGGTGATCCGCATCAGCGAGAAGAAAAGCGATCCCTACCGGGGCGAAACCATGGTTCTGGTCAACCAGTTCGTCAGGAACCCCTGCCGGGACCTGGAGATGAAGGTTTGTGAGCGCCTGGCGGACAGCCGTGCCTGGATTTCCCGGCACGTGCTGGCCAAGCAGCCGACGGACAGCATCATCCTGATCGATCGCTGGTACCCGTCCGATGCGGCGTTTCGCCGGCTGGTGCCGTTTGCCGAGATCCTGCGGTTGAACATCGAACGCAACGTGCGGGTGCCGGACCTGCATGTGGGCGTTCTCACCGACCCTGAAGTCTCGTGGAGGAGAGCAGCGGCGCGGTCACGCGGCCTGAGCAGTACCGTGATGCACGCACTGGAAGAGCATGTCGCGTGCACCCAAGCGTTCGAGCGAGTGGTTGCCGATCAAGGGTGGGTTTTATGTCGCAACGAAGGAACCCTTGAAGAGGCAACGCAGGCGTTGGTATCAGAGATCCGTAGCCTGTTTGATTAACCTGCTCGAAAAGTGCCTTCTTTCGTATGCTCGAGCCACTGCTCATAGGTAATGCGGCTGATGTGTTCTGTCCGGTAGTCCTCAAGGAACGGGTTGTACTTGTTCTCTTCAGTATGGTGATGGCGGAAACCACACTTCGACTGCGCGACAAAGGACTGACTGTTGTTGGCATAGTAACCACACCACAGCGCTTTGAGCTTCAGGGTTTCGAAGGCGTGTCGCATCACTTCCCGCACAGCTTCGGGAATCAGGCCCTGGCCCCAGTACGGTACTCCGATCCAGTAGGCGATTTCGCCTTCCTGCGCACTGATTTCGAAGTTGCTATCGCCACCGATAAGGATACCGACGCACCCTACCGCACGGCGATTTTCCCTCAACTCGACAGCATAGACCTCAGGGTGATTGAAGACCGTGCGAATGATCTCGGCACTGTTTTCCACACTGGTGTGCCGGGGCCAACCGGCGATGGGACCGACTCGCTGGTCCTTGGCGAATTCGTACAGATCCGCAGCGTCGGTGTCTCGCCAAGGGCGCAGCAGCAGTCGGGTTGTTTCCAGGCTCATCTCATGTCCTCAGTTGGCTGATCAGGTGGGGAACAGGGTAGGGAGGAAGACAGGTTCGGTATACATCAGTACCTCGGTGATTTCGGTACTTTTCGAAACTAGATGGCCAATGGGTGATAAGATTCATCGCGTTTCAGGTCCTGGCATCTAGAGGCTATGCAGCATATTCCGCAACTTTTTACTGCTGACGACCCACCGCGCATGGGTGATACCTCCCTGACCGAAGGGCTGGGAGTGCCACTCTCCTTCGGCCACACCTATCTGACGCTGCTGGTCTGCCTGTCCGGGAGCGCCCGCTTCACGCTCAACTTCAAGGAACATGTGGTCCGGCGCGGTGATGTGCTGCTGCTGGCCGAAGACACCATTGCCTTGCTCAAACGTCGCTCACGCGGATTCAAGGTATTTTTTTGCCTGATGCCAAAGGGTTTCGCTGCGGAGGTCGCCTACCAACTGCCCAACCCCCTGTTCATCTTCTTGCATGAACATCCACATTGCGTCCCGGACAGTGACGACAGGCCGTTGATAGAAGGATGGCTGGCGCAGATGCGGGATATCGTGAAGTGCTGCCCGACTTACCGGCACGTCATGCTGCGCAACCAACTGCAGAACCTTTTCCTGAAAATTGCCGAGCAGCTTCCAGCTACATACAAAGGCAGCAGGGCGTTCAGCCGCAAGGAAATGCTCAGTTGGCAATTTTGGGACTTGATCGGCAAGCACTGCACCAGGCACCGGGATGTGAAGTTCTATGCCGACGCGCTGAGCATCACGCCGTTCTACCTGTCACAGCTGACCAAAGCGTTTTTCAACGACACCGCCAAAGGCCTGATAGATCGCCAGGTGACCCAGGAAATCAAGGCGCTGCTTTCCTACAGCAATCTGGCGATCGGCCAGATCGCCGACGAGCTGAACTTTGTCGATGCCTCCTACCTGTGCCGCTACTTCAAGCGGCAAACCGGTGTTTCGCTTTCTCGCTATCGCCTCCAAGGGCAGCAGTAAGCGGGGCAGGCGTGAACCGCTTTTCGATAAACAAAGGCGTCTCGGTAGATTAAAGCCTGATGAGCGCCAGCATGTCTTCGCCGTCTGGGGCCATGCCGACCTCTTCGAAGCCAAAGCTGGAATAAAATCTTTTCGCCACGGGATTACCAGGGTTGTAGCAGATTTCAATTTCTTCCAGGCCAGGGGCTCGCTTGATTTCTTGAAGTGCCAGGCCTAGTGCTATCCTGCCGATGGATTTTTGTTGGTGCTTCTTGTCAACCATAAACCGCCAGATGGATATTTTATGGGGTGACGCCTGAACCCACATGAAAAAGCCAACAGGCTCATCGTTGGCGTAAATGGCCCGTACGGAGTATTCAGGGTTGTACGCAGCCTCCACCAGTGACCAGGTATTGCTGGCTACATAGTCTTCTTGCTCGTCTGTGACTTCCAATTCGCAAGCGGCTTCATAGTTGTGCTTTGTTATTGTGGCGAGTGATATTTTCACAAAGGCTCTCTGGATCTCAATGGTTTTGAAGGTACTGAAATACTGCTAACTTCCCGATTAGAGTATTGGAGGTTAACTGGCCGCTACCCTCAAGAACTTGTTTGTAAAAGATTGTCCGGTCCGGATCTACCGCAGCCATACGCAAGGCCAAGCCAGGCCAGCCGCCGGCACTTTAAAGAGGCCTGGCGAACCGACCCGGGCCGAGGGCGGCAACCGAAACTACATGTTGTTCGAGCGCAACGATTAGCCCAGGACGTTTTACATGCGTGAAGCGTTCGACCCTCGACAGGCTCTGGACACCCACCTGGCCACCGAACACTTTCTTCGTTTTGCCGAGCAGGCTGACGCGTTGTTGGCGGATCCGTTGCAACTGATCTTCCTTGACCCGATCCACCGCTGACAAGCCTGCGAGTCACCAGGGAATTGGCCTGCCATCCCAGGCCCAGAAGGTACCGGTCTGTAACGGTCCATGCCGGCCGACGAGTTCGAGGATGCAACGGGCGGCAAACGCTGGCGAGAACAGTTTGTCGATTGGCACATTGCCCTGGAAGGGTCGCGAGAGCTGGGTGTCGGTGGTCCCGGGGTGCAGGGCAAGGACTGTTGAAGCGGGATTGAGCCGCTTGAGTTCGATGCTGGCCGTGCGCAACAGCTGGTTGAGCGCGGCCTTGCTGGCCCGATAGCTGTACCAGCCGCCAAGGTGGTTGTCGCTGATCGAGCCGACCCGGGCGGACAGCGCGGCGAAGGTGACCGGTTGCTGGCGCAGCCATGGCAGCAGGTGCTTGAGCAGCAGGATCGGGGCAAAGCAGTTGCTGACGAAGCTGGCCTGCAACCCTGCCATGTCCAGTTGCGCCAGCGACTTTTCGGCGCGTGCCGGAGGCTGGTGGAGCACGCCGAGGGTACTGATGACCAGGTTCAACTGCGCACAGCTGGCCTGGACCTGCACCGCCAGTGCTTGCAACGCCTGTTCATCCCGAGCATCGCAGTCGATGCGCATCAACCTGCGGCCATGGGTCAGGGCCAGAGCATCGAGCGGCGTGCTGCAATTTGCCTGGCGCGACACGGCGATCAGCAGGCCCACGTCTTCGCGTGCCAGCAGTTGTTCGCACAGGGCAAGGCCGATGCCTTGGCTGGCGCCGCAGACCAGCACGTTTGCGGGGCTGTGGAGGTTGGTGATGAGGCTCATTCGAGGTGCTCCCCTGGCATGGATCTAGCTGCCCTAATTTCTATACAGCATTGGAATTTATCTGTACAAAAATCTAATCTTGTACAGAATTTGTTTTCTGTACAGGTTTATCATGGCCTTTGCTCTACGATTAGCCTGCTTCTGTCTGCTGTTGACCTCGCTCGCCTCGATCGGCGCGGATTGGCGAGCCACGCTGCCGGCGGCTCAACGACTGGGTGAAGGCGAGTTCACCTGGTTCGGCCTGCGCCTGTACAGCGCCCGCTTGTGGGCAGAGGGCCCGCTGCTGGACTGGGGTCGACCGTTCGCCCTGGAGCTTGCTTACCACCGGTCGTTGTCCCGGGACACCCTGGTCAAGGCCAGCATTGAGGAGATGCGTCGCCTTGGCGCCGGCAGCGTCACGGCACAGCAACTCGACGCCTGGACCGGGGAAATGCAAGCGGCGTTCGTGGATGTGCGTCCCGGTATGCGCATCACGGGGGTGTACCTCCCGCAAGCAGGTTGCCGCTTCTACGTCGATGGCCGACTGCGCCGTGAAGTGGCCGATGCGGCCTTTGCCAAGGCCTTCTTCGCCATCTGGCTGGATCCGCGCGCCCGGGATCCACAACTGCGCCAGCGCCTGCTCGGCCTGGCCGGCAACGATCGAGGACCCTGAACATGTACAAAGCATTGTTGTTGGTAGGGTGCCTGCTGCTGGGCAGCTGTGGCAATGTCGGCGTCGAGCACTATGCCGACGAGCAACCCAAGCTGGACCTGGCGGCCTTCTTTTCGCGTCCGGTGCAGGCCTGGGGCATGTTCCAGAAGCGTTCCGGCGAGGTGGTGAAGCGTTTTCACGTGCGTATCGACAGCCGCCGCGATGGCGACCGGTTGATCCTCGACGAGCAGTTTCTCTACAGCGACGGTATCCGACAGCGGCGCACCTGGACGCTGGTGCCCGATGGCCCCGGTCGCTGGCGTGGCACCGCTGGCGACGTGATCGGCGAGGCCCGCGGCGAGGTGGCTGGCAATGCGCTGCGCTGGCGTTACCAGCTGGACCTGCCGGTTGACGGGCGGCACTGGCAGGTGGACCTGGACGACTGGATGTACCTGATGGACGACGACACCCTGATCAACCGCTCGCGCATGAGCAAGCTGGGCGTGGAGATCGGCCAGGTCACCCTGTTCTTCCGCCGCCTGCCGGAGGGCACGCGATGAATCTCAATACACTTTTCGATCAGGTCGGCGCCGGCCAGGTCCGGGCGCTGGAGCTGCTGTCGCTGGAAGGCGGTTTCTACCTGCTGCGGGCCATGGCCGACGCAGGGCCGGTCACGCTGAGCGACGATCACGGGCAGGCCCTGCGCTTTCGCTCCATCACGCAGTTGCGCCAGGTGCTGGCCGGGCTGCCGCCGGTGCCGTGCATGCTGGTCCAGCACGTGGTACACGATGAAATGTGCGGGCAAGGCGACGGCCCCGTCGCGCCGCTGCGGGTGCCGGTGACGCTGGACGAGCAGTGGTAGCCCCGGCGATGCGCCTGGGCCTGGTGCTGGGCGACCAGCTGTCGTTCGAATTGGCGAGTCTCGCCGCGCTGGACCCCGCCCGCGATGCGATCCTGATGGCCGAAGTGGAGGGCGAGGCACGCTACGTGCCGCATCATCCGCAGAAGATCGTGCTTATCTTCAGCGCCATGCGTCATTTTGCCCAGGCGCTGAGGGCGCGTGGCTGGCATGTGCACTATGTCAAACTGGACGCCGACGGCAACAGTGCCAGCATTGCCGGCGAACTGCGTCGCTGGCAGCAGGCCCTGGGCGCCAGCGAGATCCACCTGACCGAGTGCGGTGAGTGGCGCCTGGAACAGACGTTACGGGAGGCTGGGCTACCGTTGGTGTGGCACCGCGACACCCGTTTCCTGTGCTCGCGAGAGGCTTTCGCACGCTGGGCCCAGGGCCGCACCCAGCTGCGCATGGAGCATTTCTACCGCGGCATGCGCAAGCGTTGCGGCCTGCTCCTGGAGCCCGACGGCAGCCCGGCGGGGGGCGCATGGAATTTCGATGACGAAAATCGCAAGCCGTTGGCGCGAGGTCTGCGCGGCCCGTTTCCGGCGCATTTCGAACAGGATGCCATCACCCGTGGCGTGGTGGCCTTGGTTCGCCAGCGTTTCAGCGACCATTACGGCGAACTGGATGGTTTCGACTATCCCGTGACTCATGCCGAGGCTCAACAGCTATGGCGTCATTTTCTCGATTTCGGCCTGGCGGCGTTTGGCGACTATCAGGACGCCATGGCTGAGGGCGAGCCCTACCTGTTCCATGCGCGCATCAGCGCGGCGCTGAACATCGGGCTGCTGGACGTGCGCTGCCTGTGCGAGGACGTGGAAGACGCCTGGCGCCAGGGCCGGGTGCCGCTCAACGCCGCAGAGGGCTTCATCCGCCAGTTGATTGGCTGGCGCGAGTATGTGCGCGGTATCTACTGGCTGCGCATGCCCGAGTACGCCAGGCTCAACCGCCTGGGCAACACTCGCGACCTGCCGGACTTTTACTGGACCGGGCAGACGCGCATGCGCTGCATGGCGCAGGCCATCGGACAGACCTTGCGCCTCGGTTACGCGCATCACATCCAGCGGCTGATGGTCACCGGCAACTTCGCCCTGCTGGCCGGAATCGTGCCCGCCGCGATCTGCCAATGGTACCTGGCCGTCTACATCGACGCGTTCGACTGGGTAGAACTGCCCAACACCCTGGGCATGGTGATGCACGCCGATGGCGGTTACCTGGGTTCCAAGCCCTATTGCGCCAGTGGTCGCTACATTCAGCGGATGTCCGATCACTGCAAGGCCTGCAGCTTCAGGGTGGACAAGGCGGTCGGTGAAGACGCTTGCCCATTCAATGCGTTGTACTGGCATTTTCTCATTCGCCACCGCGCCCAGCTTTCAGGCAATCCTCGTCTGGCCTTGGTGTATCGCAGCCTGGACGGCATGGCGCCTGCCCGTCGCGAGGGCGTGTGGCAACGCGGCCAGGCGCTGCTGGCGCGGCTCGATGCCGGCCAGGACCTATGAAGAAGAAGCAGCATCTTCCAAGCAAGGTATGCGCGGCATGCGGCCGGCCTTTCACCTGGCGCAAGCGCTGGGCGCGGTGCTGGGCGCAGGTGCGCTACTGTTCTGAACGCTGCCGCCGCTCAGCGCCGCGCGGCGAGTCGCACCAGCAAGGGCAGGGCCAGGGCCCAGACCGGCACCAGCAGCAAGCCCGTGACCACGGGCCCCAGGGGCAAGGCGATATCGGCCAGCCCGGCACCGCTCAGGTACGCCAACGGGCCACCCAGCGCGCCGACTGACGCACCGCGCCAAAACGGCCAACCCGCCCAGGCCAGGCTGTGGCGCAAGCCGCTGGCCAGCACCAGCCACAGCAGCGCCAGCCACAATGGCAGTGGCCATGCCTCGAAACGAAAAATCCCAATTGCCCCCAGCAGACCGTCCAGCATGCAACCGGCCAAGGTCACGCGTAACAGTGCGCCGACTTCGGTGCTGCGGGCCGGGCACAGTTTAAGGTGCACGGCCAGCCCCAGCGGCACCAGGAGCAATAGCCAGGGAACCTTGGCGCCCAGCACGCAGGCCCACCAGCCCACCTGCAGCCATAGGGCATTGGCGATCAGCCAGGCGCGGGGCATCGTCATTGCCCGGGCAACGGCGCCCGCCGCGCCAGGGGCGCCGCCCACAGCAGCTGGGCCACGCCGATGGCCCGTTCCTCGAAGCCGCCTTGGCAGTAGCACAGGTAGAACTCCCACAGGCGCTGAAAGGTCTCGTCGTAGCCCAGTGCCGCCAATGTGCCGCGCGCCTGGCGCAGGTTGTCGCGCCAATGCCCCAGGGTGAGTGCGTAGTCGACGCCGAAATCCTCCAGGTGCACGAGGTTGAGCGCGGTGCGACGGCTGGCGGTGTCCAGCAGCACGCTCAGCGAGGGCAGGGCGCCGCCGGGGAAGATGTAGCGCTGGATGAAATCCACCGAGCGCCGCGCCTGGGCGTAGCGCTGGTCACGGATGGTGATGGCCTGCAGCAACATCAGCCCGTCGGGCTTGAGCAGTGACGCGCACTGACGGAAGTACACCGGCAAGTAGCGGTGGCCTACCGCTTCGATCATCTCGATGGAGACCAGTTTGTCGAAAGTCCCCGTCAAGTCGCGGTAGTCGTCGCACAACACGGTCACCCGCTGCTCCAGCCCAAGGTCCTTCACCCGTTGCAGGGTATAGGTGTACTGCGCGTGCGACAGGGTCGTGGTGGTCACCCGGCAGCCGTGGCGGGTGGCGGCGTGGATCGCCAGGCTGCCCCAGCCGCAGCCGATTTCCAGCAGGTGATCCTGCGGGCTCAGCTCGAGCTTCTGGCAGATGCGCTCCAGCTTGCGCCGCTGAGCCTGCTCCAGGGACTGTTCGGGGTGCTCGAACTGCGCGGCCGAATACATCATGGTCGGGTCCAGCAGTTGCTCGAACAGGGTATTGCCCAGGTCGTAATGGGCCAGGATGTTGCGACGGGCGCCTTGGCGGTTGTTGCGGTTGAGCCGGTGCAGCAGCCGCAGGGCAGGGCGGCCGAGGCGTGCCAGGCCGCCCTCGAGGGCGTCGAGCACATCGAGGTTGGCCACGAACAGGCGGGTGACCAACGCGAGGTCCGGGCTGCGCCAGTAACCATGGATATAGGCTTCGGCCGCGCCGATCGAGCCATTGCCGGCGATCAGGCTCCAGGCGGTGTCGTCGAGTATCTCCACCTCGGCCTGCAGCGCGCTGCCGGGGTCGCCGAACGTCCACTGGCGACCATGGCAGAGTAGGCGCAGATGGCCATGACGCAGCTTGCCCAGCTGGGCGAGCACGGCCTTGCGCGCCAAGCCGCCGAGCAGTGGCGCCAGGCCCGCGGACTTGCTAACGCTCAGGGTCGGATTGGACATGATCGGGGTCCTCGCAGGAGTGGCCGAGTGCCAGGTTGCCCCGGCTGGCGGTGTGGTCGTGGATGGGCGTGCGCTTGATGAACAGGCGCAGGGCTTGCCAGTAGATGGCCGAGACGGTGCGCAGGCTGATCCAGGGGAAGGCCAGGATGTAGTCGCGCACAGCCTTGCGGTCCAGCGGGCGGCGCTTCAGGGCCAGGTCGGCCTCGAACACTTTCTGGCTGCCTTGCCAGTTCTCCATGTGGATGCGCATCTGTGCCTGGTCCAGGTGAAAGCGCACCCGATAGTCCATGTCCAAGGGCATGAACGGCGACACATGAAAGCGCTTGGCCATGGCGAAGGTTTTCGCCGGGTCGCCTTGCACCGGCAGCACATAGTGGAAACGCTGACGCCAAGGGGTGTTGCGCACCTCCAGCAGGATCGCCGCCAGGTGCCCGTCGCGGTCATGGCAGAAATAGAAGCTCACCGGATTGAACGACAGCCCCCAGCAACGCAGCTGGGTCAGCAGGCACACTGGCCCGTCGGGCATTTGCCCCGTGGCTTGGCTCACCAGCAGTCGTGCGGCCTGGGCCAGGGGCTGACCTTGGCGGGTGAGGCTCGGCAGGTAGTCGGTTTCCCGCCAGCACAGCGGGGCCAGGCGCCAACGCCCCAGCCAGCGCGACAGGGCCATCAGCCAGGCTTGTTCGTCCAGGTCCAGGTAGAACAGGCCGATCCGGTAACGAAAGGCATGGGGCCGCGGACTCAGGCGCCGATGACTGAGCCAGCCCAGGTACAGGCCACTGTTCACAGCTGCTCTCCGAAGTGCCTGGCCACCTGCAACGCACTGACCACGCCGTCCTCGTGGAAGCCGTTGCCCCAGTAGGCGCCGCAGAAATAGCTGTGCTGTTGGCCTTGCAGTTGTGTTTGCCGGGCCTGAGCGGCAGATGCCGCCAGGCTGTACTGCGGGTGGGCATAGCTGAAGCGGGCGAGGATCTGCGCGGGGTCGATCAGCGCGGTCTGATTCAGGCTGACGCAGAAGGTCGTCGGTGCCTGGATGCCCTGCAGGATGTTCATGTTGTAAGTCACCGCGGCCGGCGCCTGCTCGGGGCCGCCCAGGCGGTAGTTCCAGCTGGCCCAGGCGTTGCGGCGGCGCGGCAGCAGGCGGGTGTCGGTGTGCAGCACCACGTCGTTGTCGGCATAGCCGATGGCACCCAGCACGGCACGCTCGTGCACGCTCGGCGCCTCCAGCAGCGCCAGGGCCTGGTCGCTGTGGCAGGCGAATACCACGTTGTCGAAGCGCTCGGTGCCGGCGTCGCTGACCAGGGTGACACCGCCTTCGTCGCGGCCGACCCGGTGCACCTTGCAGTCAAGGCGGATGCGTTCGGCGAAGGGTCGGCACAGCGGGGCGACATAACTGCGCGAACCGCCCGCGACGACACGCCACTGCGGGCGCTGGTTCACCGACAGCAAACCGTGGTTGCGACAGAAGCGCACGAAGAACGCCAGCGGGAAGCCGAGCATATCGGCACGGGACATGGACCAGATGGCCGAGCCCATGGGCACGATGTAATGCTCAATGAAACGCGGGCCGTAACCGCGTTCATGAAGATAAGCGCCCAAGGTGGTGGTGGCGTCGATACGCTGGTGCTCGAGGTCGGCGAGAGCCTGCCGGTTGAAGCGCAGGATATCGCGCAGCATGCCCCAGAAGCCCGGCGACAGCAGGTTGCGGCGCTGGGCAAACAACGTGTTCAGGTCGTGCCCGTTGTATTCCAGACCGCAGAGTGGATCATGCACGGAGAAACTCATCTGCGTCGGCTGCGAAGCGACTCCGAGCTGTTCAAGCAAACGGATGAAATGGGGATAGGTCCAGTCGTTGAAGACGATGAACCCCGTGTCGATGGCATGGCGCTCACCCCGCCACAGCACGTCGACAGTGTGGGTGTGGCCACCGACCCAGCCGGCGGCTTCGAATACCGTTACTTCGTGTTTGCGCGACAGCAGGTAGGCGCAGGTCAGGCCCGCGATGCCGCTGCCAATGATGGCTATACGCATGGTTGCTCAGTCCGTTTCTTGACGTGCCAGGCGCCGGCCCAATGCCAGGCGCGCCCGCGCCGGCAGCACTCCGAGCAGGCGCAATCCCCAGGTGAACAGGCGCGGAAAGTTTATTTCCAGGGGGCGACGCGGCAGCCGTCTGGCGATGTGCTGGGCGGCGCGCTGGGCCGACCACAGCTGCGGCATCGGGAAATCGTTGCGCCGGGTCAGTGGCGTGTCGACGAAGCCCGGGTTGACCAGCGTGACGTCGATGCCGGCTTGCGTCAGATCGATGCGCTGCGACTCCACCAGGTAGCGCACGGCGGCCTTGGACGCGCCATAGGCACCGGCCCGGGGCAAGGCCAGCCAGGTTACCGAGCTGCCCATCACCACCAGGTGAGGACGTGCGCCGGCCCGCAGCAGGGGCAGGGCGGCCGCCAGGCAATGGCTGAGGCTCAGCAGGTTGGTGCGCATCACGCGCTCGACCAGCGCCGGATCGAACCGGCCGGGCTCCAGGTATTCGCAGGTCCCGGCGTTGAAAATTGCCAGGTCCAGTGCGCCCCAGGCCTGGCGAATGCGGGCTGCTATCTGCGTGACCTGCTCCGGATCGTCCAGATCACCGTTGGCCAGCAGCACCTGCCCGGGAAAGCGCTCGGCAAAAGGCACCAGTTGCTCGATCCGGCGACCGCCCAGGGCTACCTGATGGCCTTGCTCCAGCAGGCACTGCGCGAGCGCCGCACCGATGCCGCTGCTGGCACCGGTCAACCAGCAGCGGCTCATGCCAACCGCCCCTTGAGCCAGCGAATCGCCCCGCCCATCAGCGGAATATGCTCGTAGAGCAGGGCGCCTGCGTCGAAGAAATCCTGGTGGAAATGCACCCGATCATGCCATTGCAGGTAGCTGCAGCCTTGCAGGGAAACCGGGCGACCGCCGGCCAGCCGGGGATGACGAAACTGCAGGGTCCAACGCAGGTACCCTTGCCCGGTCTTCACCTCGTCGACACCAGAGAAGACATAACGGATGTCATGGGCGTTGGCGTACAGCTGGGCGAAATAGGCCCGCAGGTCGCTTAGCCCATCAATCTGATGCAGCGGGTCGCGGAAAGTGACGTTCTCGCTGTACAGGTTTTCCAGCGCTTCGAGGTGCTCTCCATCGAGCTGGGCGAAGCGCTCGGCGAAATTCTGCAGGTACGTTGACATGCTCGGCTCCGGGCAATCCTGTACAACCCGGTATTTTTGTACAGGTATAAACGAAGCCTACGTTTAAATCTGTACAAGTCAACGTTCTTGTACAGATATTTTGCTCAGAGACCGGCCGCCGCCAGTTGGCGACGCAGGTCGGCGACCTCGGCTTCCAGCTCGCGCACCCGCTCCTCGGCGGCGATCTGCGCCGAGACATCGTGTTGAATGCCGATGTAGTAAGTCAGCTGGTCCGCCTCGTTACGCACCGGGGTGATGGACAATTCGTTCCAGAACAGGCTGCCGTCCTGGCGATAGTTGCGCAGCACCTGGCGGCAGGGCTGGCCCTTGCGGATCGCCTCGCGGATCGCGGCGATGCCCGACTGTTGCCGATCCTGGCCCTGAAGAAAGCGGCAGTCCTGGTAGAGAATATCGTCCGCGCAGTAGCCGGTGAGGCGCTCGAAGGCAGGATTGGCGTAGATCAGGATGCTTTCTGGGCCCTCCTGCTCGGCGACGACGATGCCATCGTTGGAGTGCTCGACCATCAGTTGCAGGAGTTTTGCGTTGATCATTGGGGACACCCATGGAAAGCCTAAGCGGTATGGCGGGCGCAACGGTACAAAGCGCCGGCGCGATTCGCTACATAATGGCCTACCTGAGCTCGCCGCAGAAAGAGCGTATGGGTTTAGAATGTGCCATCTTTCCGACGATCCCTCCTGATGACCGAAGCCATCTCACCCGATTTATTGCCCATGCGCGACGTGGTCAGCCTGACCGGCATCAATCCGGTGACCTTGCGCGCCTGGGAGCGCCGCCACGGGCTGATCCGCCCGCAGCGCACCGACGGTGGCCATCGCCTGTACACGCCCGGCGACGTGCAGCGCATCCGCGACATCCTGCACTGGACTGCCAACGGCCTGCCGATCAGCAAGGTCGGCGAAATGCTCGCCGCCCAGCGCCAGGCGCCCGTGCAGCAGGACTCGGCCTTCCACGACTGGCGCGCCACTGTGAAACGGGCGGCGATGGCATTCGATGCACGGGCGCTGGAAGGTGTCCATGGCCAGCTGTTCACGCTCCTGCCCAAGGCTACCGTGCTGCGTGAGGTGCTGCTGCCGGTGTGGCAGGAAATGGCGGCAGGCAGGGCCTTCGGGGAACGCAGCCAATGGTTGTTCCTCGACACCTTCCTGCGCGCCCGCCTGCTGCTGCGCCTGCAGATGAACCAGGCCGATGCGCCAAGGGTGCTGCTGGCCGGTACCGAGGGGCATGCCGAACTGCCGTTGCTGTGTACCGGCTTGCTGCTGAGCGCCGAGCAACAGCGCGTCGACGTGCTCGGCTGCGGACAGCCGTTGGAGGAACTTCCGCTGGTGTGCGCGGCAACCCTGCCGGCAGCGCTGGTGATCGCGGTGCAAGGGCCGGTGAACGCCGGCCTGGCCAGGCGGCTGCGCGCATTGCAGATGGAGATTGCCTGCCCGATGGCCCTGACCGGGGTGGCGGGTTCGCAAGCGGTGTTGCAGGGCATTCCGCTGCGTGTGCTGGACGAGCAGGGGGATGATGTGGCGGGGATGCTCAACGCCTTGCTCAGGGGCGCCCTGGATCTCTGAAAGCAGGGCGGCGGTGCCGATTTGGTCAACGCCAAACAGAATTGAATTTTGCCCTGCATGAGCGGTTCTACCACAGCGAGCTCCTCGATTCTTCTTGCCCGGAGCCTGACCGCAGGAGAACCGAGTGCCTAGAATCATCACCCCATCGACCCCCGAACACGAAATCACCGAACATAACGCCAGGATGTTCGGCTCGCCCAAGGAGCGCCTGGACTTCTACCGGCGTGAGATCCAGTACGAAACCAGCATCCTGGCCAATCGCACGGACGCCTATCTGGCAGCCCAGTCGTTTCTGGTCATCGCGTTCGTCTCATCCATGGGCAACCTCAATCAGGGGTGGGGCGAGATGTTCACCCTGATCGTGCCTGCGTTCCTTGCCTTGCTCGGGGTATTGAGTTCGCTCAATGCCTGGCCAGGCATTCGGGCGGCGTACAACATCATCGATCACTGGCAACTCAAGCAGAGCCACTTGCTGCGCAGCGAGCCCTTGATGGGGCTGGCCTACGACGAGTCCCCCCTGTTCTGCGAGGCCGAAACCTCACGTGCGGGGCATCGCAAGTCATTGCTCTTTTCACTGCGTACCCCGTGGATCTTCCTGGTGTTCTGGGTGCTGCTGGGTAGTTATTCGGTGTATATCCAGCTGGCGTGAACAACCCAAAGCATGGCCCCGGCTCGATGCAGGCGTGGGACGAGGGGGCCATGCGCCAATGTCAGCGGCCCAGCGCTGCGATCAACTGCTCGTTGAAGGCGGGGATATCGTCGTGTCTCCTTTTTTGATAGGTCTGAAAGGGCAGGCCTCGGGCCTGGCGTGAAGTTCCAGCGGATTCCCGGAAGGCTGGCATCACCTCTTGCCAGGCAGCACCGCGCCCAGCACCTGCTTGGCCGTCTGCACGATCACCCCAACCTCGTCAGGGTCGCCCTTGAGCAGGGTGCTGGCGAATTTCTTTGCCTGCTCCAGCTTGATGTGCGGGGGGAGCGGCGGCACGTTGGGATCGGTCTTGAACTCGATCAGCACCGGGCGGTCGGCGGCCAAGGCCCGTTCCCAGGCACTGGCGACTTCGTCCTCGCGCTCGACGAAGATGCCCTGCAGGCCGATGGAAATGGCAAACAGGTGGTAGGGCACGTCGGGTATGGACTGGGAGGCCTCGAACTTCGGGTCGCCTTCCATGACACGTTGCTCCCAGGTGACCTGGTTGAGGTCCTCGTTGTTGAACACCGCGCAGATCCACATGGGGTTTTCCCATTGCTGCCAGTACTTGGCCACGGTAATCAGCTCGGCCAGGTTGTTCATCTGCATGGCACCGTCGCCTACCAGGGCAATCACCGGGCGTTGCGGGTAGGCGAACTTGGCGGCGATCGCATAGGGTACGGCGGCGCCCATGCATGCCAGGCCGCCGGACAACGAACACTGCATGCCTTGGCGGATCATCAGGTCACGCGCGAACCAGTTGGCGCAGGAACCGGAGTCGCTGGTGACGATGGCCGCATCCGGCAGGCGCGGGGAAAGTTCGTGCACCACCCGCTGCGGGTTGATCGGGTCGGCCTTGGCCAGGGCGCGTTTTTCCAGGGTCTTGTCCCAGCGCGCGCGCCAGCCTTCGAGCTTCTTGCGCCAGCGCCTGTCGGGCTTGTGTTCGAGCAATGGCAGCAGCGCCTGCAGGGTTTCGCCGGCGTCACCGACCAGGTTGACCTCCATCGGGTAGCGCAGGCCGAGCATGTCGGGCTGCAGGTCGATCTGCACGCCGCGGGCCTGGCCTTCCTTGGGCAGGAATTCGGAATAGGGAAAGCCGGATCCGATCATCAGCAAGGTGTCGCATTCAGTCATCAGCTTGTAGCTGGGCTCGGTGCCAAGCAGGCCGATGGAACCGGTGACCCAGGGCAGCGTGTCCGGCAGCACGGCCTTGCCCAGCAGCGCCTTGGCCACGCCCGCCCCAAGCTTTTCGGCCACCGCCTCCACCTGTTCGCTCGCCTGCAGGGCGCCGGCACCGACCAGGATGGCCACCTTGCGCCCGGCATTGAGCACGTCGGCGGCCTGCTGCAGGTCAGCCGTGTAGGGCAGCACCCTCGGCTTGCTGTAGCCGACGCCGGAGTGCACGGTGCCATGGGCCCTGGCGGGCGCTTCATAGGGCAGGTCCTGCAGGTCATTGGGCAGGATGATCGCGGTTACCCGGCGCTCGCCCACGGCCGTGCGCACCGCGCGGTCGAGCAGGTGGCGTACTTGGGCAGGGGTGGACGCCTGCTGCACGAACGCACCGGCCACATCCTTGAACATCGACAGCAAGTCCAGCTCCTGCTGATAGTGCCCGCCCAGCGCCGCCCGTGCCTGCTGGCCGACAATGGCCAGCACCGGCTGGTGGTCCATGCGTGCATCGTACAGCCCGGTGAGCAGGTGCGAGGCGCCGGGGCCCGAGGTGGCGATGCATACGCCCAGCTCACCGGTGAACTTGGCGTGGGCGCTGGCCATGAACGCGGCCATTTCCTCATGGCGGGCCTGAATGAACGCGATCTTGCCGTTGGCCCGGTTCAACGCGCCGAACACACCGTTGATGCCGTCGCCCGGATAACCGTAGATACGCCGCACGCCCCACTGGTACAAACGCTCGACCAGGAAGTCACCTACCGTCGTTGTCATCGTCGTGTCCCTGTCAGTGATGGATAGGGTCTGGACTGGGCCGCGAAGGGGAAAGTTTCACTGGATGCACCTGGTCGCCCGGCAGGAACCTCGACGCTGGCAGCGGATTCTCAAGGGTATCGCCCAACCTCATCGCGAGGCCCTCATGCTTGCCCTCGACAGCACCACCCAGCCGCAGAAGACGCTGCATTTCGCCGATGACGGCGCGACGCCGAACAGCCGCTTCGCCGTGTTGCTCTACCGCCTGCGCCTTGCACCGGCCGAGGACAACGCGGGCGCCTTCGAGGCATTGTTCGCCGCCCACCAATGGACGCCGCTGTGGCGCGACGGCATCTTCGACTACCAGCATTTCCACCCCAATGCCCATGAGGTGCTGGGGGTGGCCTGCGGGCAGGCGCGGGTAACACTGGGCGGCGCGGGCGGCCAGACGTTGACCGTGAAAGCAGGCAATGTCCTGGTGCTGCCGGCCGGCACCGGCCATTGCTGTGTCGAGCACAGCGAGGACTTCCTGGTGGTGGGGGCTTATCCGCAGGGGCAGGAGAAGTACGCCATCCAACGGCCCGAGGACGGCGCATACGACCAGGCGCTGGCGCGCATTGCCGCCGTGTCCAGGCCAGCGCAAGATCCGGTGGCCGGCGCACAAGGCGCCCTGATGACGCTATGGCGCTGATCTCCAGCCCACGGTATTCAGGCCTCTCTGAAGCGCAGCATGTCTTCCTGGGGTAACGCGGTAACCTTGATCGCCCGCACCGGCACGGCAAACTTGGCGCCGATCCTGGAGAAACGCTCCAGCAGGTGGAAATTGATGGCCTGCTGGATATCCATGTACAGGTTGTAGCCGGGGTCCTTGACGATATACACGCACTCGAATTCCAGCGCCTCCTTGCCGAAGCCCCGCAGGTGCGCGCGGTCGAAGCGCGCCTGGCCCTGTGCCTTGATCGCTTCCTCGATGATGCCGGGTGCCTTCTTCACGGCATCGGTGGGGGTGTCATAGGACAAGCCGAACTCGAAGACGATGCGTCGCTCCTGCAAGCGCTTGTAGTTCTGGATGGTGCTGCTGATCATGCTGGCATTGGCCATGACAATCTGCTCGCCGCCCAGGCTGCGGATCCGCGTGGTCTTCAGCCCGACATGCTCTACCGTGCCGGCCAGGGGGCCGACGACGATGAAGTCGCCCACCTCGAAGGGCTTGTCCACGGCGATCGACAGCGAGGCGAACAGGTCGCCGAGGATGTTCTGCACCGCCAGCGCCACGGCGATGCCACCCACGCCAAGGCTGGCGACGAAGGCAGTGATGTTCACCCCCAGGTTGGACAGCATGGCCAGCACCACCACCGACCACAGCAGTACCCGGGCGCCCCAGGCCGAAAGGGTGGCCAGCGCGCTGCCTTGGTTCAGCCCCTCGTTGCCGTGCCGGGCGAAATAGCGGCGCAGGCCCAGGGCGATGGCGCGGTTGGCCCATAGACCGATCTGCAGCGCCGCCACCACGAACCACAGGCTGCCCACCCGGGCCAGCCAGCGCTCAGGCAGGTCGAGCATACCCAGGCCCACCAGCAGGGAGGCGAGCAGCAGCAGGGCATTGCTGGTGCCGCCGAGCACCTTGGCCAGCACCTGGCTGAACGCGCCGTCGTGTTCGGACCAGCGGCGCACCCGCCGCTGCACGAAGCTGATCGCCGCCCGCGCCGCGACAAAGGTCAGGGCGGCGACACCCAACGCCAGCAGCAGGTTGAGGATGGAGATACCGAATAGCGTGGTATCGGTGAACAGTTCAATGATGCGGTCATTCATGAGTGGCTCGCCTCCTGGTTGCCCTCGGGGATGTGCAGCGTCCTTTCATGGGACGTCGAGGTGCGGCAAGAGGTCGATCGGATTTTCACGGCTGGGTTTATGGAACGTCTTGACCCTGCCAGCGCTCCACCGCGTTACAGCAGCTGCCATTCGTCCGACACTTGCGACTTGGCCTGAACGCCCGGGGGGGAAAGCGCCCTTATTCAAGTCGAACACGCGCTGTTTACCTTCCAATAAAAATTTTGCCCGAGGCCATTGTAAAATGGTGACCACCCCGACCGATCTGGAAGTGGCAATGGAAATCGGCATCAGCGAAACCGAGGTCAAGCGCTATCGGGGCGATACCTTCCTGTTGGGTGACGGCGCATGGCTTGTCCACTTCGGATACACCATGCCCAAAGAATTGCGTGCGCGCCTGACCGGCAGTTTTACGCTGATCTTCAAGCCTCACATGGCCGTGAGTGACAGACGCAGACCAGGGTAGGGCGCACGCGTGCCTGGTCCGCCTACTGGCGCTTGCGCTCAAGTGCCGCCAGCACCCAGCCCGCCACGAATCCCAGGGCCAAGGCGGTTGCCAGGATGGCTGCGGGGTGGCGTTGCAAGCGCTCGACACCCGCCAGCAGACGCCGCCCCTGCACCGCTGCGAAGGCTGGGGCTTCAGGTGTCGATGGCCGCTGTCCGGGCTGTTCGACTTCACCGGCCCCCTCGTCAGGGGGCCAATGCTTGAGGCGCGACACTGCCAGGGGAGTGCCGTCCGCCAGGGTCAATACCAGGTCCTTGATCTCGCCGGCGATGCGGTTCGCGAACACCGGCTCGCCCGTGGCATCGAGGTTGTCATAGATGAATCGCCGCCCCTCCAGCCACCCCACGGCGGTCAGCAGTTCCGGCCCCAGGTAGTACTTGCCGTCGAGGAAGAAGCCGGTGAACGGATGCACCCGCTCGAGGTTGTCCACGGCATAGCGTTCTCCCGGCTTCATGCCGGTGGCGGGATCGATCATGGCAGCACGCTCCGTGTGGCTGTAGCGCGAAAAACACGGCCGTCCTTATCCAGGTCGACCGGATCCGGAAGCCTATCGATACGGACATCGCGGGTACCGCGACAGATCAAAGCTCTCATGGGTTGGATCTCCTGCGCACTGTGGTGACGGGTCTATGCAGGGGAAGCCAGGGAGCGCGGTAAAGTTCAGGCGCAGATCACCAGTGGCATTGCGTTGTGGTGACCATCCAGGCGGCTGGACGGAACCTCGTACGGCGCGCAGCCATCTTCCGTTAAAGAAAGCAGGGCGGCCCGCGATGAATGCCTTCAGCGACCCCATGACCCCGGCGCAATGCCGGCTGGCAGCAATCAACCGCTGGTTCGACACCTACGACAACCACGCCCTGCGTCGGCATTGTCCAAGCACCTACCACGACGAACTGTTGCGCCAGGCCGATGAGATGGATCGGCAGCGGTTGATCGACTGGACCGAGTGGCGCGACCTGCGCCGGCTTGCCGATCGTGCGTTCGTGAAGGCGGTGGCAGGTGCGGACTATCACGTTGAATAGAACCTGCGGTGGCCGACCATTCGTCCTGTCGATCGCACTTCGGGCGTGGCAATCATTTCAACCGTTCAGCCAAACTCACTCAGGAGTGAACGACATGCCCCGTGGAGACAAAGGCAAGTACACCGAGAAACAGAAGCGCAAGGCCGAACACATCGAGCAAAGCTACGAGCACAAGGGCCTGTCCAAGGACGAGGCCGAGGCTCGCGCCTGGGCTACCGTCAACAAGCAGTCCGGCGGCGGTGACAAGGCCGGTGGGTCGGGCAGCAAGACATCGCCGAGCGAAAAGAAGACAGCACGCGCCGATTCGGCCAAGCGGGCGGCGCAAACGCGTCAGGGCCATGCGCGTGAGTCAGGTGCGTCACTGGGTACGCAAACCAAGGAAAGCCTCATGAAAGAGGCGCGAAGCAAAGATATCAAGGGGCGTTCGAGCATGACCAAGGCGCAACTGGTCGAGGCACTGCGCAATAAAGGCTGAGGCGGTACTGATCGGCCGATAACGGTTCCAGGCTTGGAGGAGGGCGGCCATGCGCTGCGAGGCGAGGTGCCTAGCCGCCCGGATGCTTCAGTCCTTGCTGGCGTTGAGCTTGCGCAGCTCTTCGTAAGTGGCGGACTGGACGAACCAGAAGCCGGAGACTATGCACCATCCGAGGCTGCCGGCCACGAAGACACCCAGGGCTGGCAGGAATCCGCCGGTGAACAGGGTGATGAGCGCGAACAGCCAGATAACGGCCAGGGAGATGTAGAGAACGATGTTGTTGACGCTGATGACGAAGTCTTTCACGAAGCGTATTCCTTGCGGGATATCAAAAAATTGCCCCTCCAGGGGCGCGCAGATGCTATCACATTGCTGCTATTGAGGGCTTGACCCGCGACTAATACCTGCTGTTGAATGTGCGCCCTCGAATCCCCGCAACCTTTCCCCAAAGTGGTGAAGCCAGTGCCCTGCGCCATCAAACACGCCTGATACCGACGACGGTCCATCGTGCCTGATGGCTGCCCGTGCTTGCGCGCGGCGGCGCTTCATCCTCGTACCTGCCTGATCCTGTCGTCGGTTTTTCCCTATTTCCAAGGAGAAACCCATGAACATGGATTTTCGTGCCGACGCACATTCCCTCGAACTGCTCAAATACCCCCGCACAGCGCATCTGCAAGGCTCGCGTCTGCAGGACGGCGACAGCGATGCCGGCCAGGTGGCCTATGGCTCGTTGGTTGGCCAATGGCTGGTGGTGGAAGAGAAACTCGACGGCGCCAACGCCGGCATCAGCTTTACCAACGGCGGCGAGCTACGCCTGCAATCGCGTGGCCATTACCTCAGCGGCGGTGGTCGCGAGCGCCAGTTCAACCTGTTCAAGCAATGGGCCGTGGCCCACGAGCACTGGTTGCTGGAGCGTCTTGAAGACCGCTTCGTGCTGTATGGCGAGTGGCTGCACAAGAAGCACTCGGTGTTCTACGACCACCTGCCGCATTTCTTCTGCGAGTTCGACGTGTGGGACCGCGCCACAGGCCAGTTCCTGTCCACCGCGGCGCGCCGACATCTGCTCGCGGACGGCCCGGTGCTGTCGGTACCGGTGCTGTACGAAGGCCCGGCACCGCGCCGCTACGCCGAGCTGATGGCATTGCTCGGCGACTCGCTGGCCAAGACTGCGCGTTGGCGCGAAGTGTTCGAGCAGGTGGTACGCCGCGAAGGCCTCGACCTGGCCCGCGCCTGGCGCCAATGCGACCGCTCGAGCCGCATGGAGGGGCTGTACCTGAAGCTCGAAGACGAGCGCCAGACCCTGGGCCGGCTCAAGTGGGTGCGCCAGGACTTTGTCCAGGCCATCCTCGACGCTGACCAGCACCATGCCAACCAACCGTTCATACCCAATCAACTGGCCGCAGGCGTCGATCTCTACGCACCGCGCCTGTCCCTGGACTGGCACGGCGAACGCCGCGGCGACTGTGGAGCTTTCTGAAATGGATATTCGACTGCAACAACTGGTGCCCGACCCCGGGCACGACATGGACTGCGCCGCCTGCCTGGCGGCCATCCCGGCCCTGGCACGCCTGGCCGACACCCCGCAGGATCCGACCTATCATGCCGAGGGCGATGTGTGGGTCCATACCCGGCTGGTGGTCGAAGCGTTGCTGGCGCAGAGCGCTTACCGCGACGCCAGCGCCGAGCAGCGCTTCGTGCTGTTCTTCGCCGCCTTGCTGCATGACATCGCCAAGCCCGACACCACGATGATCGACCCACAGACCGGGCGTATCGGCCAACCCGGCCACTCGCGCCGGGGCGCGGTGGATGCACGCCTGCTGCTGTGGCGCGCTGGCGTGCCGTTCGCGCTGCGCGAACAGATCTGCCGGATCATCACTGTGCATCAATTGCCGTTCTTCGCCTTGCAGGGCGACCGCAGCGGACGCAGCGCGGAGTTTCTGCTGCACAAGCTGTCCTGGGAACTGCCGGTGTGGATGCTCTGCGCAGTGGCTGAGGCCGACATGCAGGGCCGCCACTATGCCGGCAAGGCCGATGTGCTGACCGCCATCGAGCTGTGGCGCGAACTGGCCGCAGAGGAGGGGTGTTTGTACGGCCCAAGGCCGTTTGCCGACGACTACACGCGTATTCAGTACCTGCGTGGCGCCCGCGTGCACCCGGACTATGCGCTGCACGAACCCCAGGGCTCCCCGGTGGTGATGCTCTCCGGCCTGCCGGCCAGCGGCAAGGACACCTGGACTGCCCGACACCACCCGGACCTGCCGGTGGTGTCGTTCGACGACGCGCGCCAGGCCCTGGGCCTGCGCCATGGCCAGAACGAAGGCGCCGCCGCGCACTACGCCATCGACCGGGCCAAGGCGCTGTTGCGCGAGCGCAGGCCCTTCGTGTGGAACTCGACGCACTTGTCGGCGCAGATGCGCAGCCGGACGCTGGACTTGCTGTACGGCTACGGGGCGCAGGTGGAGATCGTCTACCTGGAGCGGCCGGAGGAGGAGATCATGCGGCGTAACCAGCGCCGGGATACATCGCTGCGCAATGACGATATACGGCGGATGATGTTCAAGTGGGAGGTGCCGTTGCCGACCGAGGCGCATCGGGTGAGGTATGAGGTGGTGACGGGGTGAAGCACAGGGCACTGTGCCAGTATGGCTGCTAGGCTCTTTGAATGCCTTCCTGCCTATCGAGGAGGGTAAGGTCGAAAGAGCAGCGGTTCATGCACGTTCCACGGAGGGTCACATGCTTATCCGACTCCTGTTCTCAATGCTGTTCCTCACAGCGGCGGTACCGGCCAGCCAGGCAGAGGTCAAGAAAATCACGATCTACGACGATGGGGTTTCTTGTCCCGCCAACTGCGACGCACATGTCGTCTTCTCCAACGCCATGAATGGAACAGCGTTCGCTCACAAGGAAGGGACGAAGTACAGCAAGTGTGTGAAGGGAGAAGCGTGTCGCATCTGCTTCGAGTCCGGCGAAAAGCAGTGCTTGAACGTCATGTACCGGGGGAGTGGCCCGCACCCTGATACGTTCGACTTCACCCCGGCGTTCTATCAGCAAGCGTGTGCCAGCACACCGGCGCAGCCGCTGTTGGCAAAGGAGTGCGTAAGTTTGAGGGAGAGAGCCAAGGCATTGAGTGGGCGAATCAACTGCCTCGCTACACCTGGCGACCCCAAATGCAGCGCAATCATTGCAGAGGCAAAGGCTGCACGCGAACTGGATCTCCCGAAGTTCAAGAAATGTCTCCAGCTCGGGGAAGCAGCCTATAACCAACAGGTGCCGAATGCAGAGAAGCGCAAGCATGACTGCACCTACGAGCTGAATGGCACGGGCAGAAACGACGCAGGGACTAAAACCTGGAGGAAGCTGCTGCCTGCAGCGTGTAGGGCGGGTACCTACGTGGGGCGCGACGGCTTGGACTGTTGCAGCGGCAACACCTTTGCAGACGGCCCATTAGGACGTGAATGCAGAGGCTTCTATCCAGTTCCTTGAACAGCACCGAAGGTTTACTCGGGGGGCAAGCTGTCTCGCGCCTCGACAAGCCAAGCCGGCTCTCCTTGGGCTACGCAATTTCTGGAGTTGGCGCAGTACCTGCGGGAGCGGGTCAACCGCGAAGGGCTGCAAAACAGCCCAAAGGGGGAGAGGTACACCACCTGGCGGACTTCGATCCATTGCGGCCTTTCGAGACCGTCCGCTTACGCCCTATTGCTGCCGATCGCAAGAACCACGAAAATCTGCATTCGCTTGGTGAGGTGGCGCATGGCGATCATAGAAATATCAGAGCACGCAGATTGGGAATTTTTCGAGAACGTGGCTCAGCAGCTTGAGCAAGGGCTGGGCGGTTACTGGAAGGAAAAATTCGACGGCCTGGATCAGCGCTACTGGGATCTGATGGTAGGCGAGCAGGCGCTTACCCTGCATCTTGAGCACTATCTGGGCATTTCAATATCTGTACCTGATCATGCCAATGAGATGGCTCAACGAGTACGTGCGTTGGTTAAGTAGCACGCAATTCCACGTAACCGGATAGCGCAGGTGACGGCAGGCAGAAGTCGGTCAACGCAACCTATGTCATACAAAGCACAGCCATCAGTATTCTTGGAGAGAGGATGAAAGAGGCATTCACCTACGTATGGTTACTGCCTCTGCTGGAAAAACCATTAGAACAAGCAGCGCAACAATTGCCCCGCGCGTTAAAAGCCCTCGGAGAAAAATACATACTGCCTGCCGACATAACATTGCACCCGCTGGTCGTTACAGCGCTGATGTCACATTCCGACTATTGGGCCGGGTTAGCGCTCAAATGGTTGGAGGATGGGTTTCCTATGGATCCCGAGTTGACCACGCTTTTGACTCACAGCGCTGAAGATCGGACGCTGTCGCAGTCTCGACGCCACAAGGCTCGTAGGCTTACCTGTCGAACGTCATGAGGCTGGCCTCATGGCCGCTTTCGGTCAATTACCGTGCTTGCTAACGGCTTCGGATGCAAACGACGGTCGCTCGGCGAACCATGCCACCGCCAGCTCCTTGAACGCCTCGGCCGAAGGCGTCAGCGGGTAGCGCTGATCATGCGCCAGTACGATGCTATGGGTTGGCAGTTTCTCCTGAGTCGGCCGACACACCAGCGCTTGGCCATCGTAGCTATGGTCACCAAATGGCCGGGTATAAATCAGCGCCACGCCAAAGCCATTGGCGACGAGGCTGCGCTGCAACTCAAAGGTGCGCACACGGTGCACAACAGCGGGTGAAATGTCGTAAAAGCTGAACAGATCCAACACATGCTGCCAACTGTGGACCTGATCGGTGACGACCAGGGTGTATTCGGCCAGCGCTTTGAGACTGACGCGCGGCGCCTTGGCCAACGGGTGATCGGCCGACAGCAGCACCTGGGCGGTCAGCTGACACAGCTGGGTGCATTGAGTGTTCGGCGGTAAACCCAGGTCATAGGTGATGGCCAGCTCTATCGCGCCCTCACTGAGCCGCTTGCCCACATAATCGAAGCTGCCATCGCGCATATCGACCGTGACCCTTGGGCAGGACTGCTGCATCCGTCGCACAATCTGCGGCAGGCAATAGGGCGCCAGATCTTCAAAACATCCCACCACCAGTTCCCCGACACACTCGTCTGCATTGGCATTGATCTCGGCAAAGGTCTGGGCCTCTGCCAGCACGCGACGCGCTTGCACCATGACGGTACGACCGAAGGGGGTCAGCGATATGCCGAGGCCACGCTGGCGTATGAAGATGGATTGCCCCAGTACTTCCTCCAGTTCGGTGATGGCCGCCGAGATGGAAGGCTGTGAAACATGAAGCTCCATGGCGGCAGTGGTCAGGTTTCCGTGCTTGGCCGCTGCGAGCGCGTAGCGAAGCTGCCGCAGTGTGAACTTCATAGTTTTTTCCGTGGTGATGCATCAGGACTTATTATTTTATCCTTTTTTATCGTTGTGAAATATTTCTCCTGCGCAGTGATCATCTTGTTTGGGAGCGTCACAATGACAATTACAAAGGCTCTGCTGACCACGACACTTTCTCTAGGGCTCCTGGCGTGCGCTGGCGCCAGCCAGGCCGCCGGTTGGTGCGAGTCTGGCAAGCCGGTGAAGTTCGCCGGTTTGAACTGGGAAAGCGGGATGCTGCTCACCGAGGTGATGCAGTTCGTGCTGAAAAATGGCTATGGCTGTGACACCGACAGCCTGCCGGGTAACTCCATCTCCATGGAGAACGCCCTGAGCAGCAACGATATCCAGGTGTTCGCCGAGGAGTGGGTAGGGCGCAGCGAGGTCTGGAACAAGGCGCAGGCCGCCGGCAAGGTCGTCGGTGTCGGCTCGCCGGTGGTTGGCGCGGTCGAAGGCTGGTATGTGCCGCGTTATGTGATCGAAGGCGACGCCAAGCGCAAACTCGAAGCCAAGGCACCGAACCTCAAGAGCATTGCCGACCTGGGGCAATACGCCCAGGTATTCAAGGACCCGGAAGAGCCGGACAAGGGGCGCTTCTACAACTGCCCGGCCGGCTGGACCTGCGAGCTGGACAACAGCCAGATGCTCAAGAGCTATGGCCTGGAAAACACCTACACCAACTTCCGCCCGGGCACCGGCCCGGCACTGGATGCCGCCGTGCTCTCGAGCTACAAGCGTGGCGAGCCGATCCTCTTCTACTACTGGTCGCCGACCCCGCTGATGGGCCAGGCCGACCTGGTCAAGCTGGACGAGAAGCCAGGCGTGGACAAATCCGTGACCATCAAGGTGGGCGTGTCGAAGACCTTCCACGAGCAGGCACCGGAACTGGTGGCGGTGCTGGAAAAGGTCAACCTGCCGATCGATCTGCTGAACCAGAACCTGGCGCGCATGACCAGGGACCGTATCGAATCGGCGGAACTGGCGAAGGCGTTCCTCAAGGAGCACCCCGAAGTCTGGCACAGCTGGGTCAGCGAAGACGCAGCCAAAAAGGTAGACGCGGCACTCTGAAGGGTGTGGGCCGGTCCGGCGCCTGCCGGGCATGCCACACAGCAGTCCGCTTCACGCACTTGCTCGAGAGAACTCCATGTTTCCCAAAGACTTCACGTTTTCCATCGCCGACTGGGTCAATGGTTGGGTCGATGCGCTGGTCACCAACTACGGTGACGTGTTCCGGCACATTTCCGACACCCTGCTGTGGGCCATCGTCAACCTCGAAGGTTTACTGCGCGCTACACCCTGGTGGCTGATGCTGGCCATCGTCGGCGGTATTGCCTGGCACGCCACCCGCAGAATCGTACCCACCGCGGTAATCGTCGGCTTGCTGTTCCTGGTCGGTGCGGTCGGGCTCTGGGACAAGCTGATGCAGACCCTGGCGCTGATGCTGGTGGCCACGCTGATCTCGGTCCTGGTCGGCATCCCGCTGGGTATCCTGTCGGCGCGCAACGACCGCCTGCGGGCGGTGTTGATGCCGCTGCTCGACATCATGCAGACCATGCCCAGCTTCGTGTACCTGATCCCGGTACTGATGCTGTTCGGCCTGGGCAAGGTGCCGGCGATCTTCGCCACCGTCATCTATGCCGCGCCGCCGCTGATTCGCCTGACCGACCTGGGCATTCGCCAGGTGGATGGCGAGGTCATGGAGGCGATCAATGCGTTCGGTGCCAATCGCCTGCAACAACTGTTCGGCGTGCAGCTGCCACTGGCGTTGCCGAGCATCATGGCCGGTATCAACCAGACCACCATGATGGCCCTGTCGATGGTGGTCATCGCCTCGATGATCGGTGCCCGTGGCCTGGGTGAAGACGTCCTGGTCGGCATCCAGACCCTGAACGTGGGCCGCGGCCTCGAAGCGGGCCTGGCCATTGTGATTCTGGCGGTTGTGATCGACCGCATTACCCAGGCCTATGGCCGGCCACGGCATGGGGTGGGCAAATGAGCGCCAAGCAGACGATGAACAAGATCGAAGTCAAGAACGTCTTCAAGATCTTCGGTGCGCGTGCCGAAGATGCCCTGAAACTGATCCGCCAGAGCAAAAGCAAAGAGCAGGTCCTGGCCGAAACCGGTTGTGTGGTGGGGGTAAACGATCTGTCGTTGTCCATCGGCAGCGGCGAGATCTTCGTGATCATGGGGTTGTCGGGCTCGGGCAAGTCGACCCTGGTGCGTCACTTCAACCGCCTGATCGACCCCACCAGCGGCCAGATCCTGGTCGATGGCGAGGACATTCTGCAGTACGACATGCGGGCCCTGCGTGAATTCCGCCGGCGCAAGATCAGCATGGTGTTCCAGAGCTTCGGCCTGTTGCCGCACCGCACCGTGCTGGACAACGTCGCCTACGGCCTGAAAGTACGTGGCGAGAGCAAAGCCCTGTGCACGGAGCGTGCCCTGCACTGGATCAATACCGTGGGCCTGAAGGGTTACGAAAAATCGTACCCGCACCAGTTGTCGGGCGGCATGCGCCAACGTGTGGGCCTGGCGCGTGCGTTGGCTGCCGACACCGACATCATCCTGATGGACGAAGCCTTCAGTGCGCTCGACCCGCTGATCCGCGCCGAAATGCAGGACCAGTTGCTGGAACTGCAAAAGACCCTGCACAAGACCATCGTCTTCATCACCCACGACCTGGACGAAGCGGTGCGCATCGGCAACCGCATTGCCATTCTCAAGGACGGCCGCCTGATCCAGGTAGGCACGCCGAAAGAAATCCTCTACCAGCCTGCGGACGAATACGTCGATCGTTTCGTGCAGCGTCGCGTAGCTTCGCTATAAGGAACCGCGTGTATGTCGTTTGCCGAAAAGATCATCATCACCGACACGCCCGTTCGCTGGCAGGACGTGGTGGCTGTGGCCCGGCATGGCGCGAAGCTTGAGCTGGACCCAGCGGCCTGGGCGCGGATCGAGAACGCCCAGGCGATCGTCCAGCGCATCGTTTCCAGCGGTGACCGCGCCTATGGCGTCAACACCGGGCTTGGCGCCTTGTGCAATGTCTCGTTGCAGGACGAACAACTCAGCCAGCTGTCGCACAACACCTTGCTCAGCCATGCCTGCGGCGTGGGTAGCGCGCTGTCGGACGAGCAGACCCGGGCGATCATGTGCGCGGCGATCATCAACTTCTGCCAGGGCCGTTCCGGCCTTCAGCGCAAGGTGGTCGAGGCGCTGCTGACCTTGCTCAACCAGCACATCACCCCGCAGGTGCCGAAACAGGGGTCGGTGGGGTATCTGACCCACATGGCCCATATCAGCATCAGCTTGCTGGGTGTCGGCCAGGTCAGCTATCGCGGCCAGATCGTGCCGGCGCAGCAAGCCTTGGCCGAGGTCGGCCTGGCGCCGATCAAACTGGGTGCCAAGGATGGTCTGTGCCTGGTCAACGGAACCCCTTGCATGACCGGCCTTAGCTGCCTGTCTTTGGACGATGCCACTCGGCTGAGCCAATGGGCGGATGTTATCGGCGCCATGAGCTTCGAGGCCCTGCGCGGCCAACTCGATGCCTTCGACCCTGAAATCATCGCGATGAAACCGCACCCTGGCATGCAGCGCGTGGGCAGGAACTTGCGGCGCCTGCTCGAGGGCAGCGAAATCATTGCCAGCAGCCATGGCATCCGCACCCAGGACGCCTTGAGCATTCGCTCGATCCCCCAGGTGCATGGCGCCGCGCGCGATCAACTGGAACACGCGGCGCGGCAGATCGAGACCGAACTCAACTCCACCACCGACAACCCGATGTTGCTGGGTACACCCGAGTCGTATCGGGTGGTTTCCCAAGCCAACCCGCACGGCCAGTCCGTGGCCATGGCGGCCGACCTGCTGGCCATCGCGGTGGCCGAGATCGGGGCGATTGCCGAGCGTCGTCTCGATCGCCTGATCAACCCGTTGGTCAGCGGTTTGCCGGCCTTCCTGGTCAGCCAACCGGGTGTGAACTCGGGGATGATGATCGTCCAGTATGTGGCCGCTTCACTGTGTGCCGAAAACCGTCAGCTGGCTCAACCGGCCGTCATCGACAACTACGTCACCTCCGGCTTGCAGGAGGATCACCTGAGCATGGGCACCAATGCCGGGCTGAAGCTGCACCGCGCCCTGGAGAACTGCACGCAGATCCTCGCCATCGAGTACCTGTTGGCGGCCCAGGCCTTCGAGTTCCTCAAGGAGCAGCGCTTTGGCGCCGGTACCAGCATTGCCTGGCGGTTGTTGCGCGAACGGGTCCCGGCCTATGCCCAGGACCGTTGGCTGGCACCGGATATCGCCAGCAGTGCATCGATCCTGAAAGATCCCGGCCTGCTTGGCGTGGCCTTCCCCGAACTGCTATGAGCGATGCAGGCAGCAGGAGCGGCGGCCAAGGTCATAAGGCTGGTGTGTAATTGAGGGTCTTATCGCCGGGCTCTCAATGCATCTTGTCATTTGCAATGGCTTAGGGCAGGGTCGATGCCAAGGACATCTCTGCCAAAGGAGCCACACCATGTCGAAGATTTATCCCGGTATCGATCCCGAGGGGCTGGTCGAGTATTCGGTGGTCTACACGGACCGCTCGCTCAACCACATGTCCCAGTCGTTTCAAGGTGTGATGAAGAACATTTCAACTACCCTGAAGCAGGTCTACAACGCCCAGGCGGTTGCGGTGGTCCCGGGCAGTGGCACGTTCGGCATGGAAGCGGTAGCCCGGCAGTTTGCCACCGGCCAGCAATGCCTGGTGCTACGCAACGGCTGGTTCAGCTATCGCTGGAGTCAGATCCTTGAGATGGGCAATATCCCGGCGGCCACAACGGTGCTCAAAGCCCGGCCGGTTGAAACGGGGCGCCAGGCGGCCTACGCCCCGGCCCCGCTGGAAGAAGTGTTGGCGGCCATTGAGTCGCAGAAACCGCAGATTGTCTTCGCCCCCCACGTTGAAACCTCATCAGGGATCATCCTGCCCGATGAGTACCTGCGGGCCGTGGGCGACGCCGTGCATGCGGTGGGTGGCCTGTTCGTGCTGGACTGCATCGCCTCAGGCGCGATTTGGGTTGATATGGACAAATGCGCAGTCGACCTGCTGATCAGCGCACCGCAGAAAGGCTGGAGCGCCTCACCTTGCTGCGCCCTGGTGATGCTCAGCGCGTTGGCCCTCGAGCGCATCGAATCGACGCAAAGCACCAGCTTCGCCTGCGACTTGAAGAAGTGGCTGCAGATCATGCAGGCCTATGAGCAGGGCGGCCACGCCTACCATGCGACCATGCCCAGCGACGCCCTGGCGCGATTCAACGAAGTGATGAAAGAGACACAGGCCTACGGTTTCGACAAGGTCTGCGACGAACAACAGGCCCTGGGTGATCGGGTGCGCGCAATGATGACCCGCAAAGGCATCAAGAGCGTGGCCGCAGCAGGCTTTCAGGCCCCTGGCGTGGTGGTGAGCTATACCGATGATGCCGATATCAAGAGCGGCAAGAAGTTTGCCAGCCACGGCCTGCAGATAGCCGCCGGCGTGCCGTTGCAATGCGACGAGCCGGCCGACTTCCAGACCTTCCGCATCGGCCTGTTCGGGCTCGAAAAGCTGCACAATCTCGAGCGCACGGTCAGCACCCTTGAGCAGGCGCTGGACGAGGTGATGGTTAACTGAGCGCACGGTTGGAGAACCTGCCATGACAGCAAAGGGTGCGAGGTCGCGATTCGAAGCCAAGCTTCTTCGTCCGGCAAAGCCCGGTGATGACAGCTCGTGGGCGTTCGTAGTGCTTCCAAGGGACGCGAGTGAACGGCTTCCGAGGCGGGGAAGGACGTCCGTTGACGGCACGATCAATGGGCATCCTTTCCGGGCAACCCTTGAACCCGATGGGCAGTTGAGCCATTGGTTGAAGGTCAGTAGCGAGTTACTCGATGCGGCGGGTGTGGCTGTTGGAGATATCGTCACCCTCGAACTAGCCCCTGTGAAGAAGGAGCCCGAACCCGATATCCCAGCGGATTTCGAGAAAGCCCTGGCAGCCACACCTGAGGCTCAAAAGGTTTGGAACTCTACGACGACCCTCGCGCGGGTGGACTGGATCCACTGGATTACTTCAGCGAAGCAACTCAAGACACGTGAAAAGCGCATTGGGGATGCTTGCGAGATGCTTGCGACCGGTAAGAAGGCGGTTTGCTGTTTCGACTCGTCCGGCTACTACAGCAAAGCATTTCGGGCGCCCGAGGGAGAAAATTGACCTTGGGCTGTCAATGCGCAGGGCACACAGCGCTGACAGTCGCTGCGCACTGTATTGGCTGCGGTGCCTGCTGCGAGAACGCCTTAACACCGGCGCTGGTGTTGTCAGCCAGCTCCGCCAGCACCAAGCATCCTCTTTCGTCCGCAAGGGGCTTTCGGCTTGTTCAGTTACACCACGTCCTGGGTCACGACAACTATCCTGACACCGGGGGAGGTGGACGAAGTCCTGTTCGTTGCCAGCCATGCATTCGAGTTCTTGGGGACAAAGGCCGCCTACATGCGTAGCCCTTCATCCATCGTCGCAACCGTCCATTCCCCCGCACCAACCGGACATCTGGGTGAAGAGCAGGCAGTCCCTCGCTGGCCTTCCATTTAAGGCAAAAGCACAGAAAACCGCGACCGAAAGGTCGCGTTTTTGTTGGTGTAGGCGTAACGCAGTATTTACTCGAATGTTCGGACTTGAGCGACAGGCAGCCTACCATTCATATGGCGCGGATGTCCTGCGTCCCGGCCAACGACGTGCAGCGTTCGCGTAGAAAGGCCTGAAGGACCCTGACCCGTTCACTGACCTGAGCCCTGTGCGGGCACATCAGGTAGACCGGCGCAGGCTCTCCCTGCCAGTCGGCGAACAAGACGCGCAACCTCCCGGCACGCACATCCGTGACGACATCGAGCCATGCCTTGTACACGATCCCGTGCCCGGCAAGCGCCCAGCGCCTGGCAACTTCGCCATCATCGCTGCGATAGTCGCCTCGGACCTTGACCTCGCAGACCTCGTCACCACGGCTGAAATGCCAGACATCGTAGGGACGCCCATGACGCTGGTAGATGATCGCCGAGTGGGCGGCCAGCGTCTGAGGTGATGCAGGCTCCCCCTGACGGGCAAGGTGGGCGGGGCTGGCGCAGGCGACCCGATGATGCGCCTCCAGCACCGGCAAGGCCACCAGGCTTGAATCGACCGGGACGCCGAACCGCAGGGCGACATCCACCGGTTCGCCGAACAGGTTGTTGGGGCGGTCATTGAGCAACAGATGCATCTGCAGGTGTGGGTGCGAGACGCGCAACTCATCCAACCAACCCAGCAGTACACTGCGGCCGAAGTCTGAAGGTGCCGCCAGTTGCAATACTCCGGCCAGACCCTGCTGCCCCCCGCGAATCGCCCGTTCTCCTTCGTCCAATGCTGCCAGGGCAAGCCGCGCAGCCTCCAGATAGCGCTCACCCTCCACAGTCAGGCGCTGCTGGCGCGTCGAGCGGGCGAACAGGCGAACCCCCAGGCGCGACTCCAGGCGCTTGAGCGTGAGGCTGGCTGCCGCAGGGCTGATGTCCAGCTCACGCGCCGCGGCCGAGAGGCTACCGGCTTCGGCGGTTCTGACCAGCACTTTCAACTCAGCCAGCCCTTGCACTTGTAAGCATTCCTTAAAAGTTATGTGCCAAAAGCCATATTTATCGCACATCTCCAATAAATGATCATACAGACCCACGCGGCTGCAGCATGACTGGCCGCTGGCCGAGTTCGAGGGCAGCCGCCTGTTCGGCGGTGACGAAGTGGGTTACAGCGACTATCCCGCCTATCAGTGACGTGGCGAACGAAGATAACCGGTGCTTCGAGCCGGATGATTGTCACTTGTGCAATGAAAGTGTTCATGGGCAGGGCTGATTAATCCCGGGCACTGAGCACGCCAGACTCGACACGCGCAATGCCGGTCTCCAACACGATGTACCGGTGCGATGAGCCGCGTGTTCCAACGGCTCGCTTATTGGCATTACCCCCAATCCGGAGGATTTCATGGGCATCCTTAAACTCGACCATTTCACCATCCGCACCCCGCTCTGGGTAGAAACCGCAGCGTTCTTCGAGCACGTGATCGGCCTGGTGCCAGGGCCCCGGCCGGGGTTTCTTTTCCCGGGTTACTGGATGTATGCCGGTGACCAGCCGCTGTTGCACATCGCCAGTGTCCAGGGCGACCCAAAGGAACTTCAGATGTACCTGGGCGACAAGCCAGGCGGGTATGGATCGGGTTCGCTCGATCATGTGTCGCTGCGTTGCGAGGGACTGGTGCAAGTCCAGGCACGATTGCAATCCCTGGGTATTGCGTTTCGTGAACGCGTCATACCACAAATCGGCGAACACCAACTGTTTCTCGAGGACCCTAACGGCATAACCATCGAGATGATCTTCGACTACGTACCGGGTAGCCGAATTGTTGGCCAGAGCATGCCGCACCTTGAGATTGAAGCGCCTCACACCGTCAGCCCAGATTGACCGCCGTTGGTTCGACAAGGATCTGCGGCGACCTGCCTCCTGCTTGAGTTTTCCTCGGCATGGCGTCCAGGCGCGCCTTGCGCGTGCTTGACAATAACAACAGCACAAGGACCTCACCATGAACATGCTCGACACGCCCGAATCACGCCTGCAAGCTGCCGGTCTGACTTTGCCCAGCCCGGCACCGGCACTGGGCAACTATGTACCCTGGAGCATCGTCGGCAATACGCTGATGACGTCTGGGCAGTTTCCCTGGGTCGATGGGCAATTGCAGTACCGAGGCCGCCTGGGGCGCGATCTCGACCTCGGCCAAGGCTATGCGGCCTGCCGCTTGGCGGCGTTGAACGCGATCGCACAGCTCAAGGATGCGGTGGGTGAATTGAGCCGGATCCGTCAGATTTACAGGCTCGAAGGCGTGCTCAATGTGGCCGAGGACTTCTACGATCATCCCAAGGCGCTGGATGGGGCTTCGGACCTGTTGGTGGAGGTCTTCAACGAGCGAGCCCGCCACACACGCATGATCTGGTCCAACCCCGTGATGCCCATGGACGGCTTCTGCCTGGTGTACCTGTTCGCTGAAATCGATGCCCAGTGAACGGGAGCCCTGATCATGATCCAGGCCAACAAACTGTTCTTCGCCAGTTGCCTGTTCCCGTTGCTCAGTCGCGCTCGAGCCCGGCGAAGCGGCACGACAACCAGGCGTGCAACTGCCTCACCGCAGGCGACAACTGCTTGCGGTGCGGGCACACCAGGCTCAGCGGCATGATCGGCCCGGGGTGATCCTGCAACAGTACGACGAGTCGTCCGGCCAGCACGTCGTCGCTCACATCCAGCCAGGATTTGTAGGTGATCCCTTCGCCGGCCACGGCCCAGCGCCGGGCGATATCGGCATCGTCGCAGAGCAGGGCGCCACGCACCTGGACGGTCTGCGCCCCCAGTTGCCACTTGTCGTAGATCCGGCCTTGCTGCATGTACAGCAGGCACTGGTGTTCGCGCAGGTCTTCGGGGGCCTGCACCGCACCTTGCCGCGCCAGGTACTCGGGCGAGGCCACTAGCACCTTGCGGTTCCAAGGCGCCAGTGGCAGGGCGATATAGTTGGCGTCGGCGTTAAGGCCGTAGCGGATGGCGATATCCACCGGGTCACGGAACAGATCGGCGATCTGGTCGGAGAGAAAGAAGCGCAGGTTCAGCTGCGGGTGTTCGCGACGAAACGCCGTGAGCCAGGGCAGCAGCACGTTACGCCCCAGATCGGAGGGCGCGGCCACCTGCAATGTTCCGCTCAACTGGGCGCTTTCCCGATTCAGGTTGTCCCGCCCGTGTCGGAGGGCTTCCAGGGCAGCCAGGGCAGAAGGCAGGTACTGCTCGCCCTCGGCCGTCAGGCGCAGGCTGCGCGTAGTTCGGGCGAACAGCCGCACATCCAGCTCACGCTCCAGGCGCTTGACCGCCTCGGCCGCCTGGCCGGGCAACAAATCGGCCTCGTGAGCCGCCGCGGTAAAACTGCCCAGCGCGGCGCTGCGAACGAAGATGCCCAGGTCGTCGAGACGGATCATTATCACTCCTGCAATGAAAGTGTTCACGGGCAGGGCCCGTTTTTCCCAAGGACCGGACACGCCAGACTGGATTCACGAATCAAACCATATCCAGTAGCGAGTGCCTATGAAAGCGATCAGTTTCATCCACAACGGCTTGCCTATTGAAGACCCAGCGTCTCTTCAAGACATCTTTATGCCCAGGCCGAACCCTGGGCCAAGGGACCTTCTGGTCGAGGTCAAGGCCGTGTCGGTCAACCCCGTCGACACCAAGGTGCGCGCTGGCACTTTCACCCGTGAGCCGAAAATACTTGGCTGGGACGCGGCCGGGATCGTCCGTGAAGTCGGGCCGCAGGTGACCCTGTTCAAGCCAGGTGACCAGGTGTACTACGCAGGTTCCATCGCCAGGCCCGGCAGCTACAGCGAATATCACCTGGTCGACGAACGTATCGTTGGGCATCAACCACGCAGTCTGGGTGCAGCGCAGGCAGCCGCGCTGCCGCTGACAGCCATCACCGCCTGGGAATTGTTGTTCGATCGCCTGGGTATCGTGGAGGGCGGCGGAGAGGGCGATGCCCTGCTGATCGTCGGCGCCGCCGGCGGCGTCGGTTCGATGCTGGTGCAGTTGGCCCGGCAACTGACCCGCCTGACGGTTATCGGCACGGCCTCCCGTGCCGAGACCGCAGACTGGGTGCGCGAACTGGGCGCCCATCACGTCATCGACCACAGTGCGCCGCTGCAAGGGCAACTGCGTGCCCTGGGGATCGAGTCGGTCAGCCATGTCGCCAGCCTCACCCATACCGATCAGCACTTCGCGCAACTGGTTGAAGTGCTGCGGCCGCAAGGCCGCCTGGGTGTGATCGACGACCCGCAGACCCTCGATGTCATGCCGCTCAAGCGCAAGTCGCTGTCATTGCACTGGGAGTTGATGTTCACCCGCTCGCTGTACGAGACCGACGACATGGTGTGCCAGCACGCGCTGCTTGAGCGCGTGGCCGGGCTGATCGACCAGGGCACCCTGCGCACCACTCTGGGCGAGCATTTCGGAGCCATCAATGCCGCCAACATGCGCCGTGCCCATGCGTTGGTCGAGAGTGGCAAGGCGCGCGGCAAGATCGTTCTGGAAGGCTTCTGAAACCTATTTGACAGACAACGGCGGACCGGCCGATCCGGTCCGCCAGGAGCAAGCATGCTTAAACAAACCGTGTTTCTCTGCGCCGCACTGACGGCAGGTATGTCCTCTGCGCAGGTTATCGATGCCAATGCGCTTTCTGCGCATGCGCCCGCAGAGCGGGCATTCGGCAAGCTCGAGCAGGTCCATGCATTCCATGACGCCATGCCGACAGGCGTCACCGTCACCGAAACCGGGCGCATCTTCGTCAACTATCCGCGCTGGGGCGACAAGGTCCCTTTCACCGTTGGCGAGCTTCGTGACGGCGAGGTCCGGCCTTTTCCGGACCTGTCGTTGAATCAGGAGGACCCGAAGGACCCCGCAAAGGGATTGATAAGCGTGCAGAGCGTGGTGGCCGATGGCCGGGGCCGCGTCTGGCTGCTGGACACTGCGGCACCGGGGTTTCAGACGCCGCGCCCTGGTGGCGCGAAGCTGATCGCGGTCGACCTGGCGAGCAATCGAATCGTCAAGCGGCTGATGTTCCCGGAAAACGTGATGTTGCCCAGCACCTACGTCAATGACATGCGCTTTGATTTTCGCCATGGCGCCGAAGGCACGGTCTATGTGACCGACTCCTCGCTGCGCGGTCCAGGGGCGATCATCGTGATGGACATCGCCAGCGGGCGTGCCGAGCGCCGTCTCAGTGATGCCCTCTCGACCTCCGTGGCACCAGGCTTTGTTCCGGTAGTCGAGGGGACACCGCTGATGGCGAGCCAGCCGGACGGCACATCGAAACCATTGTCGGTGGCGTCCGATGGTATCGCCTTGTCAGCCGATGGTCAGACGCTCTACTTCACGCCGCTGTCGAGCCGACACTTGTATGCCGTGTCCACCGCCTTGTTGCGCGACCCTGCCATCAGCGAGCAACGGCTTGCCGCAGCCGTGGAGGACCTCGGTGAAAAGGGCGCCTCCGATGGGATGGAGGCCGACGCCGAGGGCGCTGTCTATGCCGGCGATTACGAGCATAACGCCATCCGCAAGCGCTGGCCGGACGGGCGCTGGCAGACGCTGGTGCATGATCCGCGACTGCTTTGGCCCGATACCCTGTCGATCGGGCCGGATGGCTACCTGTACTTCATCGCCAACCAACTGCACCGCCAGGCGTTGTTCCAAGGCGGGCGGGACCTGCGGCAGAAACCCTATGCCTTGATGCGCCTGAAGATCGATGCGGCGCCGGCACCGACCCATTGAGCACTTGTTGGTCGTCAGCGAACCCAACTTGCTCTACCGCTATACCAGCAAGCCACGGGCGACACAGATGTGATCGGTATTTTCACTGCAGCCGTGAAAGTGTTGACGCGCAGTCCAGGTTACTCCGGGCGAGCTGCCCGCAGACACTGACACACACCTCGAGGCAGGCCTTACCGCGCCTGCCTTGGACAACCGACCAGGAGCACGATATGAACCGACAGAAGCACCCCCTTGTTTCCCTTGCCATCCTCAAGGCCAGGCAGGGCCAGGCACCGGCACTGAAAGCGGCCTTGCTGGCCTTGATCGAGCCCACCCGAGCGGAGCCCGGCAACCGCGACTACATGCTGTTCGAACGCAGCGACAAGCCCGGGACGTTCTACATGCGCGAGGCGTTCGACCACCAGCAGGCCCTGGACACGCACCTGGCCACCGCACACTTCCAGCGTTTTGCCGAGCAGGCCGACCAGCTGTTGGCGGAGCCCTTGCAACTGATTTTCCTTGACCCGGTTTCATCTGCCGTTGCGCCCCATCCCTGAGGGTGCGGGCAATGCGACCGGTCAAGCGCAGACAATTCATCCAGGCCCTGGCCACTGTGGCTTTGCTGCCAGCGGCATTGGCGCGTGGGCACATGCAAGAGAGAGGGGCAAACATGGTCAGGCTCGGCGTCACCGACTTGTCTTTTCACCATGCCACAGCAGCGGTCGTGGCCCTGGTGTTGCAACGCATGGGCTTCGTGGTGGAGCGTTCCAGCGCGCCGCACGAGCGCAACTTCGAGCGGCTGCGCGAGGGCGCGATCGACATGCTCGCGTCGGCGTGGATACCTTCAAGCCACGGACTTTACAAGGCACAGGTGGAGGAACAGGTAGCAACCCGTGAGCTGGGGCTGCATTACACGCCCTATGCATTATGGGGGGTTCCCGATTATGTACCGGAGTCGATGGTCGCGTCGGTGGAGGACCTGCTTGACCCCAGCGTCAGCGCACGCATGCACAAACAGATTCAAGGTATAGGGGCGGGCGCCGGCATTACCCGCTTCTCCCTGAAAATGATGGTCGACTATGACCTGGTGAGTGCCGGGTACAGTTTCCGTACCGGGACCCAGGAGCAATGCGTCGCCGCCTATGAGCAACTGGTGCGTGAGGGCAAGTGGGGAATAGTGCCGCTCTGGCACCCGCAGTTCCTGCATCACAGCTATCGGATCCGCGAGCTCAAGGACCCCAAGGGTTTGCTGGGCAGTGTTGACCGGGCCGTATTGCTTGCACGGGACGACCGGCTATCGGGTTTCAGTGCCGCACAGCTGCAGGTGCTCGACAACATCCGCCTGGACAACACCATCGTGGCCGAGCTCGACCACGCCATCAACCGCTGCGGCGCGAGCCCTGACGAAGCGGCGCACGCCTGGTTCGAGAAGCACCCGCAGGTGCTGGCTTCGTGGTTACGGCCAGTGTCCTGAATCCAGGGGCGTTGCACGGCTCCTAATCGACGACACGGTTTTGACAGATCGTCCCCTGATACACGGATCATGCGCAACTGGCGTCGGGACTTTCGGCGAGGCTGCAGAGGAGGGCGCTCAAGACCCGAATGGGGTGGCCGCTGCGCTATCAGCGGTGCATAGGGCGGATGTACTAGATAGCCCTTTGCCTTATGTTCAGGCGAGAAACTATCGCCTCGAAGAATAGGCAAAGGACTGCCCCCCATGATCGTGTTCAAGAAGCAGCTCCTGCCTGTCGCCTTTGTATGCAATGTCCTCGCTGCCCAGGCGAGCGATGTACTGATGGGCGACTTTTGGGTAGTCCACTACCAAGGTGGCTTGGGCAAGAACCAGGTGTTCGTCGCAGACGGCGACCCCAATAACATCTTCAATCGCCCAGGTGGCGCGAAATCATTGGGCGTTTATCAGCTTTACGAAGAGCCCGGCAAACCCAACTTTACGGCGTACGATGTCGAAATCGACTGTGCAAAGAACCGTGTACGCATTATGGGTGCGCAGGATTTTCGCAGTGTTTTCAATGAATTGCACAACGCCAAGTATTCCAGTCAATGGCAGAGCAAACCTGACACCTGGTTGGCGCAAAGCCGCGACTTCCTGTGCAAACCGGCTGACCGCCAGGCCCGGAAAATGGAGCGCCTGGGTGTGATGCCGGCATCGCAAATAGCCAAGGCAGGGCCACAGCTGTTCCAGATATTGAACCGCGAGGCTGCCAAGGCAGCCATCATGCAGAAGATCGACGAAGGGTTCGCACAGATGTCTGCCAAGTAAAGCGGCCTCCAGGGAGAAGACCTTATGAACCGATTGTTCGCATTGGGCCTGTTGGCCACATTGCTCAGCGGCTGCGCATCGCTGGAAGCCAGCAGTGCCTGGAAAGATCGCCCGGTGGGCGAGCTGATCGATTTCTTCGGCGTGCCACGGCAGGTCATGGTGGTGCCGGAAGAGGATCTGGTCGTGCTCAGGTATGTGCGCGACAGCAGCTATGTCACACGTGAAGCCGCGGGTACTTACACGGGGCCGCAGAACGGACAGCTTGTGCACACGGAATACTGGGAAGACGTGCAGCACTCAGGCAGCTGTCAGATCGATGTGTTCGTCAACAGAGCGCGACTGGTGCAGAAGGTGCGGACGAAGGGGCGCTGCGCAGTTATCGAGATGGCGCCGGCGGCTCGAGCGTAATCCGGCAGATACAAACCATGGGGTGATCGACTCAAGAGGTCACCTCCCATAATACGTTATTTAACATAATATACATTATGCGTAAGTTCGTATTGAACACCATGCCCAGAGGGAGGCCAGATTTCAGCCTCCATCAAAGCCCCATTGCCAGTCCAGCTCACTGGTACGTCAATTCTTTCGGTACTCCATACCGACCGCCGTCATAATCCAGGCTGAACGTCTTCGTCCTCGACTTGACCTCCATTTCTTCACAGTCATCCTCGCCCTTGAGAATGGCCTGCCTGCCAGTCGAAACCTCGGTAACCCGCAATCGGCTGAATCCATCCTTGCCAGGTTTGCCAATCGCCAGGGTCCGCTTCGTCTCGCCGAATTCACCGGCGCAGACACCGTCCCATTCGCCATTGCTCTCGCTTACCACCAACTGCCCCATGATCTGCCGCAACTGCGAACCGTCGGTTACGTAGAGATTCAGGGTTTCGCTGCCGAACGGATTGACCCGTGACGAGCCTGTGTGACTGATGCGCACGCCAAATGCCCGCAGTCCGGGCGCGACCTGGTAACGTGCGGTGTCCAGCGTCAGGCCTGAAAACCGCACCGCGTCGGAAGCGATCGCAGCCTCCTGGTAACTGTGGGCTATGACCTTGCCGCTGGCGGCATCGGCCACCAGCACATCCAGGCCGTAATCGCCTTGCCCGTATTCATCGACGTTCACCATCAAAGGCAAGACTGCCAGCACCTGACTGGCGTCTGCGGGATTGACCTTGCAGACCACAAACTCGGTGGCGAGCTCCAAGGTTGGATGCAGGTCCTGGGCCCAGGTTTGCAGGTGCTGCGTGCAATCGCCCCAGGCGATCATGGGGGCAAGCAACAGCGGTAACACGGCGAATCGACGCATGAAGGTGTCTCATTCCTTTGATGTTTTTGCCAAGGTAAGCGAGTTGGGCGAAAACTTCACACGCTTGATAGATTCCTGCAACACGTCCCTGCGCCCTGCTCAGCTTTTAATAATCAGAAAGTATAACTCAACTAAATAAACATTTAGTTGAGTTATATACATAAGCCAGGAAATTCTGAAGCCGTGGCATGAGCCTACTGCCTACCCTCCTCCACAGACCTGTTCCGGCCAGCGAAATACCTCCAACCATCTATGCTCACCAGACCCACCCCACGGAGCCTGTTCGAAAATGGACATTCGCCAGAAAACCATCGGGTTCGGTCTGGTCAGCATCCTCGCCGCCCTGTTGCTCGGCGGTAGCGGCCTGCTCGCCGAGCATGACCAGAACCAGGCGTTGCAACGTAGCGAGGCCAGCATGGCGGCCCTGCGCAATCATATGGAAGGCGACATGATGCACGATGCGCTGCGCGCCGATGTGCTGGCCGCCCTGCTGGTCAAGCCGGGCGATACCGACACCGCCAACCAGGTGCTGGCCGACCTCGACGAGCACGCCAAGTGGTTCCGCAGCGTCGTGCAAAGCAACCTGGAACTGCCTCTGGACACTGACCTGCACCAGGCCATCAACGACCTGGGCCCCCTCCTCGACCACTACATCGCCAGCGCCACCTCGATCATTCAGTTGGCATTGCAGTCGCCTGAACAGGCCCAGGCGCAGCTGCCGGCCTTCGTCGCCGCCTTCAAGGAGCTGGAGCAGCGCAACAGCACCCTCAGCGACCTGATCGCCGGCAATGCCGAGCAGAGCCGCGAGCAGAGCACCGCCACCCTGCATCAGGGCATCAGCGTGCTGGTGGCCGGGATGATCCTGGCGACCCTGGCGTTGGTGCTGTGCACCTTCCTGCTGCTGCGCTCGATCCTGCGGCCATTGAGCCAGACCATGGCGGTTGCCGAGCGTATCGCCCAGGGCGACCTCACCACCGCGATCGAGGTCCACGACCGTGACGAAACCGGGCATCTGTTGCGTTCGCTGGCGGACATGCGTGACAGCCTGGGCAACATGATCAAGGCCATCCATGAAGAGAACCTGCTGCTGCGCGAAGTGGCCGATGAACTGGGCCAGGCCTCCAGTAGCCTGGTGCAGCGTACCAGCCAGCAGTCCGACAGCGCCGTGAGCATGGCCTCGGCCACCGAGCAGATGATCGCCAGCCTGGCGCGGATCGCCGACCACGCCCGCGATGCGCAGGCCATCTCCGGGCAGTCCGAGCGCCTGGCCAGCGACGGCGGCGAGGTCATCCTCAACGTGGTTGGCGGCATGCAGGGGATCGACGAAGCGGTCAACCGGTCCTCTGAAACCATCACTGTGCTGGGGCAAAGCTCAGAAGAAATCCATTCGATCATCCAGGTGATCAACACCATCGCCGAGCAGACCAACCTGCTGGCCTTGAACGCGGCCATCGAAGCCGCCCGTGCCGGCGAGGCCGGGCGCGGGTTTGCCGTGGTCGCCGACGAAGTGCGGGGCCTGGCCGGGCGCACGGCGCAGTCGACCCGGGAGATCACCGGCATGATCGAACGTATCCGGCAAAGCACGGGCAACGCCGTCGACAGCATGCAGACCGGTGTCACCCGGGTCCGCGCCGGCGTGGAGCTGGCCACCCAGGCTGGCGACTCGATCCAGCAGATTCGTGAAGGCGCCCGCCGCGCCGCGTCGGTGGTCGAAGAAATCTCGCAGACCATCGGCGAGCAGACCCGGGCCAGTCAGGATGTCGCCCAGCAGGTCGAGCTGATCGCCCGCATGTCGCGGGACAGCACCGACACCACGCGGCAGTTGGCCTCGGCGGCGCAGCGGCTGGGCGAGATTGCCCAGGGCATGCAGGCCAGTGTGTCGCGCTTTCGGGTGTGAAGGGTACCGTGGTTCAGGGCATGGAAACGGTCATTACCGCGGAGCCGGAAAACTCTCCCGGAGTGACCAAGCCGCTGCCAACCAGTATTGACTTCATCAGGAGCCGCGCAGGACTGCCCTCTTCCACCGCGACAGGCAGGCCTGCCGAGGCGTCCAAGCCATTCATGGTGAGCTGCGAGTACAGGCTGTTGTCGGACCTCAGGCGCACACCCTTCGAGCCATCCCTGCTCAACGTGACAGTGACGCTGGATACATTGGTACAAGCCAGTTGCAGTTGTGTCGCCGCTTCGTGGCCATTGACCTCTGTGTCTTTCACAGTGCCGTGATCAATGAGCGGAGAACCATTGATTTGGCAATGCACCACAGGTTTCTTGACTTTGGTACAGGGGCCTACAGGAACCACGAAGCCACCAGAGCCTTCGTACGAATAACCTTCGGTGAACGAGATGCAGAACCGGTCATCGATGGTCGTGGTCTTGGGGACGAGTACCGATCCATGGAAAGGGATCCTGAAGCCCTGCGTGCTCAACTGGCTGTAGATGCTGCTCATCGAGGTCGAGGGCGTCAACCTCCAGTAGTTTCCACTGGAGATCATCCTCATGTAGTTGCCTGCTCCGTGAACACCATGGATGCTCAGGTTACAACTGACCGCCCTGAGATCGGTACAGTACGCTCCGCCCCCGCTGTTCCAGTCGGTGACCGTGAAATAGTAACGGGTTCCCCCCGGTTCGATGCGGCTTTCATCCGAAACGATGGTGACCGCCTGCGCCCTGCCGATCACCGTCGCGACGATGATGGCCAGGGCGAAGCGGGAGTACCTTGTCGACTTGCTCATCACAATCTTTGCCTGGCACATTGGACGTACAGAGTACGTAGGCAATTAGCTGTGATTACCTAGGCAGTATCCGAGCCATCACTAGGAAATTTCCGAAGATACATGAGCGCCTGATCCAGTGCATCGATGGCGGACTGTACGTTCTCGACCGCCTGCGCAAGGCGCGCAACGCTGATATCGGTGCTCTGGCACAGCCACTCCAGTTGCCGGCAACTCTCTACCACCTGCTGCGCCTTGACTACACGTGCGGCGCCCTTGATCCGGTGCGCAAGCTCGGCCAGGGCCCCGGTAGCCCCCTCCTCCAGCAATCGGCCAAGCGCTTGGCTATCCCGACGGTTATTGCCAACCAGCTTGTCAAGAATCTCGCGGAACTTGGCTGGCTGATTGCTTACCAGCACCTCAAGAGGCCCCAGATCCAGCAATGGGCTCTCAGCGTGCCGCATCGGCAGTGGCGCAGGTCCAGGCATGCTTGAAGGCTCGCCAGATGTGCCCAAGGCAGCGAGGCGTCTGCCGAGCTCATCCAGTCCTATAGGCTTGATCAGGCAATCATCCATGCCGGCCTGTATGCACTGTTCAATTTCTTCAGGCTGGGCATCGGCAGTCAAACCGATGATCACGGTGCGTTCAAGCCCTTTCTCCTGTTCCTGTCGCCGAATCTCCCGCGCCAGTTCCACACCGCTCATGACAGGCATGTGGCAGTCGCTTATGACAATATCGAAGGCTTGCGCGCTCCAGCATGCCAGGGCCTGCTGGCCATCCTGCGCCTGGATGACTTCATGGCCGAGGAACTGCAGTTGCTGGTGCAGCACCTGGCGATTGACCTGGTGATCATCCACCACCAACACCTGCAGACAGCAGACCTGACAAGCCGGCTCGGGCGATGGCGCGACAGCGCCACTCATGCGCTCCAGCACCTGCAGGCGCAGGTCAACCGCCACTCGCGTGCCACGGCCGGGCTCACTGCTCAGGTTTACCTGGCCACCCATCATTTCGCACAGCGAGCGGCAGATCACCAGGCCAAGCCCGGAGCCCTCAAGATGCTGAACATTGCGCTTGACCTGAGCAAAGGGCTGGAACAACCGGCTCTGCTCGGCTGGGCTTATACCCACGCCAGTATCTTCCACCACAAGAGCTACCTGGAGTACAGCATCCTCGACCAGCACACCACCCATGCGGATGCTGATGCGCCCCTCCTCTGTAAACTTGATGGCATTGCTGACCAGGTTCGACAACAGCTGCTTGAAGCGCAGGCCATCGATCAGTACATCGCAATTGATACTGGAGTCGACATCCAGCGACAGGTTCAGGCGTTTCTGACGCGCCAGCCCTTCAAACACCCGGACCACCGACTCGGCCAGTTCACGCAGGTTGGCGCGTTTGGGCGAAAGGCTCAGATGGCCGGATTCGATGCGTGCGATGTCAAGGATGTCGCCGATCAGGGACAGCAGGCTCTTGGCCGAACCATGGGCGATTTCGATGCTGGCACGGTCGATCGGCGTGCTGTCGGCGCGCTTGAGCGCCAGCTCCAGGATGCCGATCACCGCATTCATCGGCGTGCGGATCTCATGGCTCATTGTCGCCAGAAAACTGGTCTTGGCGCGGCTGGCCGCGTCAGCGCTGTCTTTGGCCTCTTCGAGTTGGCGCACCAGCTGGCGGTGCTCAGTGATGTCCAGCCAGCCACAGATGACCCCTTTGGTGACACCTTTTGAGTCATTGAACGGTTGGATCCAGTGGTTGACCCACACCTCCCGGCCCTGCAACTGGAAGGTGCAGACCGTCTCGATGGTTTGTCCATCACGCATGGCTTTGAGGTAGTTACGCTGGAAATCACCCGAGCGCTCGAAGTGCCCTGCCGGCAATTGGCGCACGTTGCGCTCCAGTACCTGGGAAGCAGACAGGCCAACGGCCTGAAGGTAACTGCGGTTGCACGACAGCATGCGCCCTTTTACATCGCGCACATACAACGGCGGCGGCATGCTGTCGGTCAGGGCCTGGACGAATTGCAACTGGTCGCCGAGCTGCCGTTCGGCGACCAGCCGGGCCCTGACCTGGCGACGAAGGTAGCCCACCCATACCAGGGAGAGCCCCAGCAACAGCGCGGCACCGGTGATGATCTCGACGATCAGCCACTGGTAATCGACCCAGGTCTCCCCGCTCATGCCGGGCGGGGAGCGCCAACGGTTGGAAATCGCATTGAGTTCATCGGGCGCCACGTCGCGCAGGACCTTGTCGATGATCGACTGCAGTTCGGCATCACTTCGGCGCATGGCGAAATTGACGGTCGCCGGGCCGATATCGAGCGCGCGCTCGATCGCTAGTTGGCCATCGAAGAGGCGCTCGTTGTAGTACCGCGCAGCTGGCAAGGACACCACTGCGGCGTCCGCCCTGCCCTGGTACAAAAGGTTCATCGAGTCCAATGAACCGCCTGCCTCGATCAGCCTGGCATGCGGAAAGGTCGCACGAAAACGAGGAATAGCGACATGCCCAGTGGGAATGGCCACCTTCTTGTCGGCCAAGCTCATCGCAGAGGCCTGCTCCCGGGCACGGCGCAGCAACACGAACGGGCCACCCAGCAAAGGGCGCGAGAAACGCAGGTGCTCCTCACGTGTCGGGCTGGCGGTCATGATCGCCAGGTCCGCGTCACCCTGGCGGACCGCATCGATGATCTCAGGGAAGCCACCTCCGCGCGAGACTACCTGGAAGTGCAGCCCGGTACTGAGGGTAATGACTTCCAGCAGATCGGCTATACCACCGGTGAACACGCCTTTGGCGTCAAAATAGGCACCAGGTGCCAGATCATCGTTGATCACCAACCGTGCGACGGGATGACGTTCGATCCAGCGCCGCTGCTCCGAGGTCAGCTCCAGTGGCGTCTCGCCGGGAATGAAACTGTTGCCAACCCAGCGTTTGGCCAAGGCCCCCATCCGCTCATTGCCAATGGCATGGATGGCAGTGTCCAGCAGTCGCTGCAGACGTGTGTTGTCCGCACGCAGCCCATAGCGGTAGTCAGCAGAGATCACATCGACAAAGCGTTCGAAGCGCACATAGTCGTAATAGGATCGGTTGATCTGGTAATAGGCGCTATACAGATCGTCCAGATAGACATCGGCCTGCCCGAACGCCGCTGCCGCGATTGCCTGGCCCGGGTCGGCGCTCACCTTGAACTGCGCACGGGGAAAGCGCTCGCGTAATGCCTCGACATGCTCGTCTGTCACGGCCACCTGCAGCCCGGCCAGGTCGGGCGGCGAATGCCGAGGTTCGGCGCTGGGCCTGAACACCGCCAGGCGATCATTCGCGTAAGGGGCGCTGAAGATCAACGTGTCGGATGGTGCTGGGCTGGCATGACGGCTGAGTACGTCAATGGTACCGGCCTGTAGTGCCTGCAGGGCATCCTGGTCGCTGGCATACGTCACCGCTTTCACCCGCAACCCCAGTAACTGCGCAACCAGAGCCGTCGCATCGGCGCTAATGCCTTCGTAACGATGGCCTTCGGCACTCACTGAAAAAGGTGGCGCCTCGCTGGGCGAAACACCGATCCTGAGTTCAGCCTTTTGACGCAACCATTGCCAGTCCTCGGCCGCCAGGTTGACGGGATAGTGTTCGGCGGCAAGCAACCCCGTGAGCGCTTGCGGCACCGGTAGCGTTGCTGCCGTCAGCTGGGCGCAGAACAGCATCAGGCATGGGTACAGCCATGGAAACCGTGGAAGCATGGGGGATAGAAAACCGAAGGGAGCAATGGATTGAAGGGGATTCATCAATGATGGCTGTGAGCCGTTGATCGGTCTTCCTGACTGAACAAATCATAGCGCACAGTCGTCGGCTTCATCTGCCTGCCGCGCACTTCCCCAGTACTCGATGAACAACCGCTCCGGCATAGGTCGGGCGAACAGGAAACCTTGGGCAAAGGTCGCACCGAGTTCGATCAGGCGCGCCAACTGTTCGGACGTTTCCACGCCTTCGATGACCAACGAAAGATCCAGGGCGCGAGCCAGCGCGATGGCGCAACTGATGATTGCCTCTCCCTGAGGCAGACTTTGCATTCGCTGCACAAAGCTGCGATCGAGCTTTATCTGGCTGAAGGGTAACTCGCCGAGCCGCTGCAAGGACGAGTAGCCAGCACCAAAGTCATCCATGGCCAATCCGCAGCCCATGATGCGCAGGCGCAGCAGATTCTCCAGGCTCTTTGCCGGAACGCTGATCAGGCTGGATTCGGTAATTTCGAAAGTTACCTGCGCCGGCGGTACCCGCAACTGCTTGAGCAGCGCCGATATCCGTTCGCTCAGGCAGTCACAGGCCAGTTGCGCGGGGTGCAGGTTGAAGGCGAGGTTGACCGGCTTGCCATGCGCCGCCAGCAACCGGGACAGGCTCAGACCTTGTCTGAGCAGTTGCCAGAAAAGTTGATCAACCAGGCCGCTCTGCTCCATCACCGGCAGAAAATGCGCGGGTGTCAGCACGCCCCAGCGGGGATGGGCCCAGCGAGCGAGTACTTCTGCGCCCATGCCCCGTTGCCCGGGCAAGCTCACCTTGGGCTGGTAGTAGGCTTCGAACTCGCCGTTGTCCAGCCCTTGTTGTACATCCCGCAACGTGGCCAGTTCGATGGCCTCGAGGGGGGCGGCCGTGCTCTGCCGATACGCGCGATAACGTCCGAGCAACCCGCTGAACCCCTCGAGACTGAAAGGTTTGCCCAGGTCGCCAAGGAACGGCAGGCCCAGGCAGTGGATCATCGCCACCGTGGCCTGGCGCAGCACTGAGTCCAGCTCGCTGCACAGCACCACCGCCCCCACCTTGCCGGTGAGGCTGGCCTGGCGCAGGAATGCCAGGCCGTCGGTGCCCGGCATTCGCAAGTCGCAGAGCACAATGTCGATACCGCTGCTCTGGTGGAGTATCGCCATGGCCTGTTCGCCGTCCGCGGCTTGCAGTATCGGGCCGCAGAACTGCTTTTGTAGCGCGGTCACAGTAACCAGGCGCTGGAAGGGTTCATCTTCCAGCACCAAAATGCTTAGAGGTTGCATTGCCGTCATTCCTGCAGGGGGAAAGCCAGTCTGAGAACGGCTGAGTACCATCTCCATATGAGTTTTCCTAAGTTTTTTTAGGAAAATTCCTACACTGTACTTCCACAAGCCTCGGCCCTTTCTCGCGCAGCCGATAGTGCTACCCTGTGCAAGCAAAACGCCACCGCACCATCCTGTTTGGGTATTGAAGGTTAGAAAGATGCACAGTGTATTGATTGTTGACGACCATCCGGTCATTCGCCTTGCCGTCAGGGTATTGCTGGAAAAGCACGGCATGCGTGTAGTCGGCGAAACAGACAACGGCCTTGATGCGGTGCGGATGGTGCGTGAGTTGACGCCGCAGGTAGTAGTGCTCGATATCGGTATTCCGAAGCTGGACGGCCTGAGCGTGATTACCCGGATCAAGGCGTTGAAAGTACGTAGCGAGATCCTCGTGCTGACTTCGCAGACCGCCGATGCCGTGTGTCGCCGCTGCATCCAGCTGGGCGCTCGGGGGTTCGTCAACAAAGAGGAGGACCTGAGCAGCCTGATTACCGCGATCAAGGCCGTGGACTCGGGTTACACCTTCTACCCGTCGTTGCCCTCTGACAGTGTCAACCCTGCGGAAAACCTGACCGAGCTGGAGCAGATCCGCGCACTGACCGACCGCGAGATGACCGTGCTGCAGTACCTGGCGCAGGGGTACTCGAATAAACAGATCGGTGAAATGCTGTTCCTGAGCAACAAGACCGTCAGCACCTACAAGACACGTCTTCTGCAGAAACTCTGCGTTCCGTCACTGGTGGACCTGGCCGAGTTCGCCAAGCGCAATGCGTTGATTCCCTGACAGACTCCACCTCCTCGCCTGTAGGAAGTTTCCTATGGGTGCGTCGGCAACGTCCTACTCCATTCCTCCCCTCCCATTCCTAGACTGGCGCCACCTCGAACGTTGCTGGTCTGCGTTTCGAGCACGTTCCATCGAACCCCCTTCGAGGACGTCTACGTCAATACAGGAGTGTGAAAATGAAAGTCAGTACTTTGGCCGGCGCGATCATGGCAGTCAGCTTGGCCACGTTGTCGACCGCGAGTGTCGCCAAGGATCAGGGGCACGGTGTCATTACCTTCAAGGGTGCGATTATCGACGCGCCCTGCTCCATCGCCCAGGAGTCGCAATACCAGACGATCGACATGGACCAGATCGCCAACGCAGAACTGAAGAACGGCGGCAAGTCCCGGCTCACGCCATTCAAGATCGAGCTGCGAGGCTGCGACCTTGGCGCCCTGAAGAGCGCCACCGCGACCTTCACCGGCTCGCCTGCCGCCAACCCCGAACTGCTGGCAATCAAAGGCTCGGCCACCGGCGCCAGCCTGGCGATTGCCGACCACACCGGCGCGTTGATCAAGCTTGGCAGCGAATCGCCGGCACAGAGCTTGTCCGATGGCGATACCTCGCTGTTGTTCAATGCCTACCTGCAAGGCGACATGGTCGCCGGGAAGAACGGCAACCCTGACGCAGCTGCCGAGATCACCCCAGGCAGCTTCGAGACCTTCGCCAACTTTACCCTCGCCTACCAGTAACGCGGCGCACCACTGGAACGCTCCGCGGCGCGGCAATCGCCTTTGCCGCGGGGCGCATGAGGAGACGCCGATGCGTCATTGGACCCAGGTACGGCTCGCCGCACTGTGCCTCTGGACAGGCCTGAGCTGTGCGCAGACGACCGAACCGAGGGCCCTGATGCCTAAAGGACGCGTGCAACTGACGGGCAGTATCGTGGTCGGTGGCTGCTCCATTCGCGTTGGCAGCGATAACCAGACGGTGAGCCTGCCGGCCACGGCCTTGCAAGGACTGCTACGCGGCGATGGTATTTCGCAGCAACCGCTGCGCATCGAGATCAGCGGCTGCTTCGCAATGTCCGCGCAAGACCAGGCCGACCCACGGCAGTTGATGCGGGTCGTGTTCGACGGTGAGGGCAGCGAAGGCTATTTCAGCACCCAGGGCGATGCCAGAGGCGTCGCCCTGCAAATCCGGGACAGCAACGGAAAGCCGATCGTCCCCGGAACGGTGCTGCAAGGCAGTCACTTTGCGGTCGACCGACTGACCCTGGACTACGTCCTCGCACTGGTGGGCGACGGCGCCACCCTGGCATCGGGCGAGTTCCGCGCCACGGTCAGACTGGTCATTCAGCACCTCTGATCACGCCACCATTGGCGCTACAGCTTTCAAGGAACGCATTCGTGACTCATCGCAAGGTATCGGCAATCGCGGCACTGTCCTGCCTCGCGTCATGGGCGAGTGCTGCCCAGCAGTTTCAGTTCAACACTGACGTACTGGATGTCAAGGATCGCCAGCACCTGGATCTGGGTGTGTTTGCGTCGGCCAACTTCATCATGCCCGGGGAGTACACGCTCATGGTCCGCGTGAACCAGCAGGCACTGGCCGAATTCCAGGTGCCCTATATCGCCCGCAACGGCGATCCGAAGGACAGCGTCGCCTGTCTTGCCCCGTCACTGGTGGAACAGATCGGGCTAAAGGAGCAGCGGCTCGACGATCTGGCCTGGTGGCATGATGGCGCCTGCCTGGATCTCACCAGCGTGCCGGGCATGCAGGCGCACGGCGACCTGGGAGCCTCGGCCCTGAACCTGAGCATTCCCCAGGACTCTCTGGAATACACAGCGAGCAACTGGGACCCGCCTTCGCGCTGGGACCACGGTATCGACGGCTTGCTGTTCGACTACAACCTCAACCTGCAGAGCCGCTGGCGCAAGCGAGAACGAGGACGCGGTGACAATTTGAGTGGCAACGGCACCACGGGTGTCAACCTTGGCGCCTGGCGCCTGCGAGGTGACTGGCAGGCGCAGGCGCAGCGTGGCAGCGACCGAACCTCCAGCCAGCAATTCACCTGGGCCCGGATCCATGCGCTGCGGCCTTTGCCCTCCCTGCGTGCGAACCTGGTCGTGGGGGAAGACTACCTGGACTCCGGCTTGTTCGGCAGCCTGCGCTATACCGGTGTCAACCTCGGCAGCGACGACAACATGCTGCCGCCGAACCTCAGGGGCTATGCCCCCGAAGTGCGCGGCGTGGCCAATACCAACGCACGCGTGGTAATCCGCCAGCAAGGCCGTGTGCTGTACGACACCCAGGTACCGCCAGGGCCGTTTCGCATTCAGGACCTGAACGATGCGGTGAGTGGCCAACTCGACGTACGCGTCGAGGAACAGGATGGTCATGTCCAGCAATTCCAGCTGGACACGGCAAGCATTCCTTACCTCGCACGCCCAGGCAGCGTGCGCTACAAGCTGGCCGCGGGTCAGCCTTCCGACTGGGAACATCGCCTCGATGGCCCAAGCTTCGCCACAGGCGAGTTTTCCTGGGGCGTCAGCAATGGCTGGTCGCTGTATGGCGGTGCCCTCGGCGCAGCGGGCTACAACGCACTTGCACTGGGCGCAGGCCGGGACCTCATGGCGTTCGGCGCCCTGTCGCTGGACGTGACCCAGTCTCGCGCCAACCTGCCCGGGGAAGATGCCCTGAGCGGCAAGTCCTACCGCGCTAGCTACTCGAAGCGCTTCGATGCCTATGACAGCCAGGTGACCTTTGCCGGGTACCGGTTTTCGCAGCGCAACTACATGAGCATCAACGAGTTCGTCGAGGCACGTCGTGGCGCCAACCCCTTCAACCAGAGCAAGGAACTGTACAGCGCCACACTGAGCAAGCAGTTCCGTGACGCCGGGCTCAGCGCCTACCTGAACTACAACCACCAGACCTACTGGAACAGTCGGCCCAGTGATCGCTACAGCCTGTCACTGTCGCGCTATTTCGATACAGGTAACCTGAAGAACCTCAGCCTGTCGCTGACGGCGTACCGCAACACGGCCAATGGTACCGCCGAAGACGGTGCCTACCTGTCGCTCACCGTTCCCTGGGGCGGGACGGGCTCGCTGAGTCTCAACTCCTCGACCAGTGGTGGCGATAGCTCCCACACGCTGAGCGGCTACGACCGCATCGACGAACGCAGCCACTACATGCTCAGCGCCGGCACAGCGGCTGGCGGCAAGAGCCTGGGTGGCTTCTATTCCCGTGACGGCGATCAGATGCAACTGGTCGCCAGCGCCAGCCATCAGGCAGGCGAATACACCTCGGCGGGACTTTCACTGCAAGGCGGCGCGACCCTGACCGGCCAAGGCGCCGCGTTGCACCGCAGCAGCGTGATGGGTGGCACCCGGCTGCTGCTAGATACCCAGGGTGTGGCGGGTGTGCCGGTACGTGGCAATGGCGCGGTCACCCGTACCAACCGTTTCGGCAAAGCCGTGGTCACCGATGTCAACAGTTACTACCGCAACCAGGCCAGCATCGAGCTGGACAGCCTGGCTGACGACGTCGAAGCCACTCGCTCGGTGACCCAGGCCACATTGACCGAGGGGGCTATCGGCTATCGGCGCTTCGATGTGATTGCCGGACATAAAGCCATGGTCGTCATTCGCCTGGGCGAGCACGGCACGCCACCGTTCGGCGCCACGGTGCAGAACCTGCGCGGCCAGGAAACCGGCATCGTCGGCGAGGACGGTGCGACCTACCTGAGCGGCATGAAACCCGGCGAAGCCATGTCCTTGCACTGGGACGGCGCCGAACGTTGCCGCTTCACCCTGCCCTCGCAACTGACCAGCCCGCAGCAAGCGCTGGAGCTCTCCTGCCAGCCTGTCGGCACCGCTGCTTGATATTTTCACGAAACAGGAACGCACCCATGAACATCTTGCAACCTCTGGGCATCATGCTTGCCTTGTGCACCGCTCAAACGACCCTCGCGGCAGTATCGCTGGACCGCACCCGGGTCATCTTCACCGGTGCGGACAAGTCGGTGAGCCTCGGTATCAGCAACCAGAATGCCCAACTGCCCTACCTGGCGCAGGCCTGGCTCGAGAATGAACATGCCGAGAAAATCGGCAGCCCCTTGGTCGTCGTCCCGCCTATCCAGCGTCTGGAGGCCGGCAGCAACAGTCAGGTGAAGATCCAGGGCCTGCCCGCGCTTGCCGAACTGCCGCAGGATCGCGAATCACTGTTCTATTTCAACCTGCGTGAAATTCCGCCGCGCAGTGACAAGCCGAACACCTTGCAGATCGCCTTGCAGACGCGAGTGAAGCTGTTCTATCGCCCCGCCGCGATCGCCACCAAGGCCAGCATGGGCCAGGTACCCTGGCAGGAACGTCTGACGCTGATTCGCCAGGGGGATGCCTATCGGGTAAACAACCCCACCCCTTACTACGTCACGCTTATCGACGCTGCCCGTGATGCGAAAGCCGGCTCCGTGAGTGCTTTCAAGCCATTGATGGTCGCCCCGGGCGCGCAACAGGACCTTGGGCTTGGCCGTACCCAACTGGGCGATAGCCCGGTGCTTACGTATGTGAACGATTATGGCGGTCGCCCACGCTTGAGCTTCACCTGCGCTGGGGACACCTGCACCGCCAGCCCGCTTGCCGGCAGTCAATGAGCCTTGCCATGCACTATTGGTCGATGAGCAAGACATTCAACGTGCGCCTGACGGTTTTGCTCTGCGCTGGCAATGCATTGTTGCCCCTCCTGGCAAGCGCACGCGATCTTCAGACAGCCGAGTTCCAGGTCACGGGGGTGTTGCTGGAGAGCGCCTGCTATCTGGCACCTGACTCGGCATACCAGGCCATTGCGCTGGGGGCGCTGGACACCCGCACACTGGCTCGCCTGGGTGAACGGGGCGCTGCCGTCCCATTGCGCCTGAAACTCGAGGGTTGCGTGCGCAGTGAGGGTGGCCGCCGTGATGAACAGACTGGAACACTGAGCTGGAGTGCCATCGAGCCGGTGGCCACGGTGACATTCAGCGCCGTTGCCGACAGTGATACGCCGGAGCTGATCAAGGTGGCTGGCGCTGCAGGTTTCGGCCTGCGCCTGCTCAACGTGCATGGGCAGGATGTCCGGCTGGGCAACAGCGCACCTGCCTGGTTCGTTTCTCCGGGCGCCAGCCAGCTGACGTTCTATCTGCGGCCCGAGCGCACCTCGGCGGCGCTGCAACCCGGCGCGTTCCGCGCCAGTCTCTGGGTGAACCTGACATATGACTGAGGGTAGACCGATGAGGGTGTTGAAGGTGGCGGTCTCCATTGCCCTGCTATGGGGCTTGTCGACCGTGAACGCGGACGAACGCAAAGTACTGACCATCAAGGGCACGGTCCTCGCTTCGATTCCCTGCGTGATCAATGCCGATCAGCCGATCGACGCGGCATTCGGTGACGTGCAGACAGCGTTCATCGATGGCGTCTACAAGACCATCACCCTCGACTACACCCTCGATTGCAAACGAGCCGGCACCAACCAGTTGCGCCTGCAGATCAAGGGCAGCATCGCGGGCTTCGATCCGCAGTTGCTGCTCGTGCCTGGCCGTCCCGGTCTCGGGATTGCCTTGAAGAAGGATAACGCCAGGCTCGGCGTCAATACCTGGAGCGACTTCGACTCCGGCAAAGTGCCCCTGCTTCAGGCAGTGCTGGTCAAGCAACCGGGTAGCGATATCGAATCCGGCGCATTCAAGGCCAGTGCGACCCTGGTCGTGGACTATCGATGAACAGACTCTACCGTGCGCTCCTGGCGCTTTTACTGCTCGCCCTTGCGCTCTCGGGCAAGGCTGCCGACAACGTGCAGTTCAGTGGCAACCTGATCGCCACGCCGCTGTGCACCCTCAGTGACAAAGGCGGCCGTATCGATGTGCGCTTCCAGCGCAACATCGCCATCAATCGCATCGATGGCCATGAGTATCGTCAGCCGATCCCCTATCAGCTCGACTGCCCCGGCGCGGCGGGTTCGGGCATTGCCTGGCGCATGCGCCTGACCTTGGTGGGTGACCCCACAGCCTTTGATCCGGCGGCGTTGCAGACATCGATTCCCGACCTGGGAATCAAGGTTCTGCTGGACGGTGCCGACCTTGTGGTGGGTATCTCCCGCCCTCTCCAGGTGTCCAACGGTTCGCCACTGCCGCTGCTGGAGGCGGTCCCGGTCAAGCGCCGCGACGCTGTGCTGCAGAGCAAGGACTTCACCGCCTCGGCCTTACTGCTCGCCGAACTCTACTAGGAGCGTCCATGTACAAGATCATCGCAGTCTGTATGACGGCCTGCCTGGTCGGGCAGGCCCAGGCCAACGAGGACAACCTGTTTTTCTCAGGCACGTTGGTCAATGAGCCCTGCGTGCTGGCCACTGAGTCTGAAGCGGTCACGCTCGACTTCGGCAACATCGTCGACAAGGCGCTCTACCTCAATGGGCGTACCCGCGGCGAACCAGTCGTCCTGCGCTTGCAGAACTGCACGCCAGAGGTGGGCGCAAAAGGCGTCAGCATCACCCTGCATGGCACCGAGAGCATCGAACACCCTGGCCTGCTCGTGGTTGCCGAAGGTTTGCTGGTGGGCCTGGAGCGCGGCAATGGACAAGCCCTGGCGTTGAACAAGGCCCATCCGATGGGCGATTTGGTCAACGGCGAGAATCTGATCGGCTTCAATGCGTACCTGCAACGCGACCTCCTGGCAGGGCAGATCCTGCAGCCAGGCAGGTTTGAAGGGACGGTCACCTTCTCACTCAGCTACGAATGACAGGACGCCTCGAGGCACCCTGTCTTCGGTGGGTACTACTTGCTCAACGCCTTGCCCACCGCGTTGACGAATACCGCCTGCTCGTCATACAGCGAGCCGGGGCTCTCGGCGTTCTTCCAGGTCGACCACTGCACCACTACCAGACGCTCCGCCGGGTTGATGGCGATGCTCTGGCCGAAGATGCCCAGCGCCCAGAACGTCTGGCCGCTGGTGGCGGTGCGCTTGGGTTCGGCATCGCTGTCTGGGGCCGGCGCGTTGTACCACCACTGGTAGCCGTACTGACCCTTGGGTGCGGCGGCCGTCACTGAGCCCTTGGCCTGGGTCCAGTGGGTGGAGCGCGCGATCCAGTCGTCCGGGAGCAGCTTGTCGCCCGTTGGCAATTGTCCGCCACTCAGCACGAACTGGCCGAACCGCCCCCAGTCACGCAACGTGGCATTGAAGCCGTGGCCGCCCATGTCCACCTTGCCGGGCACCAGCGCATGCCAGACCCCGGCCTGTTGCATGCCGTAGCGGCTCCACACGCGGCTCTGCAGGTACTTGGCAATGGTCATGCCGGTGGCATTCTCCAGCACCCGACCGACCAGCCAGGCGCCACCGGTGTTGTACGACCAGACCTCGCCCGGCTTGACCCCGGGCTTGCGCTTGACCGACCTCACCAGTTCGAGCACGCAGTGATAGGGATCGGCGGTGGCCTCGCACTGGGTCATGTGCGAAAAGTCCGAATCCTTGGAGGCGTAGTTCTCGTCCCAGATTACGCCCGAGGTGTGTTGCAACAGCTGGTGCAAGGTTACGTCCTGCCATTCGGAACCCTCCAGTTCCGGAACATAGCGGCTGATTCTGTCGTCCAGCGACTGGATCTTGCCTTCCTTGACAGCGATGCCGACCAGCACGCTGACCACCGACTTGGCCACCGAGCGGGACGTCCACAAGGTCTGCGGCGTGTTGCCCTTGCCGTAGTACTCGTAGGCGATCTTGCCGTCCTTAAGCACCAGCAGGCCGGTCACGCTCTGGTTGGCCAGGTATTGCGCCAGGTTGTGCGTCTTGCCGCCCAACTGATACTGCACGTCAGTCAGCGTGTGGCTGGCCGGCGGCAAGGGAAATGGCGTGGCGCCGTTCGGGGCGAAGACATCGCCACCGTAGAGGCGGTAAGTGTTGCGAAAGCCCACGACCCGGGTGTCCTGGTCCCAGGTGAGCATATCCCTGGCAGCCGGCAGCACCTTGTCGAAGGGCTGCGGGCAGGGTTCAAGCTCTGGCACGCCGCAGGCCCCCTTGTTGTCGGCCGCCTGCGCCGCACCAGCCAGGGCGGCGAGCGTCAGGGCCAGGATGGAAAGACCGTTGAACGACTTATTTATTGTTGTTGGCCGCATCGGAGGGCTCCTCGTAAAGCGCGGAAATACGCCGTCCCGAGTGTCGACAACTTGAGCGGGCGGGAAAAGCACAATAAATTTGCCTTCACTATTAAAAAAACTAACAGCCAGGAGCGTGCCCATGGCCGAAGACCGACTGCCCCCGCTCAACGCCGTGCGTGCTTTCGAGGCCGCCGCCCGCCTGGGTAGTTATGTCGCGGCCTCCCAGGCGTTGCACGTGACCCAGCCGGCGATCGGTCGGCATGTGAAGAACCTCGAGGCCTGGCTGGGCGTGCGCCTGCTCGAGCGCTCCCCCCGCGGCGTGACCCTCACCCTGCCCGGCGCCCATTACTACAAGGCCGCAGCCGAAGCACTGCAGATCCTTGCCGATGCCGGTGCACGCCTGGCGCAACGGGTAGACGAGCGCTGGCTACGGATCCTCTGCGTGCCGGCGTTCGCCTCACGCTGGCTGACACCGCGCATCGACACCTTGCGCAGCCTGCGCCCGGACCTGAGGATCGCCATCGAGCCCAATGCCACGTTCACCAGCGTGGATGCCCGCCAGGCGGACCTGGGCATCGCCTTCGGCCTGCCGGGTGAGCTGAACGGTGTACGCGAGGTGTTGATCCGCCCGAAGGTGTTCGCGGTATGCGCGCCGAGCTACCTGGCGCAGTTGCCCGCAGGGCTGAGCGCTGCCGACCTGCCCGCCTTGCGGCTGATCCATGTCGATGACGGCACCTGGTGGAACAGCTGGTTCGCGGCCAATGGCCTCAGGGTGCGGGTCAAGGCCGATACCTCGCATATCAGCAACGATATCGTGCTGAACCTGGCCCAGCGCGGCCACGGCATCGCCCTGGCCACCGAAGTGCTGGTCGGACGTGAACTGCGCGAAGGCAGCCTGGTGCGTTGCGTGGAACAGGCCGTGGCGCTGGAGAGCTACCAGTTGCTGACGCCGACTCAGCCGCCGAGTGCCGATGCGTTGTGGTTCATGGATTGGCTGGGGGGCAGCCTGCGCGAAGAGTATCCGGATGCGCTGGTGGTCGCGCAGAAGCCCTCCCATGCGGGTGATACTTGAAAACTACATTCCCTGTACAAGCAGTTATACGACACAGTGCGGTGCTGGTAATGGCGTGTCCGTGCCGAGGCTATCAACCCAAGCTTTAACGGCTTGGTGGTCAATCACGCAGCCAGCGTCAACATCCGCCAGGGCTTCCGATGTCAACCGCACCCTTTCTTCTTCATGGGCCAAAATAGAGCTGGTTTTGATGGTATTCGCCATTATCGGATCTCCTCAGTGTTCGAACTGAAACTAACCTCCGCTCATCAGTGCCTTCAGTAGTGCTCTGTGCTGCGGGGTCTCCTAGCAGTTTGATGCAAAAACAGTGAATGGTCATTCTGCGTCAACGGGCTGCGTAGCCTTGCACCGGCTACGCCGATGGTCGCGGGGCATCGGCGCACCTCCGCTCCCACACGGCGTTGGCTAGAAATCCACCGAGGTGGAGAACAACAACGACCGCGGCGTGCCCAGCCCTCCGGACAGGCCGCTGCCGTCGCCGCCGTTCCACGAGCCGATCCAGTAGGCCTTGTTGGTGACGTTCTGCACGGTGGCACGCAACGTGACCGGCTTGTCCGAGACCTTCAGGGTATACCGGGCCCCGAGATCGAAAATCGTGTAGGACGGCAGCGACAGGTTGTTGGCATCGGTGGCATAGCGCCGGCCGGCATAGTTGGCGTTGCCGGTCAGGGTCAGCCCGGGCATCTCGCGCAGGTCGTACTCGACGCCGAGCTTGGCCAGCACCTTGGGCACCCCGGTGGCCTGGTTGCCTTCGTTTTCCTTGCGTATCGATTGGGTCAGCTCGGCCTTGGTGTAGGACGCACCGCCCAGCAGGCGCAGGCCCGGCTCGAGCTCGCCGAAGAACGACCATTCCAGGCCACGGTTGCGCTGCTCGCCGTACACGCCGTAGATCTGCGTGAGCGGATCGGTATAGGCGCTGGGCTTTTTCACCTGGTAGACACTGACCGTGTGCGCGAAGGTGCCCAGGTCGAGCTTGGCGCCCAGTTCGTACTGCTTGGTCTGGTACGGCGCCATGATCGCGCCGGCGTTGCGCGCGTTGTCCGGGGCGATGCCACCCTGGCTCAGGCCTTCGATGTAGTTGCCGTACAGCGACAGCTCGTCGGTGACCTTTACCAGCAAGGCTGTGGCCGGCGAAACCCGGCTTTCATCGTAGGGCTTGGAAGTACGCTGGTGGTTGCCGTTGTAGTTCGACGCGCGCACGTTCTGGTGGCGTGCACCGACGGTCCACTGCACCTTGTCATCGAGGAACGACATCGTGTCGAGCAAGGCTTCGCTGCTCAGCCGGGCGCGCATGCGCGAGGTGACGTTGCCGTACTCGCCGATCTCCGGGCGCGGGCCATAGTCCAGGTTGTAGTAGTTGGTGAGGATGCGTGTCGGCAGGCGCTTGTCCTTGAAACTGTTCTCGGAGTCGTAGCGGGTGGCCGCCAGCGACCAGGCGTGGTCCACCGGGCCAGTGGCGAAGCGCCCGCGCAGGCCGACCTCGCCGGACTTCTGCTCACCATCTCGAGCCGAGCGGATCGGTGTGGCGGAGATGTCGCCGGCATCATTGAGCAGCATGCCGCTGGTCATCAGCGCGTTGTAGCCCCCTTTCCGATGGCCCCAGCCGGCGAACGCGGTGAGCGAGTCGTTGAGGTCGTACTCGCCGCGCAGCACCACGGTGTCGGTGTCGTTGACGGTGTAGCCCCACTCCGGGGCCAGCGAGTGATCGCCCTTCTTGGCCTTGGGCAGGTGGGTCACGCCGGGGCTGATCGAGGCGATGCCGAAATAGTTGACCCCGTCCATGCGTTCGCGCTGGTGGTAGTAGTCCAGCGACGCCCTCGCCCGCTCGCCGCGCCAGTCCAGGGCCAGGGACGACAGCTGCATGCGGTGCTGCTGGTCGTCCACCGGGGTGTCGCCGTCGCGGTAGACGCCATTGAAGCGCACGCCGAACTGCTTCTGGTCGCCGAAGCGGCGGCCGATATCGGCATGCATGCCAGCCAGGCCATCGGACTCGTAGGAGGCGGTCAACCGGGCCAGGGGCTCGTCGCCGGCACGCTTGGGCACGATATTGATGCTGCCGCCGACGCTGCCGTCTGGCGGCATGCCGTTGAGCAGCGCCGACGGGCCCTTGAGCACTTCGATGCGCTCGGCAAGCTCGGTGGAACCGCGCATGTTCGGCGCCATGCTCGGCAGGCCGTTGAAGGTGATGTCGTTGCCGGTGCTGTACAGGCCACGAATGAAGAAGGTCTCGAAGATGCCGCGCTTGCTCGGCACGTAGACCGACGGATCGGTGGCACCGATCACCGCGCCGATGTCCTGGGCCTGGCGGTTCTCGATGTATTCCTTGGTGTAGCTGATGGCGTTGAACGGGGTTTCGCTGAAGTCCTTGTTGCCCATAAGCCCTACCCGGCTGCCCGAGCCGACCTGGCCACCGGCATATTCCGGTGGCGGGGCACCGAGGGCGTCACGGGTTTCCTGCACCAGGGTTTCCGGCAGGGTCAGGCCCTCTTCCTTTACATCGGGGGTCTGCTGCTGCGCCGAGGTGGTGCTGCGTGGCGGTTGCGCGAAGGCATTGCCGGCGATGGCGGCCATGCCCAGCAGCACGGCCATGCGCAAGGCCCTGCGGGGCAGTTTCGGTGCCTGAGGATGTTGCAGTGGAGGCATGAGGGATTCCTTTCGGGACAGAATGGTAATGTTTCTCATTAGTCATTCCGTACGAGTCGGCGAATCCCTCAACAGAAATTACAGTCACTTGGCCACTATCGGTTTCACATCTGTATCGGCCTCATCGCCGGCAAGCCGGCTCCCACAGGAATCGCGCATGGCTGCAGTTTCCGTGGGAGCCGGCTTGCCGGCGAATGGGCTGCGTAGCAGCCCCCCTTTCAGGAAGTCAGCGCTGATACCCCTTCACCACCTCGTCCGCCACCCGCTCCAGGCAGGTCACGCTGGCGGTGCACAGGTACCAGGTCTGCGGATCGACGAACACCACATGGCCGTTCTTCCACGCCTTGGTCTGGCGCAGCAGCGGGTTGTCCAGGGTCTCGCGGTCCAGCGCGGCGCGGCGCTCCATCACCGCGGTGCGGTCGATCACGTAGAGGATGTCCGGGTCGGCCTGGTGGATGAACTCGTTGGAAATCGGCTGGCCGTGCAGGCCGGCCTGCATATCGTCGCTGGCCGGCTTGACCCCGAGGGTGTCGAAAATGAAGCCGTAGCGCGAACGCACACCGTAGGCGGTGAACGCGCCGTTGTTGTGCAGCACCACCAGCGCCTTTTCCGGGCGCCCGTCGGTCACCTTGCGCACCTGGGCCACCTTGGCATCGATGCGCGCGGCGGTTTCCCGGGCCAAGTCTTCCTTGCCGAGAATGTGCCCGACGGTCAGCAGGTGCTGCTTGGCGGTGTCGATGACATTGCCCTGGCGGTTGTCCATGTCGATGTCGTAGTGCACCGTCGGGGCGATCTGGCTCAGCTCCTGGTAGCTCTGCGCCTGCAGCGGCGAGATCAGGATCAGGTCAGGCTTGAGCGCATGCAGGCGTTCAAGGTTGGGCTGGATGGTGGTGCCGACGTCGGCCACCTTGGGGTCGTCGCGGTACCTGGCCAGGAAGCCCGCGACATAGTCCTTGGCGATGCCGACCACCGGCGCGCCGAGTTGGTCGAGGGTGTCCAGCTCGCTCATGTCGAAGGCCACCACGCGCTGCGGTTGGTGTTCGACCAGCGTGGTGCCCAGGGCGTGTTCGACCTTCACCGGGGCGTAGTCGGCGCTGGCGGCGCGCGCCTGCTCCGGCGGGGCCTGGTCGCAGCCCGGCAACGCGGCCGCCACGGCGGCGGCCAGGAGTATCTTGCAGATTCCGTTCATACCAGCTCTCTCGATAGTGATGGGTTGAAGTAGTTGCAGACAAAACCGTGCGCGCTCGGCAGAATCTCGAACGCCAGGCCGAACAGCGCGCGCAGGTTGGCCTCGGTGACCACCTCGGCGACCGGCCCGTGGCTGTGCACCGCGCCCTGCTTCATGGCGACGATGTGGTCGGAATAGTTGGCGGCAAAGTTGATGTCGTGCACCACCAGGATCACCGTGCGCCCCTGCTCGTCGCAGAGCCTGCGGATTGCCTGCATGATCTGCACCGCGTGCTTCATGTCGAGGTTGTTCAGCGGCTCGTCGAGCAGCAACAGGTCGGTGCGCTGGGCGATGGTCATGGCCAGGAAGGCCATCTGCCGCTGGCCGCCGCTGAGTTCGTCGAGGTAGGCGCGGCGCAGCGCTTGCAGCCCCAGGAAATCCAGGGATTCGTCGATTACCTGGTGGTCGTCGGCGGTCAGCAGCCCGCGGCTGTAGGGAAAGCGGCCGAAGGCGACCAGTTCCTCGACGGTCAGGCGCAGGTTGAAGTCCAGTACCTGGCGCAGGGTGGCCACGCGGCGGGCGTAGTCGGCGATGGCGATGCGGCCGATGTCCAGGCCGTCGAGCAGGATGCGCCCGCGGCTGGCCGGCAGCAGCCGAGCCATGCACATCAGCAAGGTGCTCTTGCCGGCGCCGTTGGGGCCGATCAGCGAGGTAACCTGGCCGGCCGGGAACGTCAGGCTCACGTCTTCGAGCACGGTCTTGTCGCCATAGGCCTTGTGCAGGTGTTCGAGGGTGATCATGGGGTGCCTCGGGTACGGACCATCAGCGCGAGGAAGTACGCGCCGCACACCAGGTTGACGAGGATGCTCACGCTGGTCCGGTAGTTGAACAGATGCTCGACCAGCAGTTGGGCGAGCAGGAACATGCCGATGGCCACGGCGCAGGCCAGTGGCAGGGTCACCTGGTGCCGGGCGCTGCGCGCCAGGGCATAGGCGATGTTGGCGACGAACACCCCCATGAATGCGGTTGGCCCCACCAGGCTGGTGGACACCGCTACCAGCACGGCGATCAGCGCCATCTGCAGGCGCAGGCAGCGCCCATGGTCCAGGCCCAGGGCAATGGCTTGGTCGCGACCCAGCGCCAGCACGTCAAGCACCCGTGTGCCGCGCGCCACCAGCACTGCCACTGCCGCCACCAGCAGGCCCGAGTACAGCACCTGGGCCGGCTGGGCGCGGTTGAACGAGGTATAACCCAAGCCTTGCAGGATGGAGAATTCCCCCGGGCTGGTCTTGAGCTGGATGAACTGGGTGAAGGTGCCCAGCACCATGGTCAGCACCAGCCCCAGCAGTAGCAGGCGGTAGACATCCCCGCGCCCTTCGCGCAGCAGCCAGCGCTGCAGCAGCCACGAGTAACCGAGCATCAACGCGATCGACAGCAACGCGTTGCCCTGCGCGCCGAGCAGCGCCACGCTGCCGGTGCCCAGCCACAGCACCAGCACGGCCTGGAACAACAGGTAGATGCCTTCGTAGCCCATGATCGCTGGGGTCAGCACCCGGTTGCCGGCCAGGGTCTGGAAGATCACCGAGGACAAGGCGATGCACACCCCGGCCACCACGATCGCGCCCAGGCGCACCAGGCGCTTGGGGATCACGTAGCTGAAGTCCAGGCCCGAGCCCAGCAACAGGAACGCCAGCGCCAGGGCCGGCAGCAACAACCAGGCGGCGCGGCGCATCATTTGCACTTCCACAGGATCAGCACCAGGAACAGCACACCGCCGACACTGCCGGCGGTCAGGCCGATGGGCACTTCGTAGGGGTGGATCAACAACCGGCCAAGTATGTCGCAGGCCAGCAGCAACGCCGCGCCGCACATGGCGACGATGGGCAAGGTGCGCTTGAGGTTCTCGCCGTAGCGCAGCGCCACCAGGTTCGGCACCACCAGGCCGACGAAGGGGATCGCGCCCACGGTGATCACCGTGGCCGACACGGTCACCGCTACCAGCACCAGACCGAGGATCGCGGTGGCCGCGTAGTTCAGGCCGAGGCTGGTAGCCATGCCCTCGCCCATGCCCAGCACGGTGAAGCGCTGGGCATATAGATAGGTGAGCACGACGATCGGCAGGATCAGGTAGATGATCTCGTAGTTGCCCTCGATCACCCGCGAGAAGTCGCCTAGCAGCCAGCCCTGCATGCTCTGCAGGATGTTGTGGCGATAGGCATAGAACTCGGCGATGGCGCTGAGCACGCTGCCGTACATCAGGCCGATCACTGGCACCAGCACCAGGTTGGTGAAGCGGATGCGGCGGATGATCGCCACGTACACCAGGCTCGCCAGCAGGCAGAACACCAGGGCGAACAGCATGCGCCCGGTAGCCCCGGCTCCCGGCAGCACGGTCAGGGCCACCAGGATGCCCAGCTTGGCCGCATCCAGCCCGCCACAGGTGGCAGGCTCGACGAAACGATTACGCACGATCTGCTGCAGGATCACCCCGCAGATCGACAGGCCGACACCCGTCAGCACCAGTGCCGCCAGGCGTGGCAAGCGGCTGGCGGTGAGGGTCAGCCAGGCATCATCGGAGGCCGACAGCAAGGCCGACCAGGACATCTGGCTGGCCCCGACCATCAATGAAGCACCACACAAGAGCAACAACAGCGTTGGCAGCAGCACCCGACTCAAGCGGTCACTCCATCGCCTGCGGCCTCACCGATGCGCCAGCCTTTGGCGGCCCGGCGCTGCTCGAGGAAGTGCGCGTACAAGCCACCTTCGGCAGCCAGCTGGGCATGGGCGCCCTGTTCGCGGATGCGCCCTTCGTCCAGCACCACGATCTGGTCGGCCATGGCCACCGTCGACAGCTGGTGGGCAATGACAATCAGCGTGCGCTTGCCGCGCAACCGCGCCAGCGCTTCGGCGATGGCCGCCTGGTTCTCGGCGTCCAGCGCCGCGGTGGCCTCGTCGATCAGCAGGATCGGCGCGTCCTTGATCAGCGCGCGGGCAATCGAGATGCGCTGGCGTTCGCCGCCGGACAGGCGCGCACCGCCCTCGCCCACCGGCGTGTGCAAGCCTTCGGGCAGACGTTCGAGGATCTCCTGCACCCCGGCCAGCCGCGCCGCCTCGAGCACTTCGGCCTCGCTGGCGTCGGGTTTGCCCAGGCGGATGTTGTCGGCGATGCTGCCCTGGAACAGGTAGGCGTCCTGGAAGATCTGGCTGATCTGCCCGGCCAGCTGTTCGGCGGACATCTGCCGCACATCCACCCCGCCAACCTTGACCCGGCCGTGGGTAACGTCGAAGAAACGGGCGATCAGGCGCACCAGGGTAGTCTTGCCCGACCCCGACGCGCCGACCAGCGCTGTCATGCTACCGGGCGCGATGTCCAGGCTGACCTCGCGCAGCACCTCGGGCTGGTCGTCGCCGTAGCGGAATCCGACCTGCTCCAGCTGCACCGAACCGTCGACCGGCGCCTGCGGTGCGGCGGGCTCGGGCAGCGGCTTGACGGCCAGCAGCTCGGCCACCGCCTGCAGCTGGCCACGGGTGCCGCGCAGCACCTCGCTGTAGCCGGCCACGTCCAGCAGCGGGTCGATGAAGCGGGTCGCCAGCACCAGCGCAACCAGGGTGCCGATCACCGTTGCGTTGTCGACGCCTGCGCCGGCCTGCTCGCCAAGCCACAGCGTGGCGACCACCAGCAAGGCGGCGAAGCTGGCCTGCACCGCCCAGACGTTGAGCACCGACGACAGCGCCGACAGCTGGATCAGCTTGCGCGCCGCCTGTTGTTGCTGGGCCACGGCCTGCTCCAGGAAGCGCGTTCCGCCCTGCTCGCCATTGAACGCGCGCAGCACCGACTGCGCCTGGGCGAACTCGACCATGCGCTGGCTGGTCTGCGCGGTGTCGCGCTGGTAGCGCTGGTCGGCGCGCTGGCCAAGGCGCATCGTCGCCAGCATCACCAGCGCCAGCAGCGGCAGGCTGAGCAGGGCCACCAGGCCCAGGCGCAGGTCGACCAGCAACAGCGCACCGAGGATCACCAGCGGCGTCACCACCCCGGTGAACAGCGGCGTGAACACATGGGCCGGCAGTTGCGCGATCTCCATCATGCCCTGGGTGGTGACATGGCTCAGGCGCGCGGTGTTGGCGGCATTGAACCAGCCCACCGGCAGCGTGCCGACATGCTCGCCCAGGCGCTGGCGGCCACCGCGCAGCACGGCAATGCCCACCGCGATGCCGGCCTTCTCCACCCGGCGGCGCAGGTACCAGCACACCACCACGCCCAGGGCCAGCAGTGCCAGCCACTGGCCGGCGGCCTCCAGCTGGTTGCCCAGCAGGTGACGCAGGATCGGCACCAGGGTGACGATGGTCAGCCCGCACAGCACGCCATACACCAGCGCCAGGCGGATGTAACGGCGCAGGAACACGGCGTCGTCGCCGAGCAGTCGAACGAAAATCCCCAACATGATCAGTGTTCCTCCACCTGCGCGGTCGCCCGCGTCTTCGCATAGCCGCCGGCGGCCCACAAGCGGGCATACAGGCCGCGACGGGCCAGCAGTTCGTCGTGATTGCCGCGCTCGGCGACCGTGCCCTGGTCCAGCACCAGGATCTGGTCGGCGTGCATCACCGTGTCCAGGCGATGAGCGATCACCAGCAGCGTGCGCCCCTGGGCGAAGCGCGACAGCGCCTGTTGCAGCTTGACTTCGTTCTCGGCGTCGGCCGCCGCGGTGGCTTCGTCGAGCACCAGCACCGGCGGGTCGAGCAGCACCGCGCGGGCAATGCTCAGCCGTTGCAGTTCACCGCCGGAGAACTGCACGTCCTCGCCGATCACCGCGTCGTAGCCGCGCGGCTGGGCGAGGATGCGCTCGTGGATATTGGCGATCCGCGCCGCCGTCTCGATCTGCTCCTGGCTCGCCGAAGGCCGGCCCAGGGCGATGTTCTCGCGCACGCTGGCATGGATCAGGCGCACGTCCTGCAGGACGAAGCCGATGCGTCGGTACAGTTGCGCGCTGTCGATCTGCCGCAGGTCGACGCCGCCCAGGGTGATACGCCCGGCACTGGGGTCGAAGAAGCGCAGCAACAGGCGCGCCAGGGTCGACTTGCCGGCGCCCGAGGCGCCGACCACTGCCGTGACCGTGCCCGGTTCCAGGGTGAACGACACCTCGCTCAGCACCGGATTGCGCGGGTCGTAGTGATAGCCCAGGCCCTGCACCTCAATGCGTGCATCGGCCGGCAGCTTGCCGGCGCCCTGGCCGTCGGTCTCCAGCACCGGCGTATTCAGCAGCGCCTGCACGCGCTGAGCGGCACCGGTGGCGTTGTTCAGGTCGTGGGTGATATAGGCCAGCAACAGCAGCGGCGCACAGATGCCCGGCGCCACCAGGGCGAACGGCAGTACCTGCACCGGGGTGATCCAGCCCAGGCCGACGAACAGCGTGCCGAACGCCAGCACCACGCCCAGTACCGATACCGGCGCGATCATCGCGTTGGCATTGGCCATGGCGCTGACCAGCGGCCGGGTGAAGTCGGTGAAGGCCGCGGCGAAGGCGTCCACCGCCTCGCGGTAGCTGCCATGGGCCTTGCGCTGGCCACCGAAGGCCTTGACCACCGGGATGCCGTTGACGAACTCGACCACCGCCTGGTTGATCCGCCCCATGCCGGCGCCGAAGGCCTGCATGTTGCGGGCGCTGGCCTGGTGGGCACGGGCGAAGAACAGGAAGAACAGCGGGAACGGCAGCATCGACACCAGCGCCATGCGCCAGTCCATGGCGAACAGGTAGACGATCGACGCCAGCACCGCCCCGGCGCTGCGTCCGAGGGTGGTGTAGAAGTGCGCGGTGAGGCTGTGCAGGATGCCGATATCGTCCTGCATGGCCTGCTTCACCTCGCCGGAGGCGCGGCTGGTGAACCAGCCCAGCGGCACCCGTGCCAGGCGGCGGATGATCGCCAGGCGCAGCGTGCCGGTGATGTGGTTGTCGGCCAGGTGGGCCACCAGGTCGCCCAGCGAAATCAGGGCCATGCCGACGAACAGGCAGCTCAGCCCCAGCACGATCACCGGCCAGGCCTGGGCGACGCCCTGCCCTTCGGCGAACGCCAGCCGTGCGACCTCGGCGATCGCGGCCAGGGGCGCCAGGCTGAGCATGGCGCCCAACGCGGCGAGCAACCCGGCGATGATCAAGCGCCCGCGAATCGGCGCCAGCACTGCGGCGACCGGTCCCTTGGCGGGCTGCTGCACCGCCACCCCTTGTTCAACACTCATGAATGCTCCTTTTCAGCACGAGGAGCAGGTCGGGCAGCCACTTTGGCGCCTGGCCCGCCAGTCCTTCTCAACCTGTATTCCGCACGAGGCGGGCAAACCCGCAAAAAACAATGCCCACGCTCAGGCGCCACTGCCGATGCGGTAGCGCCTGCAGGTGCGCACGCCGGCGGCGATGTACTTCTCGACCGAGGACACCGACACCCGCAACTCGGCGGCGATGGCGCGATGGGCCATGCCGTCGAGCCGGCACAGCAGCAGGGCCTGGCGGGCCTTGGGCGAATGCCGTTGCAGGGCGCTGTCGATCGCACCCAGGGCCTCGACCACCAGCGCCCGCGCCTCTTCCGACGGCACCCGCGGCTCGGGCTGCAGGCCATGGTCCTCGAGGTAACGGGTTTCACGTTGGCGGCGGCGGTACAGGTCGATGACCTTGCCGTTGGCGATCTGCGTCAGGTGGCAGCGCGACTGTTCCGCCGTTGGTACCTGGCCCTTGTTCATCAGGTGCAGGTAGATATCGTGGGCCAGGTCCGCCGCGTCCACCGCGTTGCCCAGCTTGCGGCGCAGCAGCTCGCACAACCAGCCGTGATGATCCTGATACAGCTGTTGCAGCTGTTGACGAAGCGCGAACGTTCCGTTGTCCACGGTGCCTCTCCCTGAGCGTGGTGCATTCCAGACGGCTTCCTTTGACGTGCGCCAATCTAGATGATAATTATTTGCATCTTTCTCACCATAACGAATCCTCGGGATTCACGCAATGCACCCCGGTGGTGCGAACCCTCTGCGCGGCCACTCACCGCGATCCACGGATGGCAGTGAAGGCCGACGCGGGCCTTGATCGATCGAACAGCAGGAAGCTAACCATGTTGGAACGCAACACCACCCTACCCTCGCCCCAGGCCCTGGATGAACACGAAGAACTCGCCTGGTTCGCCCAGCAACAGCAACCCGAGCAGCTGCACCGGCAACTGGGCGCCTGGCGCCTTGGGCCCACGGCCGACCTGTCGCTGCTGGCCCTGGCCGTGCAGGCGGTGGTCGAAGCCACGCCGGGCCTGAATAGCCGCTACCACTTCAGCGACGATGGCGACCTGTACAAGACCCAGGAACCCGGCTGGTACCCGTGCCTGCGTATCGAGCGGAGCACGGCCGAGGGCATGGACGCCCTGCTGCGGACGCGCCAGGCGGCGCCCTGGGATTCCACCACGCAGCCGCCGTTCGAGGCCCTGCTGCTGGCCGGCGATCACCAGGCGGCGCTCGGTCTGCTCTGCCATGCGGTGCTGCGTCAGTCGCCGCAAGCCCTGCTCGAACGCATCCGCGCCGCCTATGACGCCCAGGCCGGCGGCCAGCCACTGGTGCTCGAACCGTTGTCGCAGGCGCCTTCGACGGACATCGCGCAACGCATCCTCGACGCGTTCCGCCAGGCATTGGCGGAGCCTGGCATGACCCTGGACGATGACTTCTTCGACATGGGCGGCCACTCGCTGCTGGCCACCCGGATCATCGGGCGCTTGCAGGGCGAGCATGGCATCGAACTGCGCTTCAGCGACTTCTTCGCCTCGCCCAGCGCCTCGGCGCTGGCCACACGCGCCAAGCTGAGCCAAGGGCAAGCCAGCCAGGCCAGCGATCAGGCCGTGGATATCCAGCAGGCGCCGATGGCCCTGGCCCAGGCGTCGTTGTGGCGTGCCTGTGCGGCCTTCGACTACGGCACTATCTTCAACCTGCCCTTTGCCCTGGACTTCCACGACCCGGTGGACGAGGCGCTGCTGCAGCAGGCCTTCACCGACCTGCTGGAGCGCCATGCCAGCCTGCGCACCACCTACCATGGCGAGGGCGACGACGCCTGCCAGCGCATCGTGCCGCTGGCCGAGCTGGGCCGTTTCAAGTGGTTCTGGAACAGCGCCGAAAGCGCTGGCGCGAGCCTGGCCAGCGAGGCTAAGCACCGCTTCGACCTGGCCCGCGAACTGCCACTCAGGCTACGCATGCTGCGTGACCCGCACAGTGGCCACCAGGTGCTGTCGTTCCTGGTCCACCACATGGCCATCGACGAGTGGTCGCTGAACGTGATCATGGCCGAACTGGTCGAGGCCTACCTGGCCCGCGCCCAGGACCGGGCGCCGCAATGGCCCGCGGCGGCGCGCACCTTCCACGAATTCGCCCTGGCCCAGAGTGCCCAGGGCCCGAACCCGCGCCACCTGGCGTACTGGACCGAGCTGCTGCGCGACGCCACCCGCGGTCTCGCCCTGCCCGCCTGCGATGACGCCACGCTGCTGCCCGCCGACCAGGCGACCACGCGTGCGCGCTGGCTGGAGCTGCGCCCCGAACCCGGCATGCTGGAGCAACTGGGCGCCAGTGCCCGGCTGCATCAGTCATCGCTGTTCAGCGTGATCTACACCGCCATCGCCCTGTCGCTGCACAAGCTCGGCAACCTCTCGGACCTGGTGATCGGCACCTCGGCGTCCGGGCGCACCGACCCTGCGTATTTCGACACCGTCGGTTACTTCACCACCATGGTCGCCCACCGCGTGCAGTTCGCCCCCGAACAGTCGCTGGCCGGGTTGCTGGGCGAGGTGACGCGGATGATCAACGACTCGATGGCCTATGCCGACGTGCCCATGGAGACCATCCAGCAGGCGCTGGGCATGACCCCCGCCGAGGGCCTGATGTTCGATGTGTATGTGCAGATCCACGCCAACAACGCCCTCAATGGCGCGTTGCAGGCACCCGATGGCCGGGCTATCCGCTACAAGCAGATCGACCCGGACAAGAGCGAGTCGATGTTCGGCCTGCAGTTCGAGATCATGGAAGATGTGTTCGATGGCCAACGCTCGCTGCGCCTGGTGGTCACCTACCGCAGCGATCGCTACAGCGGTGCTCAGGTCGAGCGCCTGTGCGCGATGATTTCGGCGGCGTTCGGTGTGTTGGCCGAGGTGGATGGCGGCCGGCGGGCGCTGGGCGACGTGGAGTTGTAGCAACCAGGGGCGCTTTGCGCCCCTTTTCCCGATACAGGGAACTGTGCCTCCGTGGGAGCGGGCTTGCCCCGCGATCACCGGCGAAGCCGGTGCCATGCATGGCATCGCGGGGCAAGCCCGCTCCCACGCAGTTCTGGTTAAAGCCCCATCGTTCAGTCCTCCGGCAACCCATACCGCTGGAACGACGAGCGCTGCGGCACCCGGTACTGCGCCCGGCCCAGCAACTGGTTGACGATCACCGCATTGCGCACCGGCCCCAGCCCCAGGTCCGGCGAGCCGACACCATGCTGGAAGATCTCGGCGTTCTGCACGAACACGCGGCCACTGCCGCCATCGCAACGCTGCGCGGTGAAATCCTCGCCGACGATGCAGTCGCCGTGCGCGTCGGTGGCCAGCACCGAACCCTTGAGCTGCTCGAACCACTGCGGCCAGGCATGGGCATAGCCGGTCGCCGCGACAACCGCGTCGGCTTCCAGCGTTGCCCGTTGCTCCAGCTGGCTGTGCCGGAAGGTCATGCGCAGCCCCGCCGAGCCCAGCTCCTCGACCGTCTCCACGTCACAGCTGGACAACAGCGTCAGCCCAGGTTCGCGCCCGCCGATGGAGCGTTCGTAGATCAGGTCGTAGATCGCGCCGATGGTCGAGAAGCTGATGCCTTTGTACAACAGGCCCTGCTGGGCGACGATCTCCCGACGTTTGTCCCGCGCCAGGGTGTGGAAGTAGTTCATGTACGCCGGCGTGAAACACTCCTGGCCGAGCTTGGAGTACTCCATGGGGTGGAAGCCTCCCGAGCGGGTGATCCAGTGGATCGACGCCCCCGCCTCCACCTGCTCCGGGGTCAGCGCGTTGAACAGCGCCAGCACGCACTCCGCGGCGCTCTGTCCGGAACCGACCACCACCACGCGCCGGCACTGCTCCAGCTCGCCCTGACGCTTGCCGAACTCTGCCGAGTGCAGCAACGGCGCCTGGGTGCGGGTGCGCGCCCAGGCCGGCAACCATGGCCGGGTACCGAGGCCAATGGCCAGGTCGCGGCTGCTGTAGCGCCGCTCCAGGCCCGACACCGACACGCTGTCGATGACGAAGCGTTCGCTGGCGTTGTCGTAACGCACGCCCGTGACCTCCTCGCCAAAATGACAGCCCGGCAGTTGGCCCGCCGCCCAGCGGCAATAGTGGTCGTACTCGCGCCGGGGCACCTGGAAATGGTCGTAGTAGTAGAACTGGAACAGGCGATCATGCTGGTGCAGGTAATTGAGGTAGCTCAGCGGGTGACAGGGATCGGCCAGGGTCACCAGGTCGGCCAGGAATGGCACCTGCAAGGTGGTGCCGGGCAGCAGCAGGCCCTCGTGCCAGCGGAACTGCGCCTTGCGCTCGAGGAACGCGCAGCTCAGGTGCGGGTGGCGCGACAGCAGCGCGGCCAGGCCCAAGTTGAACGGTCCGATGCCGATGCCGGCGATATCCAGGTGTGCGATGTCCATATGCTCGATGATTTCCCAAGAACGATGATTGGCGCCCCAGGCCAGGCCCAGGGCGATTGATTCAGGCCGGTGGTTTCACACGGGGGCGCTGACGAGCAGGCGCTCGACCTCTTCCACCGTGCGGCACGGCAGCAACTGCGCGGGCGACAGGCGCACCGCGAAGGCTTCGCCCAGGCGTGCCGCCAGCGGCTTGAGGTGCTGCGGCCGCAGGCCCATGGCGAGGAAATCCCTGGCCGGCTGTGTGGCGCCGAGCACCTGCTGGTAGATCGCCAGCACCTGGGCATGACGCTGCGGGTCGCTGGGCACAGCCGCCGGTATCGGCGCCTGCTCGGTGTCACCTTCAAGCAAGGCGCGGGCGAGCCTGCGGTCCGGCTTGCCGTTGGCGGTCAACGGCAAGGCGTCGACCTCGACAAACCGTGTGGGCACGTGGGACTGCGGCAGCAGGGCCCGGGCATGTTCGCGCAACGCCACGGCGCCGGGCGGCGCACCATGGCGCCGTACATACAGCGCGCCGATGCAGGCCTCGCCCTGTAGCGTGTCGCCGTAATCCACTACCAGCACCTGCTGCACCGCCGGATGGCGGATCAGCTCGATCTCGATGTCCGGCAGCGACACCCGCACGCCACGCACCTTCACATAGCCATTGACCCGGCTGTCGAACAGCAGCACGCCGTCCTCGCGGTAGCGGCCCCGGTCACCGGTACGGAAGGCACGCACTGGCGCGCCGTGCTCGTCGGGCACATTGACGAAGTCGTTCTGCACCAGTTTGCCGTCCTCCAGGTAGCCCAAGGCCAAGCCCACCCCACTGGTGTGGATACGACCGGCGACGCCCTGCGGGCAATGCGCGCCGTGCTCATCCAGCAGCCAGTAGCGGTTGCCCGGCAGTGGCCGGCCATAGGGCACCCTGGCGCGGTCCTGTTCACCGATTTCGTGCCAGATGCTCCAGATGGTGGTCTCGGTCGGGCCACCCAGGGACACCAGGCGCGCCTCGGGCAGTTGCTCGCGTAGTTCGGCGATCACCGCCGGTTTGATGTAGTCGCCGCCCTGGGCCAGCAGGCGCAGGCTGCGCAGACCATCACCCTGACGGCAGGCCAGGAGCATTTCGAGGATGGCCGGCACCGAGCACCAAAGGCTCACACCGTGCTGCCTGACCAACTGGTTCCAGCGCAGCGCATCCTTTTCCTCGCCGGGCTCGGGCAGCACCAGCGCCGCCCCGGCGCACAGGCTGCCGAACACGTCGAACAGCGACATGTCGTGGTGCAGCGGGGTCACCGAGATGAACACATCGTCGCGGCTGACCTGCCACTGCGCCAAGGTGCTGCCGATGACGTTGGCGGTGGCGCGGTTGTTCAGCACGACGCACTTGGGCTTGCCGGTGGTGCCGGAGGTGTACAGGTAGTAGGCCGGCACGGTGCTCGCCGACAAGGCCGCCAGGCCCGTCAGGTCCAGGGCTGCCGGAGGGCTGGCCTGCAGTGGCGCGACGGCGTCGACCACCAGTGCCGGCTGGCAGTTGTCCAGCAGATAGCGCAGGCGCTCCTCGGGCGCCGCCGCGTCGATCGGTACCCAGACCAGCCCGCTCAGGGCGCAGGCCAGGGCCGTCATGGTGTGCTCAGGACCGCGTGGCAGGCAAATGGCGACCACCTGGCCGGGGCGCAGCCCGCGGGCCTGGAATGCCCCGGCAATGCGCTTCACACCCTCCCCCAGTTCGGCATAGCTGATGCGCTGCTCGCCATGCAGCAAGGCGATGCGTCCATTGTCCGGGCCGAACAGGTTGTGGGCGATGCGCCCAAGGAAATCGACCGGCTCGGCCTGCGCCTCGCTGCTGTTCAGGCGGTAGTGGCCAAGGTCGATGAATTGCCGTGCGTTGACTTCGAATGCAGCCTGCCCGGCCAATTGCGCCACCGCCTGGTTCAAGGCTGCGAGCAACTGCCCGACCCAGCGGCCATCGACCGCTTCACGGGCATAGTCGATCTCGAACGCCAGCCCGCCCTCGGCGGTGTTGCAGAATCGGATGTCCATGGCCACCTGCGGCGTCTGGGTCAGGCCCGCGCTCAGGGACATCGGGCCATCGACCGCGCCCACTGGCCAGGACAGGCCGTTGGTCAGCACCACCGGTAGCGCCGGGCCTGGGCCGTTGCTGTCGTACAGCAGGCGGGCCAGGTCCACGCCGGAGAACGCCAGATGCTGCAAGCCCTCCAGCACATCGGCCTGCAGGCGCTTGGCGCGCTCGGCCAGGCTGGGCAGGCCGCGCTGCCAATCGACAGCGATGAAGCTGGAGCGGTTGGCAAATGCGCCGTCCTGCGGCGGCGCCACCGGCACCGCCACGCACAGGCTGCCTTCGTCGAGCCAGTGGCCGAGCACTTCCAGCACCACGGCCATGATCGTCGAGTTCTTGAACAGCCCCTCACGCGCACCGGCGCGGCTCAATGCCTTGAACGCTTGGGCGGAGATTACCTGACGCTGGCGGGCGTATCGGGCCACGCCGACCTTGTCCAAGGCTTGGCGCCACGGCAGCCTTGGTGCGCCGTCGACCTCGGCCAGCTTTGCCTTCCAATACTCGGCATCGGCCTTGCGCACCTCGCTCTGGTCGATGACAGCCGCCGTGGGCTCGCTGGCCGTCAGCGGCTGGCAGTGACCGTCGAACAACTCGACCATCAAGGTAGCGATGGAGCGTCCATCGAGAATCAGCGCATCGAAGCGCACGAACACCACCAACTCGCCTTGTGGCAACTGGAAGGCGGTCACATTCCAGGGCGGCCCGGCCAGGTCGAACAGCGCATGGGCATAGTCCTCGCGACGGACCTCAAGCTGCGCCTGGGCCTGCTCGGCCGTCAACCCGTGCAGGTCGATCACCTCCAGGTTGACCTGCACCTGGTCGCTTATCGACTGGGTCAATGCCTGGGCATCGATGCGGGTGCGCAGGCTGTCGTGGCGGCGCACCATGTCCGTGAGGCGGCTGCGCAGCAGCGCCAGGTCCATGCGCCCGCGATACTCGCGGAACTCCTGCATGGCCACGCCGCCCAGCGGCAGATGCTCGCCACGCCCCAGCAGGTAAGCCTGTTGCAGAGCGTTCAGTGGTCGATCCCGGCTCGCCGCAATCGCCAATGGCTGGTGCAGCGCGCCCGTGTCGGCAGCCACCGCCACAGCCAGGGCGATGAAGCGCTCGAACAGTGCCTGGACCCAGTCAGCGGGCAATGCGTCCAGACGCACGTCCCAATTGATCAGCAGGCCGCCGTCGGCCCGCGCCACCTGCGCGTCCAGGGCCACCTGCGGGCCCTGGGAGATCACCCAGTCCATCGGCCCGAACACCCGGCTCACCCGCTCGGAGAACAGCTCGCCGCCAGGCAGGTCCAGCCCTGCGGTGAACACCACCGGTGCCAGTTGCGGCGTACCGTGATGGCGCGACAGGTCGCGCATCAGGTCCACGCCCGGATAGGCGCTGTGCGCCAGACGCTCCACCAGTTGCCGATGCAGGTCCCGGCACAGCGCGGCAAGGTTGGCGACTCCGCTGAAGTCGACATCCACCAGCACCAGGTTGGCGAACTCGCCAACGATGCGCTGCACAGGCTCCAGCAGCGGTTCGCGCCAGAACACTGGGACGTTCAGGCGCAAGCGCCGATCGCCGCTGTGCTCACCCAGGGCGGTCGCGAACAGCCCGAGCATCAACGCCGACGAGGTGATCCGCAGTGCGTGCGCCGCGTGCTGCAAGGCACGATACTGCGCAGGTTCAAGGCGAGCGGCAAAGCGCTCGCTGCGTGCCGGCCCCGCAGGGAGCAAGGGCAGCGAGGGTGCCGGGGCGATCTGCGCCAGGCGTGCTCGCCACCAGGCACGGTCGCGGCTGCGGGCGGCACGCAGGTCGGCATCGGCACGCACCTGGTCCAGCCAGTCGAAGTAGTTCGGTGTGGTCGGCAGCGCGGTGCCGGGGGTGTCGTACAGGCGGGCCAGGTCTTCCATCAGCACCCGGAAGCTCGACGGGTCCACCGCGATCATGTCGGTGTCCACGTGCAGCCGGCTGGCATTGCCCGGCAGCAGGCTCAGGCCGAAGCGCGCACCCTGGCCCATGCTCAGGTCCAGGCGCTGGTGGCTCCACTGCTGGCGTTTCTCCAGGAGGCGCCGCTCCACGGCTGGACCATCCAGATCGCTGAAATCCTCCAGCTCCAGTTGGGCGCGCTGTGCTACGTCGATGGTCTGCAGCCCCTGCCCGTCGATGCGCAGGCTCAGCATCGGATGCGCCCGGTACAGCTCCTCAAGTGCGCCGGCAAGGCGCGCCACATCGATGGCCCGGCCATCGAACTCGGCGTACAGGTGCGCGCTGACGCCACCCAGTGCCGCATGTGCATCCCGCCCGATCCAACAGGCGGCCTGCATCGAAGTTAACTCTCTCATCGCTTACCCGCGTAGTTGACAAATCCATGTGTTTCGCGTCCTCATATTTACTAACGAGAATGATTATATTTCAAGGTTTTCTTTCTCACCCATCGCCAAGGAGGCAACCCATGAAGACAGGCACCCTGCGTTTGCAAGACAGGGACACCATGCCGCTCAACCAAGAGGATTCGAGCTTTTCATTCACATCCGGCGAGCGCGAGCTGAGCGTCAGCGGCCTGCGCGAACGCATCGACACCCCGGCTCACGGCAGCCATTTGGCCGGTGGCGCACTGCGGCGCAGCATCGACCAGGCCTTCGAACGCGCCCGCCAGGCCGGGCAGGAAAATCCCATCGTGGTCGGCGCGATCCCCTTCGACACCACCCAGGCTTCCAGCCTGTACGTTCCCGAGGCCTATACCTGGCAGGCGCGCACCGCGGCTCCTGTACAGCCCGGCTCGCTGCCTGCTCTGCTCAGCCAGGCCAACATCCCCGACGAACACGGTTTCAAGCGCGCCGTGCGCCACGCCATCGTCAACTTCCAGCACAGCGATGTGCGCAAGGCCGTGCTCTCGGTACAGCGCGAACTGCACTTTGCCGCGCCCGTGGACACAGCCCAGGTGCAGGCCAACCTCAAGGCACTGAACCGCGAGGGCTACCACTTCCGCGTGCCCCTGGCCGACGGTTCCACCCTGCTGGGGGTGAGCCCGGAACTGCTGGTGCACAAGCAAGGCAGCGCCTTCGTCAGCAACCCGCTGGCCGGCTCCGTGCGACGCATGGCCGACCCCGAGGCCGACCGCGCCAATGCGCAATGGCTGGCGGCGTCGGAGAAGGACCACTACGAGCACCGCCTGGTCACCGAGGACATCGCCCAGCGCGTCGGCGAGCTGTGCAGCCGCCTGCAGGTCCCCGAGCGGCCCTCGCTGATCAGCACTGCGGCGCTGTGGCACCTGTCCACGCGTATCGAGGGTGAACTGGCCTCGGCCGATATCGACGCCCTGCAACTGGCCTGCCGCCTGCACCCGACCCCCGCCGTATGCGGTTACCCCACCGAGCGCGCCCGCCAGCTGATCCGCTTCGTCGAGCCCTTCGAGCGTGGCCTGTTCACCGGCATGGTCGGTTGGTGCGACGCCCAGGGCAACGGTGAGTGGGTGGTGACCATCCGCTGCGGCACCTTCAGCGGCCAGCGCGTGCGCCTGTTCGCCGGCGCCGGCATCGTCGAGGCCTCCAGCCCCGACAGCGAATGGAACGAAGTGCAGACCAAGCTCGGCACCATGCTGCGTGCATGCGGCCTGGACCATTGACCTCAAACCGGCTTTCCGAGATGCCCATGACCATCGAATTCACCCCCTGGCCCACAGACCGGGCGCAACGCTATCGCGCCGCCGGCCTCTGGAACGACCAGCCACTCAGCCAGTTGCTGATCGCCCGCGCCGCCGTGCAGCCGCAAGCCCCGGCGATCCTCTGCGGCGAACGCCGCATCAGCTATGGCGAACTGGACCGCCGCGCCTCCAACCTGGCGTCGCGCCTGGCCGCCCACGGCCTTGGCCAGGGCGACACGGCACTGGTGCAGTTGCCCAACGTCGCCGAGTTCTACATTGTGCTGTTCGCCCTGCTCAAGGCCGGAATCGCCCCGGTCAACGCGCTGTACAGCCACCGCCAGCACGAGCTGGGCGCTTTCGCCCGGCAGATCCAGCCGGCCCTGCTGATCGCTTCGGCGGAGCATGAGGTATTCCGCAACGAGGCGTTCCTCGACGACCTGGCCAAGGAAGGCCTGCGCCCGAAACTGACGCTGATGCTCGATGCCCTCGACGACTGGAGCGCCAGCGCCGATGTGCGCGGCACCCACTACACCCCAAGCGCCGCCGGCGAGGTGGCGCTGTTCCAGTTGTCCGGCGGCAGCACCGGCACCCCCAAGCTGATCCCGCGTACCCACAACGACTACGCCTACAGCGTGCGGGCCAGCGCGCAGATCTGCGCCCTCGACAGCGCCACGCGCTTCCTCTGCGCGCTGCCAGCGGCGCACAACTACACCCTCAGTTCCCCCGGTGGCCTGGGCGTGCTGCACGCTGGCGGCTGCATCGTCATGGCGGCCAACCCGGAGCCGTTGCACTGCTTCGCCCTGATCGAACGCCACGCCGTGACCATGGCCGCCCTGGTGCCCAGCGCCGTGGCCCTATGGCTGCAGGCCGCCCCCGGGCACGCCGCCAAGCTGCGCAGCCTGCGCCTGCTGCAGGTCGGCGGCGCCAGTTTCGCCGAGGCCTTGGCGCGCCAGGTTCCCGAGGTGCTGGGCTGCAAGCTGCAGCAGGTTTTCGGCATGGCCGAAGGCCTGGTCAACTACACCCGCCTGGACGACAGCGACGAACAGGTGTTCACCACCCAGGGCCGGCCGATCAGCGAACTGGACGAGGTGCGCATCCTCGACGAACAGGGCCGGCCGGTCGCTGACGGCGAGCCCGGCATGCTCGCCACCCGCGGCCCCTATACCTTCTGCGGCTACTACAAAAGCCCCGAGCACAACGCCCAGGTGTTCGACCAGGACGGTTTCTACCACTCCGGCGACATCGTCCAGCGCAGCGCCGACGGCAACCTGCGGGTCGTCGGGCGGGTCAAGGACCAGATCAACCGCGGCGGCGAGAAGGTCGCCTCGGAGGAGATCGAGAACCTGATCGTCATGCACCCCGACGTGACTCATGCCGCCCTGGTGGCGCTGCCCGACGAACTGCTCGGCGAGAAGAGCTGCGCGTTCATCGTCTCGCGCAACCCGCAACTCAAGCCGATCGCCCTGCGCCGCCACCTGATGGGCCTGGGCATCGCCGAATACAAGCTCCCGGACCGCATCCGGCTGATCGATGCCATGCCGCTGACCGCGGTGGGCAAGATCGACAAGAAGCAACTGCGCGCACTGCTCGCCGTCGCCCCGACCGCCTGACCGTCCAAGGACCCGACATGACCATTCCAACCATCCACGACTACCCCATGCCGCAACCGGCCAGCTACCCGGCCAACAAGACCACCTGGCAACCCGATCCGGCCCGCGCCGTGCTGCTGATCCATGATATGCAGCGCTATTTCCTGCGCTTCTACCAGCCGGACGGCGCCCTGCTCACCGCGCTGGTGGACAACCTGTCGCGGTTGATCCAGTGGGCTCGCGCGCAGGGCATCCCGGTGGTTTATACCGCCCAGCCCCATGAACAACCGCCGGAAGACCGCGCCCTGCTCAACGCCATGTGGGGCCCGGGCCTGCCGGCGGCGAACCCCGAGCAGCAACCGATCATCGACGCGCTTTCGCCACAGCCGGGCGATACCGTGCTGACCAAGTGGCGCTACAGCGCTTTCCAGCGCTCCGACCTGCTCGACCGCATGCGTGGCTGGCAGCGTGACCAGCTGCTGATCGGCGGCGTGTACGCCCATATCGGCTGCATGATCACCGCCGCCGATGCCTTCATGAACGATATCCAGGCCTTCCTGGTGGGCGACGCGGTGGCCGACTTTTCCGAGGAGGAGCACCGCCTGGCCCTGAAGTACGTGGCCACCCGCTGTGGCCATGTCACCGACACCGCCACCCTGCTGACCCAGCCGGCGGGCGTGACCACCCGCGACTGGCTGCACGGCCGGGTGCGCCAGATGATCGAGGACGACAGCGAGCTCGATCCCCAGGAAAGCCTGATCTTCTACGGCCTGGACTCGCTGCAGGTGATGAAGCTGGCGGCCGAGCTCAAGCAGCGCGGCATCGCCGTCAGCTTCGAGGAGCTGGCCAACGCGCCGACCCTGGACGGCTGGTGGTCGCTGGTACAAGCGCGGGGGGCTGCCTGATGGCCATGGCCCGCTTCACTGGACGGCGCGTGCTGGTTACCGGCGCCGCCAGCGGCATCGGCCGCTGCGTGGCGCAGCGCTTTGTCGAGGAAGGCGCCGAGGTCATCGGCCTGGATTGCGAGGAGGCCGACGTGCCGTTCCCGCTGCTGCATGTCGACCTGACCGATCCGGCCGACGTGCAACGGGTCTGCGACCGGCTCAAGGAACAGGCGCAGTATCTCGATGTACTGGTCAACGTCGCCGGCGTACTGCGGCTCGGGCTCAGCGACGAGGTGTCCTGCGAGGACTGGCAGCGTTGCCTCGACGTCAACGCCAGCGCGCCGTTCTACCTGATGCGCCAATGGACCCCGGTGTTCCGCCGCCAGCGCCGCGGCGCCATCGTCAACGTCGCCTCCAACGCCGCCCATGTGCCGCGCCTGAACATGGCCGCCTACTGCGCCTCCAAGGCCGCGCTGGTCAGCCTCAGCCACTGCGTGGGCCTGGAGCTTGCGCCCTACGGCGTGCGCTGCAACGTGGTCTCGCCGGGCTCGACGCGCACGCCGATGCTGGCCGGCATGCTGGGCGATCCGGCGGCAGAACGGCAGTTGATCGACGGCCTGCCACAGCAATTCAAGCTCGGCGTGCCCCTGGGCAAGATCGCCACGCCCGAAGACATCGCCCATGTGGTGCTGTTCCTCGCGTCCGAGCAGGCCGGCCACGTGACCCTGCAGGACATCGTGGTCGACGGCGGCGCCACCCTGGCCGCCTGAGCCCGACACGACCACCGACAAGGACTTTCACCCGCAACGCGCCCGGCCCAGGTCGGCCGGGCGCGCTCCATGGAGCTGGACATGACATTCTCACCTGCCGACCACGCACGTCTCGAGGGGTTCTGGCGCTACTGCCTCACCCACCAGTACTTCAATGTCGGCTACCCCGAATCCGCCGATTTCGACTACAGCCTGCTGCACCGTTTCATGCGCTTCTCCATCAACAACTGCGGCGACTGGAACGAGTACAGCAACTACCTGCTCAACTCCTTCGATTTCGAGCGCGAGGTCATGCGCTTCTTCGCCGAACTGTTCCACATCCCCTTCGAGGACAGCTGGGGCTATGTCACCAATGGCGGCACCGAAGGCAACATGTTCGGCTGCTACCTGGCCCGCGAGCTATTCCCCGACGCCACGCTCTACTACTCCCAGGACACCCACTACTCGGTGGCCAAGATCGTCCGCCTGCTGCGCATCAAGGCCCAGGTGGTGGCGTCCCAGGCCAGTGGCGAGATGGACTATGACGACTTGGTCGCACGGATCGCGGCCGACGGCGAGCGCCACCCGATCATCTTCGCCAACATCGGCACCACCTTGCGCGGCGCCACCGACAATATCGCCGTCATCCAGCAGCGCCTGGCCCAGGCCGGCATCCGCCGGGAGGACTACTACCTGCACGCCGACGCGGCACTCAGTGGCATGATCCTGCCCTTCGTCGACGCCCCCGAGCCTTACTCGTTCGCCGACGGCATCGACTCGATCTGCGTCTCGGGGCACAAGATGATCGGCTCGCCGATGCCCTGCGGCATCGTCGTGGCCCGGCGCGCCAACGTCGAGCGCATCTCGGTGGAGGTCGACTACATCAGCGCCCGCGACCAGACCATCAGCGGCTCGCGCAACGGCCATACGCCGCTGATGATGTGGGCCGCCCTGCGCAGCCGCTCCATGGACGACTGGCGTGAGCGCATCCAGCGCTGCCTGGACCTGGCCCAGCATGCGGTAGACCGGCTGCGGGCAGCCGGCATCGAGGCCTGGCGCAACCCTAACTCGATCACCGTGGTGTTCCCCTGCCCCTCGGCCAGCGTGTGGAAGCGGCATTGCCTGGCCACCTCGGGGGATACCGCGCACCTGATCACCACCGCCCACCACCGGGACAGCACGCAGATCGATGCCCTGGTCGACGAGGTGATCGCCGATCTCAAGGCCCGTGGCAAGCCGCCGGCCAGGCAACCGTTGCAAGGCGCCCTGGTCGACGGGCTGGCCACTCGCACCCAGGTCTACAGCACTGCCGGCCAGCCACTGCGCGTGCCTGCACCGAGCCTGGGGAAACCTGAACCGCAACGCATCATCGCCCATCCCAAGGGCAGCGATAGCTGAACGCCGAGTCGTCATTACGGGCGTAAGCATGTAAGCCTATGCCTACAACACATGACCCTGGAACCTGGCGTGCCGAAAAACCGGGGGCGGGCTGATCCGCCCCTTGCCCGCCCCACACAGGCCACCGCGCAGGCGACCCTCCGTGCGCGTTTGACAGCCCATGGCATGGCTCTATAGTCGGTTTCCTGGCAACGGGAAGGATTTCTGTTTGCCTCGGACAAGAACCCCGCCATGTACAGGAGTTGCGTAATGGCCACGCTCACGGATGACGCTCCGTTCAAACCCGCCCTGCCTTGCCTTTTGCTCGCCCCCGCCAGCCCCGCCGTCAACCGACGACATCCTCGCCACTGACCGCAGCGCCAAAACCGACACGTACCCGTGACCTGCCCTGGGCGGTCACTGCCTTCGTTCGCCTTCAATAAAGACAATAGGTGCGTCATGACTGCGACCCGTTCACCGCAAACGGCCGTTGCGCCGTTGCCGGAAACCGAAACACTGCGCTATCGCCCAGCCAACCCCGCCGATATCGAAGCCCTCGCCGCGCTGTTCCAGCAGGTCTATGGGCAGACCACCCACCCCTGCCAGAGCTCGTCCTACATCCGCTACTCGATGAGCAGCGGGCAACAGCAGTGGTTCGTCGCCGAGGCCGAGGGTAACCTGGTCGGCTGCTGCTGCATCGCCCGCCGCCCGTGGAACCAGTCGTGGGAGGTGTGCCACGGTGTGATTCACCCTGACGCGCGCAGGACCGGCGCCATCTCCAGCCTGGTCCGCCTCGGTTTCGAGACGCACCGGCCAGCACCCATGGAACTGGGCTTCTACATTACCCGCAACATCGCCAGCCACGGCGTCATGAAGAAGATCCGCCCCGCCGTGCTGGTGGGCCATGACGGTGGCCCAGACAAGGTCGATGGCCTGCGCGAGTATCACCTGACCGCCATCCACCCCGTACCCCAGGCCCGCTTTGCGCACGTCGCCCCCTGGTACGTGACCACCCGCGCCGCCGACTATATCCGCAGGCTGCTCTACCCCGCCCTGCAGCTTGCCGTTGCCCCCGGCAGCTACCCGGACACCTACCTCAGCGGCCCGAGCGGCGCCGAACGCCATGGCCAGCTCAGCTACAGCCACGACCCGCAGGCCGCCGCGCTGATGCTGTCGGGCCAGTGCGGCCGCTATGCCTCGACCCACGCCGTGCTGACCGAGCTGGGCGCGCTGCTGCGTCAATATTCCCAGGCCGAGTACGTCGGCCTGGTGATCCTGGCCGACAAGCTGGAGCTGTTGGCCAGCCTGCGCCGCCTGGGCTTTGCGATCACCGCCTACCTGCCGGCCTGGCACCTGGAGAACGGCAGCCGCTACGACTGCATCCAGCTGGTGTTCCAGGACTTCGCCGTGGCGCCGCGCAGCCACGGTTTCGATGATGACATCGCCCGCTTCGACCTGGCCTACGCGCACCTGGCCAACAACCTCTGCAGCCTACCCGCGGCCCCGGCTTCCCGGGCCGCCAGCTAACCGATCGGAGTTTCAGCAAGTGACCAAGGACCAATGGCTTAGTGTAAGAAAACAGATCCCCGACGGTGCCCGGGAACCCTGGACCGTGATGTTGTGGTTTGCCGACCTGCTGCTGCTGGCGGTGGCCTGGAACCTCTGGCTCGCCGACTCCACCGCCCTGCAGTTGCTGGGCCTGGCGCTGGCCGGTCTGGCCACCGTGCAGCTCTACCTGATCATGCACGAAGCGACCCACGGCGCCGCCTCGGCCAACCGCCGGTTCAACGACTTCATCGGCCACTGCAACGGCTGGCTGATCGCCCTGCCGTTCCTGGTCCGCCGGCGCTTCCACATGGCTCACCACACCTGGACCGCGCACCCGGTGAACGATCCGGAGAACCGCGGCATGATCGAGCGTTTCTCGGTGATGACCAAGAAGCAGGAGCGCACCCTGGAGTTCGTCTGGAAGCACTGGATCCCGATGATCGCCGCCAACCACTTCCTGCTCAACTGGCGCGCGCCCTTCATCGCCAAGGCCAAGGGCGACAGCTCGCCGCGGATCCTCAAGGAGATCCGCTTCGCCCGCCTGTACCTGGCCGGCTACCTGGCGGCGGCCGTGCTGGCCTGGAGCCTGGGGCACCTGCTGGACCTGGTGCTGTTCTACCTGATCACCTGGGTGTTCCTGTTCTTCATGGTCGAGCTGCTCAACCTGCCGCACCACGCCGAGGCCCCGCTGCTCGCCCGCGATGCCGATCGCCTGCAGTTCTGGGAGCAGGACGGCGTGTCCCACGACTGCAAGAGCCTGCCGCTGTGGTCGCGCTTCGTGATCCTCAACTTCAACCTGCACATCGTTCACCATGCCTTCCCCTCCGTGCCCTGGTACCGCCTGGCCAAGGTGCAGAAGCTGCTGGGCGAGCATGAGCTCGGCCATGCGCCGTCGCAGACGCATGAATGGGAGTTCGCGGTGAAGAACCGACGCCGGCCGTTGTTGCAGCTGATGGGGCATTTCTTCGATCAGCGGAGTTGAGCTGCCCCCTCTGAAGTAGCACGGGGCTGCGTGGGAGCGGGCTTGCCCCGCGATGCGCCGCGCGGGCGGCGCTCGATTTCAAGATCGCTGCTGCCGCCTGGCACTTCGCAGCCCCAACACGCTCTGCGCGCGAACCTGAAGGAACAGCTCATACCAGCTGGCAAACTGGGTCGCCTCGCGGTCCACGTCCAGCGGGAATTCGCGACTGCGGGTGAGGTAGCTGCGATGCTCGGCCTCCCCATCAGACGTGCGGCGTCGGGGTGCAGCAACAATTTGTATTTCTTGGCAATAGGTGGCCCAGGGGCCGATCTAGGCCTCGATGCTGAACAGGTGCAGGCCCAGCTCGGTGGGGGTGAAGTCGGCCAGCCACAGGTCGTTGCCCGGCGAATGCATGACCACGCAGTGCAAACGCCGGCTGGGGGCCTGGTCCGGGTGATCGCCCGCCATGGGCACGCTTTCGAACGGCTCGTTACCAGACATCGACCATGCTCCCTTGGGCTGGTGGCGGAAAGGGTTCAGAGCCGTGCGCAAGCGCGAGGGTTCAAAAAGAATGAGCGCAGGGCGCAAGCCCCGGTCAAATCCTGCGACACCTCTTCATTCATCCCGCGAGGCCAGGCCCATGAACATTCCCATTCCACCGGAGACACCCGACCCGAACATCGACGACCCGACCTTGCCGCCGCCGGTGCCCGAGGAGGACCCGGACGAGCTGCCGATCAAGCCGACCGTGCCGCCTACGGTGGGCGACCCGCCGAGCCTGGAGCCGCCGGTGAACGCCTAAGGATAGACCGGAGAACTGATAAATTTGCCAGTTGATAGCCCCACGACATGCCGTGATTATGAGTTACGGCAAAAATGTCCTATCGAAGAAAACTAATTGAGAAGTCAGGGTATGCCAATGGTCGACAGGAAGCTTCATGTGAAGCGATTCTTTTACCTTGATAACAATCGCACCACGATTCTTGAGGAAGAACGTCAGACTTCAATTTTAAGCCACGGTGGCTTACCGGTTGGTTGGCTACTCACTACAGCCGATAAAAATTTCGTCAACCTTGCCGCCTGCGATTTGCAACACACTCCCATGCGAACATTTTATGTGGCCAGGGTCCAATCCAGCATGTTCAGCGTATATGGCACAGCTGGACGCGAGGAACTGCTACCGATCGCTTTCAAGGGTGAGCGCCCCGAGGAACCTACTCTCCATTATTTACTTGGCAAGGGGCAGCGCTCTTATGTACCAACTCTGATGAGATTTTGTAGCCCGGACAGTGAAAGCCCTTTCGATCTAGGGGGGATCAACAGCTACGCATTTGCATCCGGGGATCCAATAAATTTCAGCGACCCTTCAGGGCATCGGCGAAAACCGCACATTATTCCTCTTCAGAAAACTGATGGCTCGGTGCGGTACCTTGGAGAGTTGACTGGCGAAACGCCTAAGGCTAGGGCCATCACTATAATTCACAACACCGACAACATGACAGTAATCGCCGGACATGGGCGCCCTAGAACCAGCACAATTGGAGGGTTCGAACCCAAAGCGCTATTAGCAGAAATGAAGAGAGAAAACATAGAACTATCCAATGGACCGATACATCTCATTCGCTGCCATGCTGGTAGTTGGTATGAGGATCATAACTTCAATCCTGTCAAGCCCCCAGGATTGGTTCTAGCCCGGCTAGCCAACAGGCCAGTAACTACTTACCAAAAACAGGTACCAGTCAGTCATGCGTTCGACTCACAGGGGAATCTCGTCTCTATGACAATTCGTACGGCACCCCACCCGAACCCTGAACCGATAACCTTTTATCCTCGTTTCGGGCAGGGATTGAGAAATTTCATCAGCGACTTCATGGATCGGTTACGAAACTTTCTTAGCTAGCCTTCAATACTTCTAAAACACGACCCTACTCACACTATGGAAATCCGATTCCAAAATGCGCCAGCTGCTAGTCAGCGAGGGCGTCGTGGTATCGCCGTTCTACGACCCGATGCTGGGCAAGCTGATCGCCTGGGGCCAGGACCACGAACAGGCGCGCCTGCGACTGCTGGCGATGCTTGATGAGCTCGCCATTGGGGGGCTGAAGACCAACATTATCTTCCTGCGCCGCATCCTGGCGCACCCGGCGTTCTCCCCGACGGAGATCGGTTCATCAGGCCGACCTAGTGAGAGTCAGGGCCTGCCTGACGCAGGCCATTGTCAGGCCATTACCGGCCCGCACACAGAAAATCTGACAGTCCCGAGCAGCTTGCCCCGCGATAGCTTTAGCGCCATCGCGGGTCAAGCCCACACAGGTGCCACGCTCAGTTCGAAAAATACCGGTTCGGCACATACCGCAACCCCAGGTTCTCCCGCAACGTACGCCCCTCATACTCGCGCCGGAACAAGCCCACCCGCTGCAACTCCGGCACCACCTGCCCGATAAAATCATCCAGCCCGCCCGGCAGATGGGTAAACAGCAGGTTGAAGCCATCCGCCGCGCCTTCCTCGAACCAGCAGGCCATCTCCTCGACAATCTGTCCGGGCGTGCCCACCAGCAGCCGGTGTCCGCCTGCGCCGAGCCTGGCCAGCAGTTGTCTGGCGGTGGGCCGTTCGCGGCGGATCAGGTCCACCACCAGCTGCTGGCGGCTCTTGTGCCGTTCGGTCACTGGCAACGGGGCCGGCAGCACAACCGGGGCATCGGGTGGCAGCCGCTCCAGGTCGATGCCGATATCCAGCAGGAACGACAGTGCCTTGAGCGCCGCCTCCGGATCCACCAGCGCCTGCAGTTGCTCGTGCTTCTCCTGCGCTTCGCTGGCCGTGCGCCCCACCACGGGCGCCAGGCCCGGCAACACCAGCAATGATTGCGACGGCCGACCGGCCACGGCCAGGCGCTGGTGGATGTCCGCATAGAATGCCCGGCCTTCGGTCAAGGTCTGCTGGGCGGTGAACACCAGCTCGGCGCTGCGCGCCGCCAACGCTCTTCCGGCTTCAGAGGAGCCGGCCTGGGCGATCACCGGCCAGCCCTGCAACGGCCGTGGCGCATTCAACGGGCCACGCACGCGAAAATGCTCGCCCTGGTGGTCGAGCACCCGCATCCGCGCGGGCTCCAGCCAGGTGCCGGAGGCCTTGTCCAGCGGGAAGGCATCGTCCGCCCAGCTGTCCCAGAGCCCGGTGACCACGTCGAAGAACTCCCCGGCACGGGCATAGCGATCGGCATGGGACACGTGCGCCGCGTGGTTGAAATTCTCGCCGCCGATCAATCCCGTGACCAGGTTCCAGCCGGCGCGGCCAGCGGACAGGTGATCGAGGGACGCGAAGGTGCGGGCGATGTTGTACGGCTCGTTGAAGCTGGTGTTGGCGGTGGCGATCAAGCCAAGGTGGCGGGTCACCACCGCCAGTGCCGGCAGCAGGGTCAGCGGGTCCCAGCGCAGGCTGTGGGCGCTGCTGCGCAGCACCCGTGGATCCAGCTCGCCGACGGCGACGTTGTCGTTGAGGAACAGCACGTCGAAACATCCGCGCTCAAGGGTCTGGGCGTACTGTCGATAGCGCTCGAAGTTGATCGAGGCATCGGCGTCGGCCTGCGGGTGTCGCCAACTGCCGGCGTGGGCGCCGGCGCCGGAGAGAAAAGCCCCCAGTCGCAGGCGGCCGTCACGCCTTGCCATGGCTGGGCTCCTGGGCAGGCGCAGGTGCTTTTGTCGTGCGCAGCAGCAGGGTCACCGTGCCCCAGACCAGCAACAGGCTGACGGCGAGGAACACCATCAACGCCTGGTAGCCGTCGAGAAACGCGGCATGCACCCAGCCCTGCAGGACGTCGCCGCCCTGCCCCAGGTGCTCGCCCAGCAGGGCCGCGCCCTGCTCCGGCGCCGCCGCCGCCCTGGCCAGCCAAGCGGTCTGCGCAGGTACGCCCGTGGCGCCGGACAAGGTATCGGCCGCCACCGCCCGGTACAGCCCCACCCCGACCGCCAGGCCGAGCCCACCGCCGACATTGTGCAGGGTCATCAGCGACCCCATGGCCACCGAGCTCACCTGCTGCGGTACCGAAGAGATCCCCAGCACCGTCGAAGGCCCGAGGATGCACGCCCAGCCCAGCCCCATCACCGCGAAGGCGCCGAGCAGGTGCAGCAACGAAGTCTGCTCGCCGAATGCCGCCTGCAGCACGGCGGACAGCACGAACAGCAGTAACCCGGCCTGCACCAGCAATGTCGGGCCCTTGCGGTCCACCAGGCGCCCCACCCACGGCGACAGCAACGCCACGCCGAGCGTGGTCGGCAGCAACAGCAGGCCGCTGGTCTGCACGCTCTCACCACGGATCAACGCCAGGTACAACGGCATCACGAAAAATGCCACGCAATAGAACACTGCCAGGCCGAAGCTGGCGGTGACCGCCGCGACGAAGCGGCGGTTGGCGAACAGGCGCAAGTCGATGATCGGCGCCTCGACCCGCAACTCGACCGCGACGAAGGCCAGCAGGGCAAGCAGCGCCACCCCCAGCAGGCCCAGGGTACTGGCCGAGGTCCAGCCCCAGTCGGCGCCCTGGACGATGGCCAGCACCAGGCTCGGCAAACCCAGCAGCAGCAACGCCGCCCCCAGCCAGTCGAGCCGTGCGCCGTCCTCGCCGGCCCGCGACTCGTCCGCCGCCACGGCGATGATCGCCAGGCTGAGCAACACGAACGGCACGTTGACCAGAAAGATCCATTGCCAGCCGAAGGCGCTGGTAATCAGCCCGCCCAACACCGGCCCCGCCGCCAGGCCGATGCCATTGACACCGAACAGCACGCCGAACGCCTTGCCCTGTTCCTCGCTGGCGAAGGTGGCCGCGACGATCGCCCCCGACGCGGTGTACAGCACCGCGCAGGCCAGGCCCTGGGCGATCCGCGCGGCCACCAGCGTATCGATGGTGCTGGCCAGCCCTGCCGCCAGCGAGGCCAGTCCGAAGACCGTGAGCCCGAGGTTGAGTACCCGCCGGCGGCCTTTCAGGTCGGCCAGCCTGCCCACCAGCACCATGCTGCTGGACAACGCCAGGATGAAGCCGTTGATCACCCATTGCAGGCTGCCCACCGAGGCGCCGAGGTCGGCCTGCAACGCCGGCAGCGCGGTGTTGACGATGGTGAAGTCGACGCAGCCGAGAAAACTGGCGATGCTCACACCGAGCAAAGCCCACCATTTGCGTTGCTGTTGCGCAAAAACGCCCATGGAAACTCCTGTTCCGGATTTCAGTGTGAAGGCCATCGTCCGTGTGGCGTGGGGCCTGCGTGGCTAAAGGTCAGATGGCAATGGCGCTGGCGGCCCAGGCCGGATGCACCACCCCTGGCAGGGTGAAGGGAATCGGAATGCCGCGTTTCTTGAACTTCAGCGGCAGCCAGTGCACGCGGTCTGGCGCGTGAGGCTCGACCAGCAGGCGCCGGGCGGTCGCCATGGCGTCGGTCATCTGCTGCGGGTAGATCACGTAGTCGTACCCCTGCTCGGCCCACTGCGGCAGGATGATCGGCACTTCCTCGAGGATGTACTCGCGGCACTGGGCGGCGGCGCGCTCCAGGTCCGCCTCGGGGTCACGCACTCGCAGACGCTCGATGAACACGCCAATGGTGGCTTCGATGGCGGCGCGCAGCTCCTCGCTTTCCCGATAAAGCTGGTTCACCTGCTGGCGCAGCTCGGCGTAACGGTCCGAGGCCAGCTCCTGGTTCCAGCGGCTGATGCTTACCGGCGCCTCCAATCCGGCCAGGTACTTGCGGTTGCGCGCCAGCCACGCGTCACCATCGCGAATCGACGCCGACAGCGCCTCGCCCGGCGACTTGCCGTGCTTGTTGTGGCGCTGCAAGGTGTCGGCCACCACCACCTTCACCTGGCTGAAACCGGACTTGTTGATCAGGTGCACGGTAGAGCTGAGCTTCTGCTCCTCGTGGTATTCCTGGCCCACGCTGACTGCCAGCACGCAGCGCTTGCCGGTGAAGTCCAGCGCTTCGCCGCCCTTGTTGAAATAGGCTTTGAGGTTGATCGCTTCCACATTGCTCATGTTGCTTAGCTCCAGTAGGCCAAAGGCTGGTCGTCGCCGAAATAACCGATGAATACGCCGAGGGTGACCCGGGTGCTGGTGGCCGAGGGGCGCACCGCGTGGACCAACCGCGGGTTGAGAAAAATCAGGTCACCCGCCTCGGGCTTGACCACCAGGTCCGGTGGCGGCAGCAGGTGGCGCTCGATACCGTAGGCGCGCTGGCCACGCAGGCGTTCGTACTCGGCCTCGTCGGGGTGCAGGTTCCAGATCTCCAGCTCGCCGCCGTCCTCGGGGATCTGCAGGTAGATGTTGGTCGACAGCTGGGTGAGCAGCCGCGGCTGGTGGTCGGCCGGGGCATTGCGGGCCAGGTCATCGGTATGCGGCGTGAGGTCGACGTTGTTGCCCTGGAAGCGGGCGATGCCGACGAAGCACTTGCGCCCGTTCACATCCAGCAGCCGCGCCCCTTTGGGCCAGACCTCGTCGAGCAGCAGGCGCAGATGGTCGATGGGCGATGCCAGCGGGCCGAAGGCGCTGCGGATCTTGCGAATATTGGCGATGGCCTGGCCGTGGTACTCGGCTCGGCTGGCCTCGTCCCTGATCTCGATGTAGGCCTTGCCCAGGCGCACGAACTCGGTCTGCTCGCTGAAGGCACCACGCAGCTCGTGATGACTCAGGCGCTCCAGGGCCAAGGCCACGGTGTCGGCGGGTGCGAAACCTTTGATCAGGATGCCCAGTGTGCGGGCGTGAATCACATCGTCTAACTGTGCGGCGGTCAATTCCTCGACCGTGGTAATCGTCAGCATGAACACTCCCTCGCGTATTCCTGAACGGTTTGACTGCACCTGTGAATGGCGGCTAACCGGCGACTTCCGATGGTCGCCAGGCCATCTTCAACAAGCAGCAAGCACTTGTGAAATATCGTTTTTCTCTAGCATCAAAACTTTTTTCAAAATATTACAGAATAACTTAAGCCATTATCAGAGATACGCATGAACATTATAAAAATTACAACTTAAGTTACGTACTGCGGATAACTTTCACTGAACTTCCGGTGCTTCATTGAACTGTTTGTCCACCTGTTGTTCGGCAACGAAGCCCGGGCCGATCACCCCCTCGTCCTGGTACAGCCGGGCGGTGTCGGCCAAGTCCCTGACCAGCGCGTCGTCCACCGCAACTTGGCGTGGCTGTGAAAATCGGTTCGAGCGTAGGTGCACCTCCAGCGGCAGCCCGCTCTGGCGGGCCTGAATCGCCGAGAACTCCTCGACATGGGCGTTGGCCCAGTCCCAGGCGCGGCCAACCCGGCGCAGGAAATCCCGCAGTTGCGCCGGCTTGTCGCGGATCGTCGCAGGGTTGGCCACCAGCAGCATGTTGCCGGCGAACAAGCCTTCGCCGCTGACCAGCACCCGCGTGCCGCCTTCGAGCTGGACCATGCTGGTGTACGGGTCCCAGGTGGCCCAGGCGTCTGCGCCGCCGTTGGCCAGCAGGCTGCGTGACTCGCCTGGTTGGAGAAACACGAACGTGGCGTCGCGGCCGCTGTGGCCAGTGGCGCGCAACGCTGCCAGCGCCAGGTAATGGCCGATGGAGCCACGGGTGGTGGTGATGCGCCGGCCCACCAGCGACGCCGCGTCGCTCAATGGCGACGCTTCGGGCACGACGATCGCCACCGCCGTGGGCGTCACCTGCAGGCGCACCACCCCGACGGTCTTGAGCCCGGCGCCGGCCGCAGTGGCGAACACGAACGGCGCGGTGCCCAGGGTGCCGATATCCACCGCGCCGGCCGCCAGGGCCTCGGCGGTGGGTGCGGCGGCGCCGAAGGCGGCGAACTCCAGGGGGTACGGTACATCGTCGAGCTCGCCGGCGGCCTGCAGCAGCACCTGCAGCGAGTTCTTCTGGCTGGAGACGCGCAGGGTTTCGTCTGCGTGAACGCCCCCCAGCACCAGGCACAGCAACCCCGTCAGCATGTGACGCCCACTGAATAAATGACTCATCAGAACGCCAGGCTCACGCGGCCGTAGTAGTAACCCCCACCCAGTCCATAGGGCGAGAACATCCCGTACTCGTAGGTCCCGGCCCAGGGCACGATGCCGATCTTGTCCGGGTACTTGTCGAACAGGTTGTTGGCGCCCAGCGCCACCGTGATGTTCTGGGTGAGGTCGTAGGCCACGTCGATGTCGGTGATCCACTTGGCGCTGTAGGTGCGGTCGTTGGCCGGGATGTTCGAGCCTTCGGTGTACTCGCCGTAGCGGGTCAGGGTCAGGTTCAGCGTCCAGTCGTCGACCTTGTAGTTGCTGTTGAGGATCCACTTGTCCTTGGGTGTGGCCTTGGTCAGGTCGATCTGCTGCTGGCGGTCGAACAGCACGTACCCTGCGCCGAGGCTCGACAGGCTCGCCGGGGTGTCGGCCAGGTCACGGATGGTGGTCTTGTTGCGGTTGTAGGCCAGGCTCCAGCGCACGGTGCCGTACTCGGCGAGCGGCTGGCGGTACTCGGCCACCAGGTCGACGCCTTTGGTGCGGGTGTCCGCGGCGTTGGCGAAGTACTGCCCGGACAAGTCAGGCGACAGGCCGTTGGCCACCAGGATTTGCGACACCGCGGGCCCGGTGAGCACGCCGGTCTGCAGGATGCGGTCGTCGATGTCGATCAGGTAGAAGTCGGCAGTCAGGCGCAGGCGCTCGGTGGGCTCGGCGGTGAAGCCCAGGCTGTAGTTGCGCGACTTCTCCGGTTCCAGGGTCTGGGCGCCGAGGGCAATGGCCTCGGGCGAGCCGGGGCGCATCTGCTTGGTGCGTGCGGTACTGGTGCTGCCGCCGGCGCCAAAGATCGTCACCGAGCTGGTCGAAGAGAACACGTTCTGCGCCAGAGACGGCGCACGGAAGCCATTGCTCACCGCCGCGCGCACCGCATAACCCGGAGCGAACTCGTAGCGGGTGGTGAACTTGCCGCTGACGGTCTCGCCGACCTCCTGGTTGTAGCGCTCGTAGCGCAGGGCGAAGGCGCTGTACCACTGCGGGGTGAGGTTGAGGCCAAAGTCGACGTAGGCCGCACCGCTATGGCGGATCATCTGCCCGGCATCCTCCGGCGTGGTGCCGTTGACCGAGAACAGGCCGGGGTCCGGACGCCGTCCGGCCAGCGGGCCGCTTGGGATGACGTAGTCGCCATAGTTGTAGGAATTGGGTTCGCCCTCGGTGAGTTGGTACTTCTCCCAGCGGTACTCGACGCCGAACGAGGTTTCCAGCGGGCTGCTCCAGCCAATGTCCAGGGCCCGGCTGAAGTCCAGGTTGGTGGTCCACTGGTCGAAGATCTCGTCGGTCAGGTGAAAGCGACGCTGGCTCAGCAACGGGTCGTTGGACAGGTTGAGGTTGTTGTCGGTGTACAGCTTGGCCTTGTCGCGGCCATAGGTGGTCGACAGGTCCCAATCCCAGTTGGCGGCCAGGCCCTTGAGGCCGGCGAGCAACTGGTAGTCGGTCTCCTCCACTTCGCGGGTGGCCTGGCCGCCTTTCGGATAGGGCGCGTTGGGCAGCCAGTTGGTCGCGGTGATGTCGGTGGGCGCGCGGTGGCCGAGGACCTTCTTGCCGTCGCGGTAGCTGAGGGTGGAGAACGAGTACAGCTTCAGTGCCTCGCCCAGGGGCAGTTCCAGGTTGTAGGCGCCGCTGTAGGTGCGGTCGCGGCCCAGGCCGTATTCCTCGCCCCAGCCGTGGCGTTCGCTCAGGCGCGGGTCGGGCTCGCCGTTGGCCAGGGTGGTGAAGTTGCCGCGCACGGCGCCGGCGCGGTCGTAGGGTTCCTGCACCTTGGCGTCGAACGACAGGTTGAGAAAGCCGCCGTCGCCCAGGCCGAAGCCGGCGTTGGCCGCCTCATGGCCGCTGGTGCCGTCCCCGGCATAGTACTGCCCGACGGAACTGTCGGAGGTGATGCCCTCGGCGTCCTGCTTGAGGATGATGTTGATCACCCCGGCGATGGCGTCGGAGCCGTACTGCGCCGCCGCGCCGTCGCGCAGCACCTCGATGCGCTCGATCGCCGCGGTGGGAATAAGGTCCAGGTCCACCGGCACCGCGGCCGTGCCGACACGCGCGTTGTTGTTGATCATCGCCGTGTTGTGCCGGCGCTTGCCGTTGACCAGGATCAGCACCTGGTCGCCGCCCAGGCCGCGCATGCTGATGCCGCGCACCAGGAAGGCGGTGCCGCCACCGTTGATGGTGGGTGCGTTGAACGAGGGCAACAGGCGCGTGAGCATGTCCTTGAGGCCGTTCTGGCCGCTGGTGCGCAGTTGCTCGCCGGAGATCACGTCCACCGGCACCGGGCTGTCGGTCACGGTGCGCTGCTGGCTGCCGCGCACGCCGGTCACCACCACGGTAGACAGCGCCGGGTCTTCGGCGGCGATGGCCTCGCCGGCCAGGCTCAGGGCCAGGGCGGTGGCCACGGGGGAAAGCTTGAAGGTCTTGGGCATCTGCGGATATTCCTTGTGGCGGCCATGGCCCGGCCGCCGCTCTCGGGTTCGGGGGTTCAACGGGCCTTGGCGGCGACCGCCTCGACTTCGATCAGGGCGCCGGGCAATACCAGCCCGGCCACCTGCACCGTGGTACGGGTCGGTTTCAACGGCTGGCGCTCACTGCCGAAGAACTGGCGGAAGCCGCGCTGCAGGCCGTCGAAGTCCATGCGCCCCTGCAATCGCGGATCGCCCACCAGGTACACCCGTAACTGCACCACATCGCCCAGGCCGAGGCCGCGCGGCGCCAGGGCGGCTTCGACCTTGCGCAGCACCGCCACGGTCTGCGCCTCGGTGTCGCCATTGGCGCGCAGCTCATCCTTGGCCGCCTTGGGGTCGGCCGGGTCGGGCAGGATCCCCGAGACGAAGGTCAGCGCCGTGCCCGGCGGCAGGGTCGCCGACTGCAGGATCGGCGAGTTGGGATAGGTCGAGGGGACGCGCTCGATATCGGCGGCCTGGCTGGCCGCGGCGAACAGGACCCCCAACCCCAGAAGGGCGTGCTTGAAAGGCATGGCGAAGCTCCACTGATGTGTAGGCGCCAGCCTCGGAGGTCCGCTACCTGGCAGATGGTTTTCGTTGTGTATTGTTCAGGCGGTCTGCCGGGCCTGCGAGGAGCCCTGGGCACGCTCGCACAGGTTGCGCACCACCCGCCGGGCGGCGCCGGCGGCGGTCTCCTGCCAGATGCCGATGCCGCTGTGGGCCAGCGCGTCGCTGGTCAGGTGTACCCGCCCCTGAGCCTGGTTGAGCAGGTCATAGTCGGCATCGGCCAGCGGATGGCTGACCCACGGCCCGAGGCTGTGGGGTATGCGCCCCCAGTCCACCACCAACGGCTTGCGCAGTTCGTGGCCGTGACCGGGGTGCAGCAGCTCCACGGCCTGGCGCGACAGGGCGATCTGCTCGGCGACCGACTTGTCGGCGAACTGGCGGGCAGTCTCGCCGTTGTTGTAGGCGGCGACGAGAATGCCCTCGGCCTGGTTGAAGCCACCGCTGGGGTACCACAGGCCGGAAGACGCCTGATTGATGAACGACAGGCCGCCGTAGATCTGGTAGTCGGTCTCCCAGAACCGGCGGGACTGCCAGGCCACCTTGTTGGCATGGCCGAATTGCACGGCGGCGATCGCTTGGCGCACCTGGGCGCTGAAGTTGCTGTCGAGCTTCGCCAGCAGCGGCAGCGGCAAGGCGATCACCGCATAATCGCTGGTGATGCGCTGTGGCTGACCCTGCTGCTGGTAACCGATCTCCACCCGATCCTCGAAATTGCGGATCGAGCCCACCTCGGCCCCCAGGCGCAGAACATCCTGCAGGTGGCGCTGGAAGGCCAGGGGAATACGGTCCATGCCGCCCACCGGCTGGAACATGGTCGGCGAGAACTCCGGGTACTCGTCGATCATCAGTGCCGTGCCCAGGGCCGGGTTGAGCAAGGTGCGCAGGGGCAGCGGGTCGTTGCGCAGGGCCTGCTGGTCGCCGGCCCCGGGCCAGACCTTGTAGCCCGAGCGCGCCGAGCCCAGGTACTCGAGTTTCTCCGACAGGTCGCCCCAGGTGCGCAGGAAGCCCAGCAGGTTGCGCCGGTCGTCCAGGCTCAGTTCCTGGTCCAGGGCCTGGCGGTCGACGGCCTTGGCCAGCAGTTCGGCCAGGTGCCCACGGCTGTCGTTGACTGCCTGGCGGATCTGCATTGGCGGCTGGTCGAGGTCGGGACGCACCAGGGCGTTGCGGCTGGTGTTGACCAGCACCTCAAGCGCCACTCCCAGCTCGCGGCAATAGCCGAGCATCAACTGGTGATGGCTGGGCAGTCGGCCGGGGCCGGCGTTGAGGTAGAAACCCTCGTCGAACGCGACGGTCTGCACGCTGCCATCGGTGAACGCGACCCGATCCCCCCGGCGCACGGTCCAGTTGCGCCCGCCAACCCGTTCGCGGGCCTCCAGCAGGGTGACGGCGAAACCGGCCTTGCGCAGCTCGTAGGCCGCCACCAGGCCGCCGATGCCGGCGCCGACCACGGTGACAGTGGCGCCCTGCCCTACACGGGCCATTGGCAACGCGGCGTAGTTCTCCTGGCTGGCCCGTGCCGATCCCGTCGTGCCAAACAGGCCCAGTGCCGCCGTGGCAGCCTGCAGGCCACCGACCACACCGATACGGGCAATGAGCTGTCGTCTGGTCAATGGCATCGCGGGCACTCTCCCTGGTCCACGGTTATCGCTTTCAGTTATGGCTTGACGTTATCAAGCTACGAAAACGCTCTATGTGGAGCCATCCTAGAGAGCGGGATGGGATAAGAGAAATACATTTTGAGCATATGCAAATATTAAAATGTGTAATGTCTCAGGCTTTGCATTCTGCACAAAACGCATAATTATTTTGAAACACCTGAGCTCGCGGCAGCAGCGGTCTGCGCCTCTCCCATCACTCGCAACAGGTTCCCTCCCCAGATATCCGCGAGGTCCCGTTCGTGGTACCCCGCCGCCAACAACCGCGCAGTGATCTCCGGCAAATCGCTGACATCGCGCAGTCCCGTCACCCCGCCGCCACCATCCCAATCCGCGCCGATGCCGACATGCCGTGGCCCGACTACGTCAAGGATGTGCAGCAGATGCGCCATGAAGTCGTCCAGGCTGGTTGCCGGCAACGGATACCGGGCCTCGACCTCGCGTATGCGCCGGGCCAGGTCCGCCACCTGCGCGGGCGGCAGGCTGGCCGCCAGGCGGAACTCCCGGTACAGCGGTGCCAGGGCCGTGTCCCGGGCGGGATTCGGCGCACGCGGCACCAGGTCGCTGGCGTAGGTGTTGACCTGCACCACCCCGCCCCCGGCAGCAAGCTGGCGCAAACGTTCATCATCGAGATTGCGCGGATGCGGGCCGATGGCCCGGGCGCCGGAATGCGAGGCGATCACCGGGGCACGGGACAACGCCAGCACCTGATCGAACACCGCATCGGAGGCATGGGACACATCGATCAGGATCCCCAGGCGGTTGGCTGCCTGCACCAACTCGCGGCCGGCCGGGCTCAGCCCATGCCAGTGCGGCAAGGCAGTGGCCGAATCGGCGAAATCGTTGTTCTGCGCATGCACCAGGCCCAGCATGCGCAAGCCCAGACGGTGGTAGGTGGCCAGCCGGCCGGGGTCGGCCGCCAGCGGTTCGGCGTTTTCCATGCTGATCAGCACCACCCGCCGCCCTGAGGCAACGATCGCCGGCACCTCCTGCGCCCGCGTGGCCAGGGCGAACGCGTCCGGCCGGGCGGCGACCATGTCGCGGATGCGGGTGATCACCGCCAGGCCATGTTCGCTGGCCAGGGTGCGTCCCTCGGGCGTGAGCGGACCCTGGGGGGTGAAGATGGCGAAGAATCCGCCGTCCAGGCCACCGTCGCGCATGCGCGGCAGGTCGACCTGGGACAGATCGTCGGCATAGCGGTGGCGCTGCCCGATGTCCCAGCCGGGCCGGGCCAGTTGCATGGGTGTGTCCAGGTGGCTGTCGAGCACGATCAGGCGCTCATGCAGGGCGCGGGTCGAGGGCGCGACATCGGCCAGCGCGGTGCTGCAGGCCAGTGCCAGCGGCAGCCAGGCGTATCGAGTTGAACGAGGCATGGAAGTCCTTTTTGCCAGATGCGGCCCTGCGGGGGGCCGCATGAATCACTCGGTCCAGCTGAAACTGCGATCCCACAACGGCGCCACGTCCAGGCGCTGGGGCAGTACGCCGGCGGCGTGGAAGGTGTCGGCCACGTCCTGCTGCGAACGCACCGCGGCATCGTCCACCGCCTGCAGCACCCGCGGCCCGCTCTGGGCCTTGTACTGGGCAATGAACACTTCCCGGGGGATGCCCAGCACCTGCTCGCATCGCGCCGCCCACGCCTCGGGGTGGTGCTGCACCCATTGCCAGCTGCGGTACTCGCGGCGTACATAGTCCTCGATCGCCGCGCGCTTGAGCGGATCCTCGATTGCCCGCCGGTTGGCGGCGATCACGTAGTTGCCCGACAGGTAGCCCTGCCCGGTGCGCAGCACCCGCGCACCGCTGCGCAGCTCGGCCAGCTGGATGAAGTAGCCAAAGGTCACCCAGACATCCAGGTTGCCGTTCTGGAACGCGGCGAAGCCATCCTGGGGCGTCAGCGCCAGGGGTTGGATGTCCGCCAGGGTCAGGCCCTGGTCCTTGAGGGCGCGCAGCAACAGGTAGTGCGACGACGTCGAGCGGATGTAACCGACCCGCTTGCCCGGCAGCTCGGCCAGCGATTGCATCGTCGCCCCCCTGGGCACGATGAAGGCCTGGTTGTTGACATCACCGGTCAGCACGGCGATGAGCCTGACCGGCGCCTGATTGCGGATACCGAAGATCGGCGGGATCTCGCTCATCGGCGCCAGGTCCAGGGTACCGCTGACCAGCGCCTCGAAACCGAGGTTGCCGCCATTGAACTCGGCGTATTTCACGCCATACGGTGGGCGCTCGATGCCGGCCTGTTCGAAAAAGGTCGGCGCGGCGCCCTTGTAGGTGGCCACGCCCAGGGTCAACCCTTGCCAGTCGCGGGCAAAGGCGCCGGGCAGCGCGCAGGCGAGCCCGCCCAGGGCGCTGTACTGCAGAAAACGACGGCGATTCATGGCGCCTCCTTGCATTCAGTCGAGAAAGTCGGGTTCGTCGCGCAGCAGGCGATCCCAGTACGGCTGGAAGCTGAACCAGCCGCCGAACTCGGTACCGACCTGGCGCGCCGTGTGCTCGGCCACCGCCGCCGGGATCGGCCGTGGCGTGCCGGCTGCCTCGGCCAATAGTTGCGCGTGGGCGGCGTTGTCCAGGGCGATGAAGCGCCACACCGCCGCTTCCACTGTGCGCCCGACGGTCAGCAGGCCATGGTTCTGCAAGATCAGCGCGACCTTGTCCGGCCCCAGCGTGGCGGCGATGCGCGCGCCCTCGCTGGCCTCCAGCACCACCCCGGTGAAGTTGTCGAACAGCGCGTGCTTGCCATGAAAGGCGCAGGCGTCCTGGGTCAGCGGGTCGAGCAGGCGTCCCTGGCTCGACCAGGCCTTGCCGTACAACGAATGGGCATGGGCGGCGGCCACCACGTCCGGGCGCGCCTCGTGCAGCGCCGCGTGGATGGCAAAGGCGGCGAGGTTCAACGCGCCCTGCCCTTCGACGATCTCGCCCCGAGGACTCACCAACAGCAGGTCGCTGACGCGGATATGGCCGAAGTACACGCCCACCGGATTGACCCAGAAGTGATCGGGGTACTGGGGGTCGCGCACGGTGATATGGCCGGCGCCGCCCATGTCGAAACCATGCCGGGCAAACAGGCGGAACGAGCCGGCCAGGCGCTGCTTGCGCAGCAGGCGCTCGGCCTCGAGGGTCGGTTGCTGGGGCGGGTCCTGCCAGCGATGCACGGTGTGGCCGTCGCGGGGTAGTGAATAGGCGGTGGGTAGGCGGCTCAGCCTGGCGCTCATGCGGTCTCTCCTTGGGCCAGCAGGTTCTCCAGCGGTCGTCCGCTGCGCAAATGTTCGAGGTTGCGCGCCAGCAGCGCGGCGAGGTTGCGGTACACCTGCGGCGTGTTGGCCGAGGTATGAGGGCTCAGCCGGACCTTGGGATGGCCGTACAGCCGGTGCCCGGCCGGCAACGGCTCGGGCTCGGTGACATCGAGGCTGGCCAGGGCCACCTGGCCGCTGTCCAGGGCATCGAGCAAGGCGTCCTGGTCCACCAGGCTGCCCCGGGCGATATTGATCAGGTGCAGACCGGGCTTGGCGTGGGCGAGGCTACGCCGATCGACGACATGCAGGGTCGACGGGTCGGCCGGTGCCGCCAGTACCAGGTGATCGGCGCGGGCGAACAGTTCCTCGACGCTGGCCACGCCTCGTACGCCGGCCACCTCGAACGGCCTGGCCGAGCGCCGCAGGGCGATCACCTCGATGTCCAGGGCCAGGGCCTTGCGCGCCAGGGCCTGGCCGATCCGCCCGAAACCGTAGATACCCAAGGTGCTGCCGGCCAGCGAGGCCAGCGGACGTGGCTGCCACTGCCCGGGCTCGTCGATCCACAGCTGCGGCAGTTGCTTGGCGGCCGCGAACATCGCCGCCAGGGCGAACTCGGCCAGGCTGTCCGCCGTCACCCCGCGAGCACTGGCCACAGGCACCGGCTCGAGCAACCAACCGGGAAAGAAGTCGATGCCGGAGCTAACCAGTTGCACGAAACCGAGCCCGAACGGCCAGCCCGAGGGCGGCGCTACGGCGTCACGCAGGCCAGGGTCGGGCGCGGCCAGCAGGACCCGAACATCGTCCGGCAGCCCATGGGGCACGCCCCTGGGCAACGCCAGGATTTCCACGCCTGGCACGGCGGCGGCCAGCAACGCGTTGAACCGCGCGTCCAGCTGACTGGCGATGCGCACGCCGCTCATGCCTGGCCGCCACGGCTGGGCAAGGCAAACGCCGAGCGGCCGGCGGCGCCGAGCACCGCGTCGTTCTGCGGGGTGTGGATACGGCTGCACAGCACATCGCGGTAATGCCGCTCAAGCGGGTTGCCCCGGGCCAGCGCCGGGTTGCCGATCGCTTCGACGGCCAATTCGACCGCGCTGATGGCCTGGGTGGTGACCAGGTACTTGACCTGGGTGGCCTCGCTCGCCGGGATGCGCCCTTCGGCGGCGGCGTCGAGCAGGACCCGGTTGGACAGCAGCAAGGCGTCGATGCGCCCCACCAGTTCCTGGAAACGCGGCAGGCTCGACAGCGGCGCGCCGAGATTGGCCGGAGTGCGCTCGGCCAGCCAGCCCACCAGCCAGTCGCGGGCGGCACGGGCGACGCCGTCGTAGATGCTCGACAGCAGCACGGCCAGCCACAGCACGCCGTTGTGATCGAGTTCGGACGGGCGTGGCTGGCGCGCCGGGAGGATGTCCACGGCGTGCTCGGCGGGCACCAGCACATCATCGAAGATCACGTCGTGGCTGCAGGTGGCACGCATGCCCAGGTGGTCCCAGGTTTCCTCGATGCGGATGCCCGGTGTGTCGCGATGTACCAGCCAGGTGCCGACCCGCGGCTCGTCCTCGTCGCTACGCGCCCATACTGCCAGCCAGGTCAGGCCGGGGATGCCGGTTGAGTAGATCTTGCGCCCGTTGATCCGCCAGCCCTCGGCCACCTGCCGGGCGACGGTGGCCGGCAGGCCGCCCCGGGCCGGGGTGCCCAGCTCCGGCTCCACACGCAGGGCGTTGACCAGCGCGCCGTCCGCCACCGCCTCGCGGGCCAGGCGCAGGCGCAGGTGTTCAGGCCAGGCCTGGTTCTGTTGCAGGCGCGCGTGCTGCAGGTACTGCATCACCAGCACCAGGGCGGTGGACGGCTCGCCCCGGGCCACGGCGGCGATCACCCGCCGGGCCTGGGCCAGCGTCGCTTCGCTGCCACCCAGGCGGCGCGGCACGGTCAGGGCCAGCAGGCCATGTTCATGCAGGCGCCGCAGGTTGGCGTGGGGGAAGCTGCCTTGGCGATCGTGCTCGGCGGCGCTGGCGGCGAATTCGTCGCTCAGGTGGGCCAGCAAGTCGGCGAAGGCCGGCGAATCGAGGTCGGCCGCCTTGGCGGCGGTATGCAGGTCGAGGCTCATCGTTGGGCGGTCCGTGCGAGGGTATGGGCATGGCTGGGCGCAGGCGCTTCGACGCCGAGCAGGGCCAGCAGGTGTTGGCGCAGCGCCTGGAAGCCACGGCTGGCCACCTCGCGGTGGCGCGGCAGGCGAATCGGGATCTGCTCGGCGATGCGCCCGGCGTCCAGCACCACGACCCGGTCGGCCAGCAGCAAGGCTTCGTCGACGTCGTGAGTGACCAGCAGCACCGATGGCTGATGGGTGCGCCACAGTTCGAGGATCAACTGGTGCATGCGCATGCGCGTCAAGGCGTCCAGGGCGGCGAACGGCTCGTCGAGCAGCAGCAGTTGCGGCTCGCGCACCAGCGCCCGGGCCAGGGCCACGCGCTGGGCCTCGCCACCGGACAGGGTGCCCGGCCAGGCTTCGGTGCGGTGCGCCAGGCCTACTTCACGCAGCGCCGCCAGGGCACGCGCTTTTGGCTCGGCGCCCCTCAGGCCCAGGAGGACATTGCGCCAGGCCCGCTTCCAGGGCATCAGCCGCGGCTCCTGGAACACCGCCGCATGCACGCCGGGTACCTCCAGCGTGCCCGCCTCCACCCGGTCCAGGCCGGCCAGCGCTCGCAGCAAGGTGGTCTTGCCCGAGCCGCTACGGCCGAGCAAGGCGACGAACTCGCCGGGCGCCAGGTCCAGGTCCAGGCCATCGAGCACCGTGTGGCCCTGGAACCTGCGCGTGAGCCCGCGCACCCGCACCGGTGGGCGCAGGCGTTGCAGTGCGACTTCCATGATCAGTTCCTTATGAAGGTGGGGCGCCAGGCCAGGGCCAGGCGTTCGAGCAAGCGCACGAGGGTGTCGATGGACAGGCCCAGCACGCTGTAGACGATCAGGCAGATGACGATGACGTCGGTGCGCATGAAATCGCGGGCGTCGTTGACCAGATAGCCCAGCCCGGCGCTGGCGTTGATCTGCTCGACCACCACCAGGCCTAGCCAACTGATGCCGAAGGCGTAGCGCAGGCCGACGAAAAACGCCGGCAGCGCGCCGGGCAGGATCACGTGCCAGACCAGCCCCAGGCGCCCCAGGCCGAACAGCTGCCCAGCCTCCACCAGCTTGGGGTCGACGCCACGGATGCCGGAAAACAGGGAGAGGTACACCGGGAAGGTGGTGCCCAGGGCAATCAGGGCGATCTTGGGCGTTTCGCCCACGCCGAACCACAGGATGAACAGCGGCACGATGGCCAGGAACGGCAAGGTGCGCAGCATCTGCACCGGCGAGTCGATGGCGAGTTCGCCACGCCGCGAAAGGCCTGCGAGCAACGCCAGCAGAGTGCCCACGCTGACCCCGATGGCCAGGCCGCTCAGGGCACGCTTGAGGGATACCCACAAATGCCCGGCCAGCTCGCCGCTGACGATCATCTGCCAGAGGGTGTCGCCGATGGCGCTGGGCGCGGCGATGATTCGCGGCGGCAACAGGCCGCTGCGCGAGGCAAGTTCCCACGCCACCAGCAACAGCAACGGGCTGATCAGGCGCAGGCCAAGGTTACGCCAACCCTGCCAGCGCAACAGGGTCAGCAGGGCCGTGGCGGGGACAAGTGTGTTGCTTTGCCGGGACATTCCATCTCCTCGCTCAAGGCCGATCCATTGATTGCTGGCCGCGGCGGGAGTGTCGATCAAGCCCGCCGGTGTCTGGCTTGATCCTTATGCTATCGATCTTAAAAAGTGCCGTGAAATTCGATATGCTTCTAACCTAATATACAAATAATGCATTCAACAATTGCCAACATATGCAAATTATTAAATTTGCATGGGTGCTTCGGGACTGCAACGCAGCCCCATTTCAGCCTCGCGCCTACGGTTGATTCGCCACCCGCTGCGCCACGGTCTCGCCAAACAACGCCACCGGCGCCTGCAGGTTGCCGAGAAAACGCGGATGGATCAGCCACAAGTCGATCACCGGCTTGAAATCACTTACCTGCACGATGTCCAGGCGCTCGCGGTGGCGGCTGTTGTCCAGCAACGGTCGTGGCACCAGGCCAAAGCCCAGGCCATTGGCGATCAAGCCCAGTTGCAACTCGGTACCGAAGGTTTCCAGGTTGATCCGCAGCGACAGCCCTTCGTCGTTCAACGCCCGCTGCAGACCGGCACGGAAACCACAGCCGTCGGGGTTGAGCACCCAGCCACGCTGGTAGCAGTCGGCAAGCTTGCAACTGCGCTTGCCCACCTCGCCGCGGGCAGCCACCACCACCAGGTCCATGCGCGCCAACGAGCGACCGACGATGCCCTCTGGGAACACCTTGCCGGCCGGGAACAGTGCCGCCACCGCGTCCAGCTCGCCGTTCTCCATCTTGCCCAGCAGGTGGCTGCCCCAACCGGTGGCGACTTGGGTCTGCAGGTCGGGATACAGCGCCTTGAGCTGGCTGAGGGCGTCGAGCAGCACCACGTCGCCGATGGTCTGCGGCACCCCCAGGCGCAGCGCGCCACTGGGCAAGGCGTCGCTGAGCACCAGTTCGCGCAGCGCGTCCATCTCGCGCAGCACCGCCCGGCACTGCTCGTAGACGCGCATGCCCATGGGCGTGGGTTTCAATGGTTTGGTGTTGCGGTCCAGCAGGCTGACGCCGAGGGCTTCCTCGAAGTTCTGCACCCGACGGGTGATGGCCGGCTGGGTCAGGCGCAGCGATTCGGCCGCCTGGCTGATGGACTGGCTGCGGATGACGGCCACGAATGCATCGATATCATCTATCTTCATTCTTAATTCGCATAATAAATATCTGGAAAAATACGCAAAAAGAATAATACCTTTTTCCTCGCCACGGTAGCGCCCGGCGCTGCCTAACCTGACGGACATCGAGGGAACCCATGTCTCAAACGCCCAACCTTGGACGGCTACGCAGCTTCATCGGCGAGCTGGCCGACCTTCTCGCCCAGGCGCCGGACGAGCCGCGCCTGCTCGACCACGGCGCGCGGCTGCTGCGCGATCTGCTCAGTGTCGATGACTGGCTGCCGGACGACTACGCCCGGCCCAGCCCGGAGTGCTACCAGCAGTACCTGCTGCACGCCGACTCCGGCCAGCGGTTCTCCATCGTCAGTTTCGTCTGGGGGCCAGGGCAGGAAACCCCCGTGCACGACCACCGCACCTGGGGGCTGATCGGCATGCTGCGCGGCAGCGAAATCAGCCAGGGCTATGCCCTGGCGCACGGTGCCCTGCAGCCGGAGGGCCGGGCCGAGCGGCTCGCGCCCGGCGAGGTGATCGCGGTGTCGCCGCGCATCGGCGACCTGCACCAGGTGCGCAATGCCCATGCCGACCGTACTTCCATCAGCATCCATGTCTACGGCGCCAACATCGGCGCCGTGCGGCGTGCGGTGTACAGCGCCGAGGGCGAAGAGAAGCCCTTCATTTCCGGCTATTCCAACAGCCACCTGCCCAACCTCTGGGATCTGTCGAAAGAGAACCGCGCATGAGCCAGGCTACCCACCGCAGCTACCATGCTATCCGCACCGCCCTGCTTGCCGGCCAGGAGCTGGCCTTGCTCGATGTCCGCGAGGAAGACCCGTTCGCCCAGGCCCATCCGCTGTTCGCCGCCAATGTGCCGCTGTCGCGCCTTGAACTGGAGATCTACGCCCGAGTACCACGGCGCGACACGCCCATCACCGTCTACGACGACGGCGAAGGGCTGGCGTTGACCGCCGCGCAGCGCCTGCTCGCCCTGGGCTACACCGACGTGGCGCTGCTCGACGGCGGCCTGGCCGGTTGGCGCGAAGCAGGTGGCGAGTTGTTCCGAGACGTCAACGTGCCGAGCAAGGCTTTCGGCGAGCTGGTGGAGGCCGAGCGCCATACACCGTCGCTGCCGGCCGAAGAGGTCAAGGCGCTGCTCGACGCCAACGCCGATGTGGTGGTGCTGGATGCCCGCCGCTTCGACGAGTACCAGACCATGAGCATCCCCAGCGGTATCAGCGTGCCCGGCGCCGAACTGGTGCTGCGCGTGGCAGAGCTGGCCCCCGACCCGGCCACCCGGGTGATCGTCAATTGCGCCGGGCGCACCCGCAGCATCATCGGCACCCAGTCGCTGGTCAATGCCGGCGTCCCCAACCCGGTGGCGGCCCTGCGCAACGGCACCATCGGCTGGACCCTTGCCGGGCAGGCACTGGAACATGGCCAGTCGCGCCGTTTCCGCGCAGTGACCGCCACCACCCACGCCAGCGCCGCGCAACGCGCCCGCCAGGTGGCCGACCGCGCCGGTGTGGCACGCATCGATCTGGCAGGCCTGCGCCAATGGCAGGCCGAAGCGCAGCGCACCACTTACCTGTTCGATGTGCGCACGCCCGAGGAGTTTGTCCTGGGCCACCTGCCCGGCGCCCGCTCCACGCCCGGTGGCCAACTGGTACAGGAGATCGACCATGTCGCCAGTGTGCGCGGCGCGCGCCTGGTGCTGGTGGACGACGACGGCGTGCGCGCCAACATGAGTGCGTCGTGGCTGGCCCAGATGGGCTGGGCGGTGGCGGTGCTCGATGGGTTGTCGTCTGACGACTTCACGGAAACCGGCGTCTGGGTCGCGCCCGTGCCGGCACCGCCCGAGGCTGAAACCATCAGCCCCGCCCTCCTCGCCGACTGGCTTTCGGAGCCGGGCACCCAGGTGCTGGACTTCACCACCAGCGCCAACCATGTCCGGCAGCATATTCCCGGTGCGGTCTGGGCGCTGCGTAGCCAACTTGAAGAAGTACTGGCGACATTACCGGCAGCACGGCACTTCGTCCTGACCTGCGGCTCGAGCCAACTGGCGCGCTATGCCGCACCAGAGGTGGCGGCCCTGAGCGGCAAACCGGTGTTCGTGCTCGAGGGCGGCAACAGCGCCTGGAACGCCGCCGGGCTGCCGACCGAACAAGGCGAGCAGCGCCTGGGTGCGCCGCGCATCGATCGTTATCGGCGGCCCTACGAGGGTACCGATAGCCCGCGCGAAGCGATGCAGGGGTATCTGGATTGGGAGTTCGGGTTGGTGGAACAGTTGGGGCGTGACGGAACCCATGGGTTCTTTGTCATCTGACAACTTGCACGCCCTCTTCGCACGAGAGGGCTTGCCCGTTCCTTTCACTCAGCCAAGCCCGCCGAACCGTCGGTAGTAACTCTCGTTGGCATCCGGCAACGGCCCATCCGCCGTTTCCAGCGCGCTGGCCAGATACTCCTCCGCCCTGCCCTGCACCAGCCGGTACAGGTTGCGGCACAGCTGCCGCGCCGCGCGCCCTTCCCAATCCCCCGGCAACAGCTCGTCCGGCAACTGCGGATCACGCAGCAGCAGGCGGCGGTATTCGTGGATCAGCAGCGTGCGCGCCAGGAAGCAGTCCTGCGGGCTTGGCGCGTCCAGGTCCTTCATCGCCTGCCACAACGGGCGGAACAGGCGGATGAACTCGCTGTAGTGCTGGCCCAGTTCCTCGATGTTCCAACTTTCCCGCACCTGGGCGCGCAGGGCCTTGGAGGCCAGCACTTCCTGGGCGTGGGTCTCGAAGACGATGCAGTCGTCCTCGGCATCCTGCTCGCGCAGGGTGGCGGCCAGGTCGGCACGGTCGGTGCGCGGGCAGCCCAGCAGGTTCGCGCCCATGACGCCGAAGCCTTGCCACTCGAGCTCTTCACGCACGGCCTTGCGTTTGGTGGCGTCGAGCTGGGCCAGGAGCACCAGGGTCCAGGCGCCGTTCCAGGCCGGCAGGCTGGCGCTGTAGACGCGCTTGAAGGCTTTTTCGAAGCGCCGCCGGCCGGTGCCGGTGAGGCTGTAGTAGCTACGCCGGCCGACCTTTTCGGCGGTCAGCCAGCCTTCCTTGGTCAGGCGGAATATCGAGGTGCGGATCAGCCGCTCGTTGATGCCCATCGGCTCCAGCAGGTTGATCAGGCTGCCCAGCCAGACCGTGCCGCCATGGGGTTCGATGGCATCGCCGTAGAGGGTGATGATCAGGGAGCTGGCGCGGATCGGCGTCTGCTCCTGGAAACGGGTAATCAGGTGATTCAGGGGGGCAAGGCTGCTCATGGGGGAACGAGGCGCGGCTAAAGCCTCGACTATACCTGCCTGCCGCGACCGCGCAAGGCTCATGCACCGCCCTCGGCCTTGGGCCTGAAGCCGGAGTCGCCCATGCGTGGGCGGTCCTGCTCCGGCGCGGTCAATGGCGGGCACTCCACCAGCGCGCTCAGGCAACGCCGGGCGAGGCTGTGGTACTCGGTGGTACCGCGCTGCTTCCAGGCCAGTTCCTGGTCGCAGAGCGGGCGCTTGGCCACGGCCGGCGCGCCGACCACCAGGTGTTGCTGCGGGCATTCGAAGCCTGCCTTGACGAAGGCCGTGGCGGCAACGATGCAGCGCGGGGCGATATGCGCGGCGTCCATGACCACCGCGTTCATGCCGACCAGGGCATCCTCGCCGATCCGGCAGCCATGCAGCACGGCGCCATGGCCGATATGGCCGTTGCGCTCGACCACCGTGTCGCCGCCGGGAAAACCGTGCATCACGCAGGTGTCCTGCAGGTTGGCGCCCTCCTCCAGGATGATTCGCCCGAAATCGCCGCGCAGCGAGGCCAAGGGGCCGATGTAGCAGTTTGCGCCGACCAGCACGTCGCCGATCAGCACGGCGCTTGGGTGTACGTAGGCGCTGGGGTGGACCACGGGGGTGAGGCCGTCGAGGCGGTAGCAGGGCATGGGTCTGGCTCTCGATATGATTCAGAAGACTTATCGATCCTGTATCAGATCAAATCACTTAGTCAATGCCTTGCTGGTGTATCGCTTTCTTCACCAAGCTTCAGACCTGTGAAGACTTCATCGTGGGGCAACCCCGCTTCCACCGAGTGATAGTAAGAGCGAGGCTGCGTGGGAGCGGGCTTGCCCCGCGACAGCGTAACTCGCTTCACATATAGATACGCAATTACAATTTCCATGTTGATTTTCTGTATCGTATTGAACATATACTTGCCCCAGCACCACGAACAATTCCAAGAAAAGCCGGCCCCAGCCGGCGCCGAACGTGCAGCCCGAGGTATCCCATGCCAAGCAACCTCATCGTGCAGGCCCCAGCGGACGGTGTCCGCCTGATCACCCTGCACCGCCCGCAGGCCCTGAACGCCCTGAACACAGCGCTGCTGGAAGAGCTGGCCGCAGAACTGCATGCCGCCGACCAGGACCCGCAGATCCGTGCCGTGGTCATTACCGGCAGCCGCAAGGTCTTCGCCGCCGGCGCCGATATCAACGAAATGGCCCAGCGCGACCTGGTCGGCATCCTCGAAGACCCGCGGGTGGCCCACTGGCAACGCATCACCGGCTTCGCCAAACCTCTGATCGCCGCCGTCAACGGCTTCGCCTTAGGCGGCGGCTGCGAACTGGTGATGTGCGCCGACATCGTTATCGCTGGCAGCGACGCCCGTTTCGGCCAGCCGGAAATCAACCTCGGCATCCTTCCCGGGGCTGGCGGCACCCAGCGCCTGCTGCGCGCCGTGGGCAAGCCGCTGGCCATGCAGATGGTCCTGGGCGGTGAGGCCATCGGCGCCCGCCATGCCCTGCAGGCCGGCCTGGTCAGTGAAGTCACCGAGCCCGAACTCACCGTCGAGCGCGCCCTGCAGGTGGCCGTCGCCATCGCCGCCAAGGCGCCGCTGGCGGTGCGCCTGGCCAAGGAGGCGCTGCTCAAGGCCCAGGACATGGACCTGGCGAGCGGCCTGCGCTTCGAGCGCCATGCCTTCACCCTGCTGGCCGGCACCGCCGACCGCAACGAAGGCATCCGCGCCTTCCAGGAAAAACGCCCGGCCCGATTCCAAGGGCTGTAAGCCTTCCACCGACTGACGGAGCGAGCCAGTCATGTCTTTCCAGCACATCCTGTTTTCCATCGGCGACGACGGCGTCGCCCTCCTCTCGCTCAACCGGCCCGAGCAGCTCAACAGCTTCAATACCGCGATGCACCTGGAGGTGCGCGAGGCCTTGAAGCAGGTACGCCACAGCGACCACGCCCGCGTGCTGCTGCTGACCGGCGAAGGCCGTGGCTTCTGCGCAGGCCAGGACCTGGCCGACCGCAATGTCGCGCCCGGCGCCGAGCTGCCTGACCTCGGCCAATCCATCGAACAGTTCTACAACCCGCTGGTGCGCAGCCTGCGCGACCTACCGCTGCCGGTGATCTGCGCGGTCAACGGCGTGGCCGCTGGTGCCGGGGCCAACCTGCCACTGGCCTGCGACCTGGTGCTGGCGGCACGCTCGGCGAGCTTCATTCAGGCGTTCTGCAAGATTGGCCTGGTGCCGGATTCCGGCGGCACCTGGTTGCTGCCCAGACTGGTCGGCATGGCCCGGGCCAAGGCGCTGGCCCTGCTGGGCGAGCGCCTGAGCGCCGAGCAGGCCGAGCAATGGGGGCTGATCCACCGGGTGGTGGACGATGCCGCGCTGCGCGACGAAGCACTCGGCCTCGCCCGTCACCTGGCAGCCCAGCCCACCTACGGCCTGGCCTTGATCAAGCGTGCCCTCAACCAGAGTTTCGACAACCGCTTCGATGAACAGCTGGAACTGGAGCGCGATCTCCAGCGCCTGGCCGGGCGCAGCGAGGATTACCGCGAGGGCGTCAGCGCCTTCATGAACAAACGCACACCTGTGTTCAAGGGGCGCTGACCATGGCCGCACTCGACAACGACGCCCTGGTGGCAGTAATCGGTGCAGGCGCCATGGGTGCCGGCATCGCCCAGGTGGCGGCCCAGGCCGGTCATCCCGTGCGTCTCTACGATACGCGCCCCGGCGCAGCCGAGCAGGCGATCGAAGGCATCGATCGCCTGCTCGGCCGGCAGGTGGAAAAAGGCAAGCTTGCGCCTGACAGCCGCAGCGCGATCCGCGACCGACTGCAACCGGTGGACAGCCTCGACGCCCTGGCCAAGGCCCATCTGGTGATCGAAGCCATCGTCGAACAACTGCCAGTCAAACAGGACCTGCTGCGTCGGCTTGAAGCCCTGTGCGCCACGGACTGCATCCTGGCCAGCAACACTTCTTCGCTGTCGATCACCAGCCTCGCCGCCGGGCTCAAGCACCCGGAGCGGGTCATTGGCATGCACTTCTTCAACCCGGCGCCCTTGATGGCGCTGGTGGAGATCGTCTCCGGGCTGGCCACTGCGCCGAGCCTGGCGGCCACGCTTTACGACACCGCCCGTGCCTGGGGCAAGCAAACGGTGCATGCCCGTTCGACGCCGGGCTTTATCGTCAACCGCGTGGCCCGGCCCTTCTATGCCGAAAGCCTGCGCCTGCTGCAGGAGGGCGCCGCCGACTGCGCCACCCTCGATGCCGTGCTGCGCGACGCCGGGGGGTTTCGCATGGGCGCCTTTGAACTGACCGACCTGATCGGTCATGACGTCAACTACGCGGTGACCTGCTCGGTGTTCGAATCCTTCTATGGCGATTTCCGCTTCCAGCCGTCGCTGGTGCAGAAAGAACTGGTCGACGCCGGGCGCCTCGGGCGCAAGACCGGCCAGGGCTTTTATAGCTACGCCGAGGGTGCCGAACGGCTACAGCCCGCGACATTGACCAGCCAGACGCCTGTAGAGCGCTGCACGGTTGAAGGCGACCTGGGTGCCCTGCAGCCCCTGGTCGAGCGCTTGCGCGCCAACGGTATCGCCGTCACCGAACGCGCCGGCATCGGCCTGCTCCGCGTGGGAGATGCCACCCTGGCGCTGTCCGATGGCCGACTGGCCAGCCAGCGCGCCCGCGAGGACGGCTTGCGCAACCTGGTGCTGCTGGACCTGGCCCTGGACTACGCCAGCGCCACGCGCCTGGCCATCAGCCACGGTGCCGAATGCAGCGCCGAGGCCCTGGACCAGGCCGTCGCCCTGCTTGCCCGGGCTGGCCTGAGCGCCTGCCCGGTCGCCGACCTGCCCGGCCTGGTGGTGCTGCGCACCGTGGCCATGCTCGCCAACGAAGCCGCCGACGCCGTACTGCAAGGAGTAGGCACTCCCGGTGACATCGACCTGGCCATGCGCGCCGGGGTCAACTACCCGCGCGGGCCGCTGGCCTGGGCCGACGACCTGGGCATCGGCTACACCCTGAACGTGCTCGACAACCTGCAACGCAGCTACGGCGAGGAACGTTACCGCCCGTCCCTGTTGCTGCGCCGCACCCACGCCGAAGGAGGTCGCCTGCATGGCTGATCAATCCGCACACACTTTGGCCCGCGCCTGCGCCGAGGCCATGTTCGGCCGTGACGCCGCCAGCCAGGGCCTGGGCATCGAGCTGCTCGAAGCCGGCCCCGGCAGCGCCCGCCTGGGCATGACCGTGCGCGCCGACATGATCCAGGGCCATGGCACCTGCCATGGCGGCTACCTGTTCGCCCTGGCCGATTCGGCCTTCGCCTTCGCCTGCAACAGCTACGATGAAGCAGCCGTGGCCCTGGGTTGCAGCATCGACTATGTGGCCCCGGCGCGGCTCGGCGACCGCCTGCAGGCCAGCGCCAGCGAACAAAGCCGCAAAGGCCGCACCGGCAACTACGACGTGCGCATCGAGAACCAGCAGGGCGAGCTGATCGCCCTGTTCCACGGCAAATCCTACAAAGTGCGCGGCACCGTGCTGTCGCCGGAGACTTCAAATGACTGACGCCAGCCTGCCCCACGCGCTGATCATCGATGCCGTGCGCACCCCCATCGGCCGCTACGGCGGCGCCCTGTCGAGCGTGCGCCCCGACGACCTCGCCGCGGTGCCGATCAAGGCGCTGATGGCACGCCATCCCGGGCTGGACTGGGCGGCGCTGGACGATGTGATCCTCGGCTGCGCCAACCAGGCCGGCGAAGACAACCGCAACGTCGCGCGCATGGCCGGCCTGCTGGCCGGGCTGCCGATCGAGGTGCCCGGCACCACGATCAACCGCCTGTGCGGCTCGGGCCTGGACGCCATCGGCAATGCTGCCCGCGCCCTGCGCTGCGGCGAAGCCGGGTTGATGCTGGCCGGCGGCGTCGAGTCGATGTCGCGCGCGCCCTTCGTCATGGGCAAGTCGGAACAGGCCTTTGGCCGCAGCGCGCAGCTGTTCGACACCACCATCGGCTGGCGCTTCGTCAACCCGTCGATGCAGGCGCAATACGGCATCGATTCGATGCCCGAAACCGCCGAGAACGTCGCCGAGCGCTTCAACATCGCCCGCGAAGACCAGGATGCCTTTGCCCTGCGCAGCCAGCTCAAGGCCGCCGCCGCCCAGGCCAATGGCCGCCTGGCCCGGGAGATCGTCGCGGTGGAGATCGCGCAGCGCAAAGGCCCGCCCAAGCGTATCGAGCAGGACGAGCACCCGCGGGGCGACACCACCCTGGAACAACTGGCGCGCCTGGGCACGCCGTTCCGTGACGGCGGCAGCGTCACCGCCGGCAATGCCTCGGGCGTCAATGACGGCGCCTGCGCCCTGCTGCTGGCCAGCCCACAGGCCGCGCAACGCCACGGCCTCAAGGCCCGTGGCCGGGTGCTTGGCCTTGCGGTGGCGGGCGTCGAGCCACGCCTCATGGGTATCGGCCCGGTGCCGGCGACTCACAAGGTACTGGAGCTGACCGGCCTGGCACTGGCCGACATGGACGTGATCGAGCTCAACGAAGCCTTTGCCGCCCAGGGCCTGGCCGTGCTGCGCGAGCTGGGCCTGGCCGACGACGATCCGCGGGTCAATCCCAACGGCGGCGCCATCGCCCTGGGCCACCCGCTGGGCATGAGCGGCGCACGCCTGGTCACCACCGCCCTGCACCAGCTGGAGCTGACCGGCGGCCGTTACGCCCTGTGCACCATGTGCATCGGCGTCGGCCAGGGCATCGCCCTGGTGATCGAACGCCTCTGATCAGCCGCCAGAGACGCCAAGCGACGCGGGCAGTATGCTGCCTGCCATGACACTCAGGGCCCCGGCCCACGACAAGAACAACTCGAGTGAAACCATGAATCTCTACCACGATGCCGACCGCGCCCTGCTCGACCCGATGGAAACCGCCAGCCTCGACGCACTGCGCCAGCACCAGCTGGAGCGCCTGCGCTGGAGCCTGAACCACGCCTACGCCAATGTGCCGCTGTACCGCCAGCGCTTCGACGCCTGCGGCGCCCATCCCGACGACCTGAAATCGCTGGAGGACCTTGCCCGCTTCCCCTTCACCGGGAAGAACGACCTGCGCGACAACTACCCCTATGGCATGTTCGCCGTGCCCCAAGACCAGGTGGTGCGCCTGCACGCCTCCAGCGGCACCACCGGCAAGCCGACGGTGGTCGGCTACACCCAGAACGACATCGACACCTGGGCCAACGTGGTGGCGCGCTCGATTCGCGCCGCCGGCGGGCGCCGCGGCGACAAGGTGCATGTCTCCTACGGCTACGGCCTGTTCACCGGCGGCCTGGGCGCGCACTACGGCGCCGAGCGCCTGGGCTGCACGGTGATCCCCATGTCCGGCGGCCAGACCGAGAAACAGGTGCAGCTGATCCGCGACTTCCAGCCGGACATCATCATGGTTACCCCCTCGTACATGCTCAACCTCGCCGACGAGATCGAGCGCCAGGGCATCGACCCGCACGACCTCAAGCTGCGCCTGGGCATCTTCGGCGCCGAACCCTGGACCGATGAACTGCGCCGCGCCATCGAGCAGCGCCTGGGCATCGACGCCCTGGACATCTACGGGCTGTCGGAAATCATGGGCCCGGGCGTGGCAATGGAGTGCATCGAGACCAAGGACGGCCCGACCATCTGGGAAGACCATTTCTACCCCGAGATCATCGACCCGGTCACAGGCCAGGTGCTGCCGGATGGCCAGCTCGGCGAGCTGGTATTCACCTCGCTGAGCAAGGAGGCGTTGCCGATGGTGCGCTACCGCACCCGCGACCTCACCCGCCTGCTGCCCGGCACGGCGCGGCCGATGCGGCGCATCGGCAAGATCACCGGGCGCAGCGACGACATGCTGATCATTCGCGGGGTCAATGTGTTCCCGACGCAGATCGAGGAGCAGGTACTCAAGATAAAACAGCTTTCCGAGCTGTATGAGATTCACCTGTATCGTAATGGCAATCTCGACAGCGTCGAGGTGCATGTTGAACTGCGCAGCGACAGCCAGTACCTCGACGAGGGCCAGCGCAAGCAGGTGGTGGGTGAACTGGCGAAGCAGATCAAGACCTACATCGGCATCAGCACGCAGATCCAGCTGCAGCCGTGCGGCACGCTGAAACGTTCAGAGGGCAAGGCCTGTCACGTGTATGACAAGCGGCTGGCCAGCTGACTCATCGGCATTCCGTTCAGCCCCGGCCTGATCCGGGGCTTTTTTTGCCTTGAGAAAGCTGGGGGCGCCTGCGCCCCTTTCGCCGGCAAGCCGGCTCCCACAGCGATCGCGCAATTCCTTAGGTCTGTGCTGCACCGGAGCTGGCTTGCCAGCGATTGGCCGCAAAGCGATACACAAATCTTATTTGATACATCAAATACAGTTTGATGTTGTGTTTTGTATCGCTTATAAATGACCCACGCCCCAAGCAGCCCATCAGCGGGAGCCCGACCATGTACGCACAGCTCGTAGAAACCGGCGTCAAACGCCTGAAGACCCTGGAAGAGATGTCGCCCGAAGAGCGCGCCTTCCAGGAGAAGATCGACGCCGAGATCAAGATCGAAGCCAAGAACTGGATGCCCGAGGCCTACCGCCAGACGCTCATCCGCCAGATTTCCCAGCACGCCCATTCCGAGATCGTCGGCATGCTCCCGGAAGGCAACTGGGTCACTCGCGCCCCCTCGCTCAAGCGCAAGCTGCAGTTGATGGCCAAGATCCAGGACGAGGCCGGCCACGGCCTGTACCTGTACAGCGCCATGGAAACCCTTGGCGCCGACCGCGACGAAGAGATCGCCAAGCTGCACAGCGGCAAGGCCAAGTATTCGAGCATCTTCAACTACCCGACCCTGAGCTGGGCCGACATGGGCGCGGTGGGCTGGCTGGTGGACGGCGCGGCGATCGTCAACCAGGTGGTGCTGCAGCGCACCTCCTACGGCCCCTACTCCCGCGCCATGGTGCGCATCTGCAAGGAAGAAAGCTTCCACCAGCGCCAGGGCTATGAACTGCTGCTGACCATGATGCGCCACGGCACCCAGGCACAGAAGGACATGGTCCAGGACGCCATCGACCGCCTGTGGTGGCCGGCGCTGATGATGTTCGGCCCCAGCGACGAACACTCGCCCAACAGCGCCCAGTCCATGGCCTGGAAGATCAAGCGTCAGAGCAACGACGAACTGCGCCAGCGCTTCATCGACCAGACCGTGCCGCAGCTGGAACTGCTCGGCTGCACCGCTCCCGACCCTGAGCTCAAGTGGAACGCCGAGCGTGGCCATTACGACTTTGGCCAGATCCAGTGGGATGAGTTCTACGAGGTGCTCAAGGGCAATGGCCCCTGCAACCAGGAGCGCGTCGCCACCCGCCGCAAGGCCATCGAAGACGGTGCCTGGGTACGCGAGGCCGCCGTGGCCTATGCGCGCAAGCAACAGAACAAGAATGCCGCCTAAAGCGGCGAATGATGCGGAGATACCCCTGATGTCTGTCTGGACCCTGTTCGAAGTCTTCGTGCGCAGCAAGCACGGCCTGAACCACAAGCATGTGGGCAGCGTGCACGCCGCCGACGCCGCCATGGCCATCGAGAACGCCCGCGAGCTGTACACCCGCCGCAGCGAAGGCGTGAGCCTGTGGGTGGTGCCCTCGGCGCTGATCACCGCCTCTTCTCCCGACGAGAAGGACCCACTGTTCGCCCCGGCGGACGACAAGGTCTACCGCCATGCCAGCTTCTACGAGCTGCCCGCCGAAGTCGGACACATGTGAGGCCCGCCATGCACAAGCAAGCACTTATCCAATACCTGCTGCTGCTCGGCGACAGCGCCCTGGTTCAGGGCCAGCGCCTGTGCGAGTGGTGCGGCAAGGCGCCGGCGCTGGAGGAAGAACTGGCACTGATGAACGTCGGCCTCGACCTGGTGGGCCAGTCGCGCAACTGGCTGGACTACGCCGCCGAACTGCTGGACGACGGCCGCGACGCCGATGCCCTGGCGTTCCGTCGCGACGAACGCGCCTACCGCAACCTGCTGCTGGTCGAGCAACCCAACGGCGACTACGCCGTGACCCTGCTCAAGCAGTTCCTGTACGACGCTTGGCACCACGCCACGCTTGAAGCGCTCAGCGCCTCGCGCGATGAACGTATCGCCGGCATCGCCGCCAAGGCACTGAAAGAAGTCACCTATCACCTGCGCCGCTCCGGCGAATGGGTACAGCGCCTGGGGGGCGGCACGGAAGAAAGCCGCCGACGCATGCTCGAAGCCATCCCGGCCTTGTGGCGCTTCACGGTCGAACTGAGCGTGGCCAACGACGGTGAAGTCCAGCTGGCCAAAGCCGGTATCGGCGCCGACCCGGCGCAGATCGCCCAGCATTGGCTGAACACCGTCACGGCCATCTTCGCCTCGGTCGATCTGCCCCTGCCCAAGGCCGCCAGCCACTTCTACCTGGACGGGCGCAAGGGCCTGCACACCGAACACCTCGGCCTGCTGCTGGCTGAAATGCAGTTCCTGCCGCGAGCCTACCCCGATGCAACCTGGTGAGCTGATCGCTGGCGACCGGGGCGCCAGGGACTTGCGCGACGGCGACCTGAGCCGGGCCTGGGCGGTGCTGGCCGAGGTGATGGACCCGGAAGTACCGGTGGTCAGCGTGGTCGACTTAGGTGTCGTGCGCGACCTCGACTGGCGCGCCGGCCACCTACACCTGGTGGTCACCCCGACCTACTCCGGCTGCCCGGCCACCGAGGTGATCGAGAGTGACATTCGCCAGGCCCTGGAACAGGCCGGCTTCGCGGAGCCTGCGCTGGAGCGTCGTCTCACCCCGGCGTGGAGCACCGACTGGATCAGTGCGCAAGGCCGTGAGCGGCTGCGCGCCTACGGTATCGCCCCACCCGAGGGCCGCGCCAACCTGCGTGGGGCGGCACCCAGCGTGTGTTGCCCGCAGTGCGGCAGCGCCGATACCGAACTGCTCAGCCAGTTCGGTTCCACCGCCTGCAAGGCCCTGTACCGCTGCCGCGCCTGCCTGGAACCGTTCGACTATTTCAAATGCCTTTGAGCCGTGGAGAACGCCATGAGCCAGTTTCACAGCCTGACCATCAAGCAAGTGCGCCAGGAGACCCGGGACGCGGTGTCCATCGCCTTCGACGTGCCCGCGCACCTGCGCGATGAGTTCCGTTTCACCCAGGGCCAGTACCTGGTCATGCGCACCCGCCTGGATGACGAAGAGGTGCGCCGCTCCTACTCGATCTGCAGCGCGGTGCAGGACGACGAGCTGCGGGTCGCCGTCAAGCGCGTGCCGGGCGGTCGTTTCTCGGCGTTTGCCAACGAAATGCTCAAGGCCGGCCAGCAGCTCGAAGTGATGCCGCCCTCGGGCAGCTTCTTCGTGCCGCTGGAACCGACGCGCCGGGGCAACTACCTGGGCGTTGCCGCCGGCAGCGGCATCACTCCGATCCTGTCGCTGGTCGCCACCACGCTGGCCACTGAACCCAACAGCCGCTTCACCTTGCTGTACGGCAACCGCGCCAGCAACAGCGCGCTGTTCCGCGACCGCCTCGAGGACCTGAAGAACCGGTACCTCGAGCGCCTCAACCTGATTTTCGTGTTCAGCCGCGAGCAACAGGACGTCGACCTGTACAACGGCCGCATCGATGCCGACAAGTGCGGCCAGCTGTTCTCCCGCTGGCTCGACGTGGCCTCTCTCGATGCTGCCTTCATCTGCGGCCCCCAGGCCATGACCGAAACCGTGCGCGACAGCCTGCAGGCCAACGGCATGGACAAGGCGCGCATCCACTATGAACTGTTCGCCGCCGCCGGCAGCGAAGCTCGCCGCGAGGCCCGTGAAGCGGCCCGCGAGCTGGATTCGGCGGTCAGCCAGGTGACCGTGATCAGCGATGGCCGCGCCCTGGCCTTCGACCTGCCGCGCAACACCCGCAGCGTGCTCGACGCCGGCAACGCCATCGGCGCCGAGCTGCCGTACTCGTGCAAGGCCGGGGTGTGCTCGACCTGCAAGTGCAAGGTGATCGAGGGCGAGGTGGAGATGGACAGCAACCATGCCCTGGAAGACTACGAAGTGGCCGCCGGGTATGTGCTGTCGTGCCAGACCTACCCGTTGAGCGACAAGGTGGTGCTCGACTTCGATCAGCTTTGAGACCGCATTGCCTTCATCGCTGGCAAGCCAGCTCCCACAAGCGCTGGCTTGCCAGCGATGAAGCCCTCGGCAACACACGCGTGACCTGAAAAAACAATTACAACAGCCAGAGAGAACGCTCCCATGACACCCGAACACCTTGAAACCATCAGCAACCACCCCGCCTTCGTGCAACTGATCAAGCGCAAGCGCCGCCTCAACGGCTCACTGACCCTGACCATGCTCGCCGCCTACTACGGCTTCGTCCTGCTGGTGGCCTTCGCCCCCGGCGTGCTCGGCCAGTCTCTCAGCGGCGGCGTGACCAGCGTCGGCATGCTGGTGGGAGTGCTCATGGTGCTGCTGTCCTTTGCCCTCACCGGCATCTACATGCACCGCGCCAACCGCGTCATCGACCCGCTCAACGAAGTGGTCAAGCAGGAGTGCGCGCGATGAACTGGACCGCCATCTCGATGTTCCTGGTGTTCGTCTGCTTCACCTTGCTGGTGACTCGCTGGGCCGCCCTGCGCACCCGCTCGGCCAGCGACTTCTACACCGCCGGCGGCGGCCTCACCGGCATGCAGAACGGCCTGGCGATCGCCGGCGACATGATCAGCGCCGCGTCCTTCCTGGGCATCTCGGCGATGATGTTCATGAACGGCTACGACGGCCTGCTGTATGCCCTGGGCGTGCTGGCCGGCTGGCCGATCATCCTGTTCCTGATCGCCGAACGCCTGCGCAACCTGGGCAAGTACACCTTCGCCGACGTGGTCTCCTACCGCCTGGCCCAGGCTCCGGTGCGCCTGACCTCGGCCTTCGGCACCCTGGCCGTGGCGCTGATGTACCTGGTGGCGCAGATGGTCGGCGCCGGCAAGCTGATCGAGCTGCTGTTCGGCATCAGCTACCTGTACGCGGTGATGCTGGTGGGTGCGCTGATGGTGCTGTACGTCACCTTCGGCGGCATGCTCGCCACCACCTGGGTGCAGATCATCAAGGCGGTGATGCTGCTCTGCGGCACGACCTTCATGGCATTCATGGTGCTCAGGCATTTCGACTTCAGCACCGAGGCGATGTTCGCCAGCGCCGTGGCCGTGCACGCCAAGGGCCAGGCGATCATGGCGCCGGGCGCGCTGCTGTCCAATCCGGTGGACGCCATTTCCCTGGGCCTGGGCATGATGTTCGGCACTGCCGGCCTGCCGCATATCCTCATGCGCTTCTTCACCGTCAGCGACGCCAAGGAAGCGCGCAAGAGCGTGTTCTACGCCACCGGCTTCATCGGCTACTTCTATCTGCTGCTGATCGTCATCGGCTTCGGCGCCATCGTCATGGTCGGTACCGAGCCATCCTACCGCGACGCCTCGGGGGCGATCATCGGCGGCGGCAACATGGTCGCGGTGCACCTGGCCCAGGCGGTGGGCGGCAACCTGTTCCTCGGTTTCATCTCGGCGGTGGCCTTCGCCACCATTCTCGCCGTGGTCGCAGGCCTTGCGCTGTCCGGCGCCTCGGCGGTGTCCCACGACCTGTACGCCTGCGTGGTGCGCAAGGGCCAGGCCAGCGAGCAGGAAGAAATGCGCGTGTCGCGCCTGGCCACCCTGGGGATCGGCCTATTCGCGGTGCTGCTGGGGCTGCTGTTCGAGTCGCAGAACATCGCCTTCCTCTCCGGCCTGGTGTTGGCGGTGGCCGCCTCGGTCAACTTCCCGGTGCTGCTGCTCTCGATGTTCTGGAAGGGCCTGACCACCCGTGGCGCCGTGGGCGGCAGCCTGGCCGGGCTGGTCTCGGCGATCGTGCTGGTGGTGCTGGGGCCGGCGGTGTGGGTCAACGTGCTGCACAACGAACGGGCGCTGTTCCCCTACAGCAACCCGGCGCTGTTCTCCATGTCGCTGGCCTTCCTCGCGGCCTGGGCCTTCTCGGTTACCGACGGCTCGGAACAAGCGCGCGAAGAGCGTGGGCGCTACCTGGCCCAGTTCATCCGCTCCATGACCGGTATCGGCGCCGCCGGTGCCAGCAAGCACTGACCTCAAGAACAATAACAATGTCGGGTACAACAACAATGAACCGCACGCACCTCAAGTCAGCCGCCTGGCTGGCCACCCTCGCCCTGCCCTTGCCGGCCATGGCGGACTTTATCGCTGACAGTCACGCCCGCCTCGAACTGCGCAACCACTACCTCAACCGTGACTTCCGCCAGGGCAACGCCCCGCAGAGCAAGGCCGAGGAATGGGGCCAGGGCTTCACCGCCCGCTTCGAATCGGGTTTCACCGAAGGGGCCGTTGGTGTCGGGGTGGACGCCATGGGCCAGCTGGGCATCAAGCTCGACTCCAGCCGCGACCGACGCAACACCGGCCTGCTGCCCTACGGGCCGAACAGCCTGGAGCCGGTGGATGACTACAGCGAGCTGGGCCTGACCGCCAAGCTGCGCGTGTCCAGGAGCACCCTGCGCCTGGGCACCCTGCAGCCGATCCTGCCGGTGGTGGTGTACAACGACACCCGCCTGCTGGCCTCGACCTTCCAGGGCGGGCTGCTGACCAGCCAGGAGCTGGACGGCCTGACCTTCAACGGCGGGCGCCTGACCAAGGCCAACCTGCGCGACTCGTCCGGGCGCGATGATATCGGCTACGGCGCCGCCAGCAGCGACCACTTCGACTTTGGCGGCGGCAGCTACGCCATCACCCCGCAGGCCAGCATCAGCTACTACTACGCCAAGCTCGAAGACATCTACCGCCAGCAGTATGTGGGTTTTGTGCATACCCAACCCTTGGCCGAGGGCATCAGCCTGCGCAGCGACCTGCGCTACTTCGACAGCCGCGGCGACGGCGCCGAGCGCGCGGGCAAGATCGACAACCGCAACTTCAACGCCATGTTCACCCTGGGCGTGAAGGCCCACAAGTTCACCGCCACCTGGCAGCAGATGTCCGGCGACAGCGCCTTCCCGTTCCTCAACGGCGGCGACCCGTACACCGTCAACCTGGTCACCTACAACACCTTCACCCGCGCCGGGCTCGACTCCTGGCAGCTGCGCTACGACTACGACTTCGTGGCGCTGGGCATCCCCGGGCTGAGTTTCATGACCCGCTACACCGACGGCCGCCACGCCGAAACCGCCACGCTCAGCAATGGCCGCGAGCGCGAACGCGACACCGACATCACCTACGTGATCCAGAGCGGTCCGTTCAAGGACGTCAGCCTGCGCTGGCGCAACGTTACCTTCCGCTCCGGCAATGGCCTGACCAATGCCGTGGACGAAAACCGCCTGATCATCGGCTACACCCTGGCGCTCTGGTAAGCGCGCCCCCTGTCTATCAGAACAGCAAGGAGAACAGCATGTCCGCCGCCCCTACCCTGCAAAGCTTCATCGCCGGCCGCTGGATCGGCCAGCACGGCGCCCAGGCCCTGCGCAGCGCCCTCGACGGTCACGTTCTGGCCTACAGCCACGAGGAACGCCCGGACTTCGCCGAGGCCGTGGACTTTGCCCGCGCCCAGGGCCTGAAGCAGCTACTGGCCATGGATTTCCAGCAGCGCGCCGCCCGTCTCAAGGCCCTGGCGCTGTACCTGGCCGAGCGCAAGGAGCAGCTCTACGCCCTGTCCCATCACAGCGGCGCCACCCGCGCCGACAGCTGGATCGACATCGAAGGCGGCAACGCCACGCTGTTCGCCTATTCGAGCATGGGCCGGCGCGAGCTGCCCTCGGGCAACCTGGTACATGAAGGCCCGGCGATCCCCCTGGGCAAGCAAGGCCATTTCGCCGGCAGCCATATCCTGGTGCCGCGTGCGGGCGTGGCCGTGCATATCAACGCCTTCAACTTCCCGATCTGGGGGATGCTGGAGAAATTCGCCCCGACCTTCCTGGCCGGCATGCCGTGCATCGTCAAGCCTGCCACGTCCACCAGCTACCTGACCGAGGCCGTGGTACGCCTGATGAACGAGTCGGGCCTGCTGCCGGCCGGCAGCCTGCAACTGGTGATCGGCAGCACCGGTGACCTGCTCGAGCGCCTGCAGGGGCAGGACGTGGTGACTTTCACCGGCTCCGCCGACACCGCAGCCAAGCTGCGCGTCACCCCGAACCTGATCCGCAACTCGGTGCCCTTCACCGCCGAGGCCGACTCGCTGAACTGCGCCATCCTTGGCCCGGACGTAAGCCCTGACAGCGAGGAGTTCGAGCTGTACATCAAGGAAGTGGCGCGGGAAATGACCACCAAGGCCGGGCAGAAATGCACGGCGATCCGCCGCACCATCGTCCCCGCCAGGCACATCGACGCGGTGGCCACTCGCCTGCGCGAACGGCTGCGCAAGGTAGTGGTGGGCGATCCTTCGGTGGAGGGCGTGCGCATGGGGGCGCTGGCCTCCCATGACCAGCAGCGTGATGTCGCCGAGCGCGTGCGCCAGTTGCTGGCCACCTGCGAGCAGTTGCTGGGCGCCAGTGACGGTTTCACCCCGGTCGGCGATGGCGTGGCCGAGGGGGCGTTCTGCGCCCCGACCCTGCTGCTGGCCCGCGACCCGCATGCCGAGGGCGGTGCCCATGATATCGAAGCGTTCGGCCCGGTCAGCACGCTGATGGCCTACGACGACCTCGACGAGGCCTTGGCCCTGGCCGCCCGCGGCAAGGGCAGCCTGGTGGCGAGCCTGGTCACCGCCGACCGCGGCGTGGCGGCCAAGGCCATCCCGGTGGCTGCGGCCTGGCACGGGCGGCTGCTGGTACTCGACAGCGAGGCGGCCAAGGAATCCACCGGGCATGGCTCACCGTTGCCACAGCTCAAGCACGGCGGCCCCGGCCGTGCCGGCGGCGGCGAGGAGCTGGGCGGCCTGCGCGCGGTCAAGCACTACCTGCAGCGAGCCGCGGTACAAGGCTCGCCGAGCATGCTGATGGCGGTGACCGGCGAGTACGTGCGCGGGGCCGAGGTGATCGAAACCGAGGTGCACCCGTTCCGCCGCCATTTCGATGACTTGCGCATCGGCGAGTCGCTGCTGACCCACCGGCGCACAGTGACCGAGGCCGACCTGGTCAACTTCGGCTGCCTGTCGGGCGATCACTTCTACATGCACTTCGACGAGATCGCCGCCAAACAGTCGCAGTTCGGTAAACGCATCGCCCACGGCTACTTCGTGCTGTCGGCGGCCGCCGGGTTGTTCGTCAGCCCCGGCGAAGGGCCGGTGCTGGCCAACTACGGGCTGGACACGCTGCGCTTCATCACCCCGGTGGGCATCGGCGACACCATCCAGGCGCGCCTGACCTGCAAGCGCAAGATCGACCAGGGCAAGACCAGCCCGCAGGGGCAGGCGCAAGGCGTGGTGGCCTGGGATGTGGAAGTGACCAACCAGTTGGGTGAGCTGGTGGCCAGTTATGACATTCTGACCTTGGTGCTCAAGCGCTGACTGCGAGTGGGCGGCGAGATGCCTGCATGCAGTCAGATGGCAGGCATCCCGCAACCCAATCAAGGCAAAATGCCACCTCGCACATCCGCCCTACATCGCGCAACGTTTCCCTGGCGCTATAGTCGGTCCAGCGTCCCACCGCCAGCCCCCTTCCTGGCGGCGCGGGCGCCGTACCGAGAACAATGCCAAGGAAGCAACGCGATGATCCTCAAGTCCTTCCCCTTCAAGTCCCTCGTCCTGCTCAGCGCCCTTGCCGCCGTGGCCGGCTGCCAGACCGCCAGCCCCAGTGCCGACACCCTCAAGCAACGCACCGAGGTCACCTTGGGCGTGCCCGTGAGCAAGGTCAGCAACCTGCGCAGCGACTCCAACACCACCTACTTCACCGCCAGCACCAGCAAGGGCCAGTACGACTGCCAGGTGCCCAGCGGCGGGCTGGTGGCCGTGGCCGGCATGGGTATCTACACGCCATCCCCCACCTGCTGGAAAGAAGGCCAGGCGCCGGTCTTCCAGTGAGGATCGACGGCGCCGGCCTAGGCGACCGGCGCCGCCACGCTCTCACGCAAACCCCGCAGCGCCGCACGCAGCTCCGCCGGGCGCACCGGCTTGGCCAGTACCGCGATACCCCGTGCCTGCAGGGCGCCCTGCAGCCTGTCGAGATCATGGCCCGTCATGATCAGCGCCGGCACTTCGGCGCCGCGTTGCGCGCGCAACTGGTCGATGCAGTCGATGCCGGTGGCCTGCGGGCCGAGGTCGTAGTCGGCAACGATCACATCGCAGTCACTGGCCAGGCCAAAGGGCGAGCTCTCGGCCTGCACCTCGCACCCCCAGCGTTGCAGCAGGGCACTGGTGGCCTGCAGGACGTTATGGTCATCCTCCACCAGGCACACCCGCAAACCGGTGAGCATGCCGGCCTGCACGGCCTGGTCGGCAACGGCCCGTGGCACTTGTGCCGGCACCTTGGGCAGCCCTTGCAAGGTCAGCGTGGTGCCATGTCCCTGGCGCGAGCGCAGGCTGACCGCCAAACCCATCAGTTGCCCCAGGCGCTTGACGATGGCCAGCCCCAGGCCGACGCCCTCGACGTCCTTGTCACGCGCCTCGCGCACCCGATAGAACTCTTCGAACACGCGGCCCTGGTGCTCTTCGGCAATGCCCCGGCCCTGGTCGCAGACAACGATGGCCAGGCCCTCGCCGCGTGGCCGCACGCCGATCAGCAACGGGCGCCCGGCGGCATACTTGAAGCTGTTGGACAGCACGTTCTGCACCATGGTCGCGAGCATCCCCGGGTCGGCGCGTGTCCAGTGGCGGCTGGGCACCAGGCGCATCTCGACCCCGGCCCAGCGCGCCGCCTCGCTGTTCTGGCGCAACAACTCGCGCAGGAAACCATCCACGGCGAAGGTTTCCCACTTGGGCTGCACCCGGCCGTTGTCCAGGGTGTACAGGTCGAGGATCGAACGGAACAACTGCGAAACGTTGAGCAGCGAGCGATCAATGCTGTCCACCAGGCGCCGCTCCTCCTCGCCCAGCCGCGCTTCGCGCAGGCAGGCGGTGAACAGGCCGATGGAGTGGATCGGCTGGCGCAGGTCGTGACTGGCCTGGGCCAGGAAGCGCGATTTCTCGCGGGTCGCCGCCTCGGCCAGGGCTGTGGCCTTGCGCGTGCGCTCCAGCAGCAGGTGGGCATAGAACGGAATCAGGGTGCTGGTGGTCAGCAGCATCGGCAGCAGGAACGGCTGTTCCTGCCAATAGGGGGTCAGTTGCCACACCACAACCAGCGCGGCCAGGGCCAGCACGGTGGCGATGGCCAGGTAGCGCGAGCCGAAGCGCATGCCGTTGCCCAGGTTGATCCAGACCATCACTGCATACAGCGGCAGCGCGGTTTCACCGCCAACCACCAGGCCGAAACTGGTGCCGGTGTAATCGCCCAGCATGCCGAAGATGCGCCGCGCCGGGTAGTGTCCCGGCCAACGCTTGATCGCCTGGCGCATGCCGATCGACACCACCACGAACCCCGCGTAGTAGAGCAGCACCGGCAGGTAGGTGGCGGGCGAGCGGCCCGGCAGGAAACCCAGCAACGCCACGTAGGTGATCGCACAAGAGGCGACGATGATGCGCAGGTTGGCCTGGTCCAGCTCGTTGTTCTTCTCGAACTTCATGGGTAACGTCCTTGTGCGCCAGTCGGCATTTGCGGCACGCTGCGTGGGAAAAAACCGCAGGTGACTGCTAAATTAGCATGTGTCGGCTGACAGGGAGTTCCACGACGTGAGTTGCCGCATCATCGTGGCGGATGACCATCCGCTGTTCAGGGAGGCCATGGTCAACACCGTACGGCGCATCCTGCCCGAGGCGCGCCTGGAGGAAGCTGGCAGCCTCGCTGACGTGCTCAGGCTGGCCGCCATGGGCGAGACGCCCGACACCCTGATCCTCGACCTGCGCTTCCCCGGCCTCACCTGCATCGGCCGCCTCGCCGAGCTGCGCCGACAATTGCAGCGCACCACGCTGATCGTTGTATCGATGGTCGACGACCCGCAGGTGATCTGCCAAGTCATGGCCGCCGGCGTCGATGGCTTCATCGGCAAGAGCGTCAGCCCCGAGGCGATCGGCGCCGCCATCCTTGCCATTCGCGACGGCGAAGTGGTGGTCGACTACGCCCCCAGCGGATTGTTGCCGCATCTCGATGCCCCCAGCGAGCTGGAACAGCTCACCCACCGCCAGCAGGACGTGCTGCGCCTGATCGCCCAGGGCAAGACCAACAAGGAAATCGCCCGGGCACTGGACATCTCGCCGTTCACTGTGCGCATCCATGTGTCGTCGTTGCTCAAGACCCTCAATGTGCCGACCCGCACGGCCGCCGCGGTGAAATATTCCGGAAACTGAGCGACCGCTGGTCGGCGCACAGTGGCATGCAATCGACCCTTCAAGCGCTTTGCAACCTCCTAATCCATGAGGGTGGCGATGTCCACTCCTGTGTTCGGCCTGCCCGAGCGTGGGCCGTTTTTTTCACGCTGAGGAGAGGATGACGACATGAGCACGAAACACTGGATGGGCGGTGGCGATGTGCAGAGCGACTGGCCGGAACTCGAGCCAGACCGACGCAACGATCAGGCCGACGACCCGGATGCCGACCCCGACCTGACCGAGGAAGAGAACCGTCCTGGGGTACCGGCCAGCGATCCGGAGTCAGGCACCTGAGTGTGCATGGCAGTGTGAGAGCGGGCCAGGCCCGCTCTCACACTGATGCGCACATCGACGATTGTCTGCAACCATCCGCGCCGGCTCACACCCGCCAGCGCACTTCGGTGATCCCATGCCGTTCGGCCATGGGCCGGCTGACTTTCTTGATGCGCTCGCGTCCGAACTTCGGAATGATCCCCAAACCCGCGTCGCAACTCGCCCAATGCCAGGCCTCGGCATTGTCCATGTGTTCCTGGCGGATGATGAAACGCCGTGGCTGACCATGCAGCAGGTATTCGATGGTAAACAACTGGGGACTTGGCATTGACGCAGGCCCTCCTCTTCTCCATGGATGACTTTCTGACAGATCACGTTGTTCCATGAAAATTCAAAAAATGTCCGACAACAGCAAGAGAGGGCCCGCAAGGTTACGAACCGCTGGCGTTCCCGTGGCTGTTGCGGCCACCTTTGCGACCGGCCTCGGAGGCGCGGGCGCGGTCATTGGCGAAGTTGCCGCCTGAGTTGCGGCCGCCCTTCTGGCCCGCCCGGGAGGCCCTTTCACGATCGTTGGCGAAGTTGCCGGGATTGGTCTGCTTGGTGCCGCCGCGTTGTCCGGTCTGATCCTGGTCACGAGCCATGACGTTTCTCCTTTACGCTAGGTTGGACGTGCCGCGCGAAGATGCCGTGCACTCAATTACGAACAGGGGCGCAGGCCAACGGCTCATTTGGTGTGCCAGGGTTCTGACCGACGGCACTTATCCGCCAGGCCAAGCATGAAGGAGACGCCCCATGCACCACGCTTGCCTGCAACTGGCCCTCGGACACTTGCCCTGACCGGCTGCGGGGCCAGTGCCGCCACGGCTCAGGCATGGACGCTCCACTGTACGGCATCGGCCTCGATCGGCAGCTCGTCCACGGCCTGGATCATCCCGCAGGTGAGCGCTTCCTGGGGCCCCAGGATTCGCGGATAGGCCATCAGGTAGCGCGGCACATCGAGCCGCTCGCTCGCACCCTCGGTGCGCTCGGCGACGATCTGCGCATACAGGCGCAGGTCATAGTCCAGGCTCATGGCGTACTCGGCCATCCGTGCATGGTCCACCGAGCCATGCAGGGTCCAGTGGAACGGGTGGAACAGGAACTTGCTGAAGGCGCAGGCGGTGCGGTGACTGCCTGCCAGGAACAGGATGTTGCCCATCGATTCGACCGTGCCCAGGTTGTGGGTGTGCACCGGCACCGGCAGTGAACGCAGGAAGTTGTACAGGGTGAAACCGTAGCTGCATTCGCCGCCCATGGTGGCGATGTTGATCTGCAGCACCTCTGCGCCCTGCTGCAACGCCTTGGAACAGGTGTTGATGAGGTTGCCGCAGGTCGCGGAATTGATCGGGCCGGTGTAGTGGATGATGTGTCTGGCCATGCCGTCCTCCAGGGTCAGTCAGGGGTGTCCTTGGCCGGTGCATCGTTGCCCGGCGCCGCTTGGTCGTGCTCGCCCAGTTGCTGGTACTGCTTGCGCAGCGCATGCAGTTCGGCCGGCCCCATGTCCTCGAGGTCGAGCAGGGCCTTGTGCGCCCGCTGGGTGGTGCGCAGCAGTTCGTCGACCTTGATGTGCAGTTCGTCGTTGTCGCGGTTCTGGGTGTTCTGGATCAGGAACACCATGAGGAAGGTGATGATGGTGGTCGAGGTGTTGATCACCAGTTGCCAAGTGTCGTTGAAATCGAACAGCGGTCCGCTCACGCCCCAAAGGATGATCAGCAGCAATGCCACGGCAAAGGTCAGTGGACGTCCGCTGCGGTTGGCCAGCCATTGGGCGAAACGATCGAATTTCATGGCTAGCGCTCCTTCAGGCCGGCTGCCGGGTTTCTCCGGGCAGGCTCTCGATGTCAGGGTCGTCCGGGAGCACCTCGGGTTCTTCGTCGTATGCCTCGGTCGGTGCTGGCGGCGCCTGCACTTCCCCCGGTTCTGTCTCGCTGTTCATCGGCGTTGCCTCCATTGGCTGCTTCCCTTTGTGGTGGAGGGCCGCAAGGCAGGTAAAGTTCCGGGTTTTGCGTCACTGGCCACTCGTCATTCCCGCTGAACCCTGACGCCGCGATGCCGGTCGCTAGTCAAGAGTGCACGAACGAAAGGGAGCCCTCGTGAGCGAGATCCGCATTGGTATTTCCGGTTGGCGCTATGGCCCATGGCGCAAGGACTTCTACCCCAAGGGTCTGCGCCAGGACGATGAGCTGGCATTCGCCTCTCGGGCGGTGAACAGCATCGAGATCAATGGCTCGTTCTACGCGTTGCAGACACCCGAGCGCTACCGCCAGTGGCGCGATGAAACACCTGAAGGATTCGTCTTCTCGGTCAAGGCGCCGCGCTACATCACCCACGTGCGACGGCTGCGCGACATCGACGAACCGCTGGCCAATTTCTTTGCCTCGGGGCCATTGCTGCTGGGCGACAAGCTGGGGCCGTTTCTCTGGCAGTTTCCCCCGAGCATGAAGTTCGACGCCCAGCGCTTCAGCGCTTTCCTCGACCTGCTGCCCCGCGATCGCAAGGCTGCGCGCGCCTGTGCCCGGCACGCTGCCGAACGCCTGCAGGACAATGGTGGTACTGCCATCCGTGGCAATGCGCACTTGCGCCATGCCGTGGAGATCCGCCATCCGAGCTTCCTCTGCGACACTTTCATCAACTTGCTGCGCAAGCACAAGGTCGCGCTGGTGGTTGCCGACAGCGCCGGCAAATGGCCCTGTGTCGAGGAAGTCACGGCCGATTTCGTCTACCTGCGCCTGCATGGCGATGTCGAGCTCTACAGCAGCGGCTACACCGCCAGCGCGCTGCGTCGCTGGCGCCTGCGCATCCAGGCCTGGGCCGCCGGCGGCCAGCCGGAGGATGCCCAGCGCGTCATCCGTCGTGCCCCGGTCAAGCGCGCCTCGCGGGATGTGTATTGCTACTTCGACAACGATCAGAAGGTGCATGCCCCCTACGATGCGCGTCGCCTGCTGGGCAAGCTTGGCCTGGACGGCGAACTGGTGACCGAACCTGGCGTCGAGCCGCAGGAGTCACTATGAACGGCACCCTACCCGCCCCTGACCGCATCATCGACAAGGTCGCGGCCGTGCACCGCCTGACGGTGCTGACCCTCAACGTGCACAAGGGTTTCACCCTGTTCAATCGCCGCTTCATCCTGCCGGAGCTGCGCGAGGCGGTGCGCGCCACCGGCGCCGACCTGGTGTTCCTGCAGGAAGTGCATGGCAGCCACCAACGGCATGCCGAGCGCCATCCGGCCTGGCCGCAGACCCCGCAGTACGAATTTCTTGCCGACAGCATGTGGCCGCAGTTCGCCTACGGACGTAATGCGGTCTACCCCCATGGCGACCATGGTAACGCACTGCTGTCCAAGTTCCCGATCCGCGCCTATGACAACCTTGACGTGTCGATTCACGGCAATGAAGAACGCGGCTTGTTGCACTGCCAGCTTGAAGTGCCCGGTCATGAGCAGGTGCACGCGATCTGTGTGCACCTGGGCCTGCGCGAGGACCACCGCCAGCGTCAGGTCGACCTGCTGCTGACCTTGCTCGAGCGCCTGCCACCGGACGATCCGGTCATTGTCGCCGGTGACTTCAACGACTGGCGGCTGAAGGCCGATGCGCGGCTGTCGGTGTCGCTGGTCGAAGCCTTCGGCAGGCCGGCGCGCAGCTTTCCCGCGCGCCTGCCGCTGCTGCGCCTGGACCGCATCTACCTGCGCAATGCCCAGGCGTGCGAGGCACGGGTGTTGTCGAGGTACCCGTGGTCCCACCTTTCCGACCATGCCCCGCTGGTAGCGCAGGTGACGCTATGAAGCAGACCTGGAGCGATGGCAACCACGTCGAACTGCTGATCAATGGCGAGCAGTACTACCCGCGCGTGTTCGAGGCGATCGCCCAAGCGCGGGAGGAGATCCTCCTGGAAACGTTCATCATCTACGACGACAAGGTCGGCCAGCCGCTGCGCCTGGCGCTTATCGACGCGGCGCGGCGCGGCGTGCGGGTGGAAGTGGCGGTTGACGGCTACGGCACCGCCGACCTGCCTGACGGGTTCATTGCCTCGATGACCGAGGCCGGGGTGCGCTTCCATGCATTCGACCCGCAGCCGCGTCTGGCCGGCATGCGCACCAACCTGTTCCGGCGTCTGCACCGCAAGATCCTGGTGATCGACGGCCAGCGCGCGTTCATTGGCGGTATCAACTACAGTGCCGATCATCTCGGCGACTTCGGCCCGCAGGCCAAGCAGGACTACGCCGTGGAAGTCACAGGCCCGGTAGTGGCCCAGGTGCACGCCTCCAGCTGCCGGATGCTCGCCCCCGTGCTGGGTGACCCAAGCGCGGTCGTGCCGGGCGCTGACGTCGCAGGTTCGGCCAGCGCCGAACTGGTGGAACGCGACAACCGCCGCCATCGCACCGACATTGAGGCGTGCTACCTGCAAGTCTTCCGTGAAGCTCGGCAACGCATCGTCGTGGCCAACGCCTATTTCTTTCCCGGCTACCGCTTGCTGCGCGAGCTGCGCAACGCTGCCCGGCGCGGCGTTGCGGTGACCCTGATCCTCCAGGGGCAACCGGACATGCGTTGGGTACGCGCCCTGTCGCGGCTGCTCTACAACTACCTGTTGCGCGACAATGTGCAGATCCATGAGTACTGCCAGCGCCCGTTGCACGGCAAGGTGGCACTGGTGGACGACGAGTGGTCCACTGTGGGCTCGAGCAACCTCGACCCGCTGAGCCTGTCGTTCAACCTCGAAGCCAACCTGATGATCCGCGACCGCGCCTTCAACGATGGCCTGTACCGCCACCTGAGCGAACTGACCGCCGCGCATTGCAAGCGCGTGACCCTGGAACGCATGGTGCGTGGCTACTGGTGGCGCGCGCCGCTGATATTCCTGGGCTTTCACATCACCCGCTACTTCCCGCGCATCGCCGGCTGGTTCCCCGCGCACCGGCAGCGCCTGCAGTCGCTGCAGACGGACAGCGAAGCGCCGGCGGACTTCAACGGGGGCAAGACCTGATGGCCAAGCCACGCTGGCAGACCTGGGGCATGCGCCTGCTCACCCTGCTGTTCCTGGTGCTGATCCCGGTGCTGCTGTTCACCCTGGCACGCAACCTGGACTGGAACGAGGTGCGCCAGTCGCTGCTGGCCTATCGACCTTCCACCCTGGTCCTTGGCCTGTTGCTGGCCCTGTGCAGCTACCTGGTGTTCGCCAGCTACGACCTGCTCGCCCGCGCCTACACCGGTCACCGGTTGCCAGCCCGTCAGGTGCTGCCGGTGGCGTTTGTCTGCTACGCGTTCAATCTCAATTTCACCACCTGGGTCGGCGGCGTGGCGCTGCGCTACCGCCTGTACAGCCGGCTGGGGCTGGACACCGCGACCATCACCCGCATCCTCACCCTGGGTCTGTTGACCAACTGGATGGGCTATTTGCTGCTGGCCGGCACGGTGTTCGCCCTGGGCCTGGTGAAGTTGCCGGCAAGCTGGGCGGTGGGGGCCGGCGGCTTGCGCCTGATCGGTGTGCTGATGGTGGCGGTCGCGGCGAGCTACCTGCTCGCCTGTGCTTTTGCCAAGCGACGCACATGGCATCTGCGCGGGCATGAAGTGACCCTGCCGAGCCTGCGCCTGGCGTTGTGCCAAGTGGCGCTGGGCGCGAGCAACTGGGCGTTGATGGCGGCGCTGATCCACCTGCTGCTGCCGCCGGCGCTGTTCTATCCCTCGGTACTGGGGGTGTTGCTGATCAGTTGCGTGGCAGGGGTAGTGGCGCATATTCCTGCCGGGCTGGGGGTGCTGGAGGCGGTGTTCCTTGCCCTGCTGCACGGACAGTTGGGCCAGGGCACGCTGGTGGCCGCATTGCTGGGGTATCGGACGCTGTATTACCTGATCCCGCTGTTGCTGGCGGTGATTACCTACCTGATCCTGGAGAAGCGCGCCAAGGCCCTGCGCCGACAGGCCGGGCCAGCCCTGGACAAGCGCTGAGGGCCCCACGGGCCCGGGAGGTTCGTCATGCGGTTCATTGTGTGTGTGGCATTGCTGGGCTGCCTGCTCAGCGGGCAGGTGCTGGCCGAGGGCTGCGACGTGGTCACCCGCTCGTCCAGCGAGGCGGTCAAGCCGGTGCAGCAGCATACCTGCTACAGCTACGGCAACATGCCGGCTGAAGCGATCGCCTGGTCGTGCAGCAACGAGAGCAAGGAGATGCTCAACAGCCAGAAACGCAAGGTCGAGCGTTGCGCTGATGGCAGCGTGGGCAGCTGCATAGCCCCGCTGACCCAGGAAACCCTGGCCAATCCTGATGCCGCAGGGCGCGGCGAGCCCTCGACCCGGCCGGCCGTGCCCAAGGAGGCGCGGATCATCACCTACTACTACGACACCCCAAGCCTGGGGCAGGCGCGCAGTGATTGCGAACGCAGCAATGGGATCTGGCAGACCCATTGACGCGAACGCGTGGGCCGTTGCCGTTGCCGTTGCCGTTGCCGATCAGAAGTCTACCCCGAAGCCCACTAGCGACAGCTGCGCCAGTGCAGGCGCCGCCCGTAACTTCGCGACTTCAGGAGGCCGAACGCAGGTCTTGCGGAGGGAGGTGACGGGCATGGATGCCCGTCAAGCGCTGCGCCCCAGGATGGGGCGTTCAGCGCGGTCCTCCCGGGAGCAAGGCCGGAGTGAGGGGACCCGGAGCGAAGCGGAGGGCCGGATGAATGGAGCGCACGGTTTTTGGTTCCTTTTTGCCACGACAAAAAGGAACTCGCCGTAAAGGCGAAAAGGTGACTGTGCGTCGACATCGCAAATGAATGCACTTACAACTATAAAAACCGATACCGACTGACTTTGACTTTGACTTTGACTTTGACTTTGACTTTGACTTTGACTTTGACTTTGACTTTGACTTTGAGATTAAACAATGTGTGTTTTGAAAGTTATATGCGCATTCATTTTCGACGGTGACGCATAATCACCTTTCCGCCCTTACGGCGGGTCCCTTTTTGAAGGATCAAAAAGGAACCAAAAAATCCTCGCTCCATTCATCCGGCCCCTACGCTTCGCTCCGGGGTCCCCTCACTCCGGCCTTGCTCCCGGGAGGACCGCGCTGAACGCCCCATCCTGGGGCGCAGCGCTTGACGGGCATCCATGCCCGTCACCTCCCTCCGCAAGACCTCCGTTCGGCCTCCTGAAGTCGCAATTTGTGTCGCCTGAACTATCGGCGCACTTAGAAGCAAAAGCAGAGCAAGAGCAAGAGCAAGAGCAAGAGCAAGAGCAAGAGCAAGAGTTGAAGGCTTTAGTGTGGTGAAGGTATGTAATTGTAGTGACCAGCAGCCCTATCGTCGAATTAATTAATGACAGGGCTGCTGTATATTGAATATCAAGGTGAAATAGGATCGCTAGCCGGAAAAGTCTCATCCAACGCGTTATCGACATTACTCTCTTTCGGCTGACTCACCTCCCCACATTTGCAATCCCCCATGCGACAAGGCTCACCATTACGGTGCCCCGTCGCACACGCTTCGCAGCAGTACGCCTTGCCATCCTGGACCACGGCATTGGCATCCACGGTGCAGGAACAGTGGTTGCAGGAACAACGTTGCTCGTTCATCAGCGTTCTCTCCGCTCGTCTTCAGGGGTGACCTCGTCGGTCCATGGCTCGCCGTCCAACGGCGCCGAGCGGGCCAGTTCGGCCTCGTCCAGGCCGATGCCGCCACCGATCTCGTGCGCCTCGACATGACGCAGGGTCTGGTCCGCCGGGCCGCCTGCCGTACCCGGCTCATGCGGATCGCGCGCACCGGTCTCGTCCAGCAGCGTGTCAGGGCTCAGGTCGTCGAGGGTGACATTGTCCTCGTGCAGGCTGTCACTCAGCGCCTCGCCACCGGTCATGCCACTTTCGGCAACGCGTCTGGGTGGATACTCCTCTTCCACCTCCCGCGCCGGTCGTTCGTCGCCAATCCGGCCCTGGCGCTCATCGCGGCGCTCGCTGAAATCCAGTTCATGGACACTGCCCATGCGGTCTTGCGTGTCGTCGATCTCGACGGCCGGTTTAGGGTCTCTGGGAATGGGCATGATCGCTCTCCGATTTGTGGGCTCATTCGGTCGACTCCCCCTGCCAGTCAATGATTCAGAGTTTCTGCAGGCAGCACCTGCCCACGCTTTTTTTGAACTCCGCCCAGCCCCCTCGCCTCCCAACCTAGAGACCCCGCGAACCGTTTCGGAGCCCGCCATGGCCAAGCCCCTGCTGGAGTACCAGCGCAAGCGCGACTTCAATGCCACGCCCGAGCCTGCCGGCAAACGCGGCCGCACGGGCAAGGCTCATGCCTTGCAGTTCTGCATCCAGAAACACGACGCCAGCCACCTGCACTACGACTTTCGCCTGGAACTCGATGGCACCCTGAAAAGCTGGGCCATTCCCAAGGGTCCCTCGCTCGACCCCAAGGTCCGCCGCCTGGCGGTGCATGTGGAGGATCACCCGCTGGACTACGCCGATTTCGAAGGCAATATCCCCGAAGGCCACTACGGCGCCGGTGACGTGATCGTCTGGGATCGCGGTGTCTGGGAGCCCGAGGGCGATCCACGCCAGGCCTACGCCAAGGGCAAGCTGCGCTTTCGCCTGCAGGGCGAGAAACTGTCGGGCGTCTGGAACCTGTTCCGCACCCACCTGGCCGGCAAGAAGGAGCAGTGGATGCTGGTCAAGTCCCACGATGGCCAGGCCCGCAGCGAAACCGACTACAGCATTGTCGAAGCCTTGCCGGACAGTGTGCTGAGCGACCGTACACTGCTGCCGCGCCGGCCGGCGAAAACAGCCACTGCCAACAAACGCAAGGCCAAGGCCAACCCCGTCGCCCTGCCGGACAAACTCCAGCCGCAACTCGCCACCCTGGTCGATTCGCCGCCCAGCGGTGACTGGCTCTACGAGGTCAAGTTCGACGGCTACCGCATCCTCGCCCGCATCGAAGGCGAGGATGTGCGCCTGTTCACCCGCAATGGCCACGACTGGAGTGCGAAGATGCCGCGTCAGGTCGAGGCCTTGAAAGCGCTGGGGCTTGATTCGGCCTGGCTCGATGGCGAGATGGTGGTGGTCGACGAACAGGGTGTGGCCGACTTCCAGGCTTTGCAGAACGCCTTCGACACCGAGCACGACGAACGCATCACCTATTACCTGTTCGACCTGCCGTACCTGGGTGGCGAGGACCTTCGCCCGCTACCCCTGCAGGCGCGACGCGCCACCCTGGCCCGACTGCTGGAAAACACGCCCTCGGACCTCCTCAAGTTCTCCGCCGACTTCACCGAGCCTGTCGACTCGCTGCTCGACAGCGCCTGCCGCCTTAAGCTCGAAGGCTTGATCGGCAAGCGCGCCGACAGCCCCTACGTGGGCCGGCGCAGCAGTGATTGGGTCAAGCTCAAGTGCAAGCAGCGCCAGGAGTTCGTGATCGTCGGCTACACCGACCCCAAAGGCAGCCGCAACGCCTTCGGCGCCCTGCTGCTGGCCCTGCACGACACCGACAGCGGCCAGTTGCGCTATGCCGGCAAGGTCGGCACCGGTTTCAGCGCCACCACGCTGGAAAGCCTGCATGCGCGCCTCAAGCCGCTGGAAGTCGACAAGCCGGCCTTGCCCAAGCCGCCCCGCGGCGCCGACACCCGTGGCGTGCACTGGCTCAAACCGCAACTGCTGGCCGAAGTCGCCTACGCCCAGATGACCCGCGAAGGCATCGTGCGCCACTCGGTGTTCCACGGCTTGCGCGACGACAAGCCCGCCACCGCCATCGACCTGGAGCGAGCCATGCCCGCCAAGCGCGCCGCGCAGCCACCCGCCGAGCCCCACGGCAGCCTGCGCCTGACCCACCCCGACCGCGTGGTCGACGCCAGCACCGGCACCACCAAGCGCCAGGTCGCCGAGTACTACGCCCAGGTCGCCGACTGGCTGCTGCCGCAGCTCAAGGACCGCCCCGTGGCGCTGGTGCGCGCACCGGACGGACTGGGTGGCGAACTGTTCTTCCAGAAGAATGCCGGCCAGCTGCACATCCCGGCGGTGCGCAGCTACAGCAAGGCGCAGGCCGGCCAGGCGGCGATGGTGCTCAACCGCGCCGACAGCCTGCTGGGCGCGGTGCAGATGAACATGCTCGAACTGCACACCTGGAATGCCACCGACAAGGATTTCGACAAGCCCGACCGCTTCGTCCTCGACCTCGACCCCGATCCGGCACTGCCCTGGAAAGCCATGCTCGAAGCGACCCAACTGACCCTCACCCTGCTCGATGAGCTGGGCCTGAAGGTGTTCCTCAAGACCAGTGGCGGCAAGGGCATGCACCTGGTGGTGCCGCTGACCCGCCGCGCCGGTTGGGACGAGGTGAAGGACTTCAGCCATGCCCTCGTCGAGCATATGGCGGGCCTGTTCCCGGATCGGCTCAGCGCCGTCTCCGGGCCCCGTAACCGGGTCGGGCGGATCTTCATCGACTACCTGCGCAACGGCAAGGGCGCCACCACAGTCGCGGCGTATTCGCTGCGTGCCCGCGAAGGCTTGGCGGTGTCGGTGCCGATCTGGCGCGAAGAGCTGACCCAGCTCAAAGGCGCCAACCAGTGGCACATCGGCAATCTGCAGGCGCGGCTGGCCGAGGTGGACGACCCTTGGGCGGACATGGCCAAGACCCGGCAGTCCATCACCGTGCGCATGCGCAAACAGCTGGGCATCGACTGAGGCCAAGGGGAACGTATTCATGAGCATCATCCAGGACTTCGACCTGACCAACCTCGACCGCCTGCTGCGCCGCTTCGGCGCCCGACCGCAGGCCATCGACCTCGACACCTTGCTGCCGGAGCTGCTGCAGGCCATGCAGGCCGACCACCTCGACCTGTTGCCCCTGCCCGGCCAGGGCCAGACCCTCAAGCGCTGGCAGACGCTCGCGCGGGTAGCCGGTTGCGACCTGACCCTGGCCAAGCTCTATGAAGGCCATACCGATGCCTTGGCGATCCTGGCCGAATGCGGTGCCGCCCACCACGCCCAGGACGGGATCTGGGGCGTGTGGGCCGCAGAGCCGCCGGATGCCCGTGCCCGTATCGTCGAGCGGCACGACGGGCAGGTACGTCTGCAAGGGCGCAAGGCCTGGTGCTCGGGCGCGCTGCAGATCGACCGGGCACTGATAACTGCATGGGAGAATGACCAGCCGCAGATGGTGGCCATCGAGTTGTCGCACCCCAGCCAGCGCATCCAGGCCGACCAGTGGCAGGCGGTGGGCATGGCCACCACCACCAGCGTCAGCATCGAATTCGACGACACGCCCGGGCTGGCCGTCGGCCTACCCGGCCAGTACCTGGCACGTCCTGGTTTCTGGCATGGCGGCGCCGGCATCGCCGCGTGCTGGTACGGCGCGGCCGAGGCACTGGCCGACTACCTGCGCGAGCATTGCCGCATGCCTCGTCCCGATCCGCACGCCGATGCCCATCTGGGAGCGGTGGATGCCGCCTTGTACGGCGCCCGCGCCGCGCTTCGCGAATGCGCCGCCTGGATCGACCAGCAGCCCCATGCCGACGCCAGCTTCGAAGTGCGCCGCGCCCGCGCCCAGGTCGAACAGGCGGTCGAGCAGGTGATCCGCCATGTCGGCAGGGCGCTGGGTGCCACGCCCTTCTGTCGCAGCAGTCATTTCGCCCGGCTCAGCGCCGACCTGCCGGTCTACCTGCGCCAGAGCCATGCCGAACGCGACCTGGCCGAACTGGGCAGGCAAGTGACCGGCATGCCGGCGGGAGCCTGGCAGCTATGAGCGAGAACCGTATCCAGGCGGCTGCCGGCACCCCTTGGCGCGACTGGCAGCAATCCGCGCACCTGGCCCGCGCCAAGTGGCTCAAGCCCGAACAGCTCTGTCCGCCCGGCCGGCGCCTGGTGTTGCTGGCCCCCCACCCGGACGATGAAATCCTCATGGCCGGCGGACTGCTGGCCGGTTTCCACGGGCGCGAGCAGGACCTGGTGCTGATTTCCGCCACCAACGGCGAAGGCAGCCATCCCCATTCCGCCCACTGGACCGAGCACCGTCTGCGCCACCAGCGCCCCCAGGAAAGCCGGCACGCCCTGCAACAGCTTGATCTGGACCTCAACCGCCTGGACTGGCGGCGCCTGAACCTCAAGGACGGCGCCCTGCCCCGCGATGAAGCGTTCCTGGCCAACTACCTGGAGCAACTGCTCGAACCGGATGACCTGCTGCTGACCACCTGGCGCGGTGACGGCCACTGCGACCACGAGGCGGCCGGCCGCGCTGCTGTCCAGGCGGCCCAGGCACGCCGGGTACAACTGGCCGAGGTCCCGGTGTGGGCGTGGCATTGGGCAACGCCCGATGACCCGCGCCTGCCCTGGCCCCAGGCCCATCGGGTACAGCTCGACGACACCCGCCTGGCGCGCAAACGCCAGGCCTTGGCCGCCCACGCCAGCCAGTTGCAGCCAGACGGGGAGCATCCTCCGGTGCTGCCCGTCACCCTGCAGACCTGCCTGTTGCAGCCTTTCGAACTGGTCTTCCTGTAATGGAGTCGCCATGAGCCTCGACGCGCAGTATTTCGCCGACCTGTATGCCGGCAACGACGATCCCTGGGCCTTTCGCACCCGCTGGTACGAACGTCGCAAGCGCGACCTGGCGATGGCCAGCCTGCCCAGCCAGTGCTACGGCCGGGTGTTCGAGCCGGCCTGCGCCAACGGCGAGCTGAGCGTGCTGCTGGCCGAGCGCTGCGCCAGCCTGCTGTGCCAGGACATCGACGCCACTGCCGTCAGGCTGGCCCGGCAACGCCTGGCAGGGGTCGATCATGCCCGCGTCGAACAGGGGCACCTGCCGGGCGATTGGCCGGGCGGGCAGTTCGACCTGATCGTGCTCAGCGAGATCGGCTACTACCTCGCCCCCACCGACTGGTTGCAGGTGATTGAACAGTCCGTGGCCTGCCTGGCTGGCGACGGCGGATTGCTGGCCTGCCACTGGCGCCATCCGATTGCCGGCTGCCCCCAGGACGGCGGCCAAGTGCACGCCCTGCTGGCCAGGCACCTGCCGCTGTATCCGCAGTTGCGCCATGAGGAGGCGGACTTCCTGCTCGAGTACTGGTCGTGCCAGCCCCGGGTGGTCGACCTGGATGAGATTTGCCCATGATCGCGGTGATCATTCCCGCCCATAACGAGGCCCGGCGCCTCGGACACTGCCTGAAGGCCGTGCGGGTGGCAGCTGCGCGGGCCGAAGCCGCGGGCCTGGAGGTCGAGGTGCTGGTGGTGCTCGATCGCTGTACCGATGCCAGCGCGCGCATCGCCAGGCACCATGGCGTGCACACGCTGGCGCTGGAGGCCGGCAATGTCGGCATCGCCCGACGCCTGGGGGCGGCGTGGATGATCGAGCGCGGCGCCCAGTGGCTGGCATTCACCGATGCCGACAGCCGCGTGCCTGGCCACTGGCTGCTTTCACAGCTGCAATGGCATGCCGACGCGGTGTGCGGCACGGTACATATCGAGCGCTGGCAACCCTGGCAGGGTGCCGCCTTGCGTCAGCTGTACCACAGCCGCTACCAGGCAATGGAAGGCCACCGGCATATTCACGGCGCCAACCTTGGGGTATGCGCCAAGGCCTATGCCAAGGTCGGCGGTTTCCAGCCGCTGCCGGCCCACGAGGATGTGCAACTGGTGCTGGCACTGGAAGCCATCGGCGCGCAGATCGTCTGGACCACCAGGCACAGCGTGGCCACCAGCAGCCGCAGGGACAGCCGGGCGCGGCAGGGATTCGGCGATTACCTCAGCGGATTGGAAGGCCAGATCCTGTAGAACGGCGCTCGGATCACGACGCCTTGCGTGGGCGCTTGGCCGCAGGCTTTTTCGCCTTGCTCTTGCCACCCAGGCTGCGCTTGAGCAGCTCGGTAAGGTCGATGATGTCCGCGCCCTTCTCCGCCGTGACGCCCTCGCCTTTCTCCACGGTCTCGAGCTTGCCCTTGCTGGCCTTCTCCTCGACCAGGTCGAGGATGGTCTGGCGGAACGCGTCGTGGTAGTCATCGGGCTTCCACGGCCCGCTCATGTCCTCGACCAGGCGTTTGGCCATGTCCAGCTCGCGCTTGTCGACCTTGCTGTCGGTCACGCTCTTGTCCAGCTCCAGTGTCTCCAGGCCCCGCACTTCCTCCGGCCAGCGCAAGGTGATCATCACCAGCGCCTCGTCGAGCGGGCGCAGTAGCGCCAAGTGCTGGCGGGTGTGCAGCACCACCGTGGCCAGGGCCACCTTGCCGGTGCTGGCCAGGGTCTCGCGCAGCAAGGCGTAGACCTTGCCGCCCCGGCGGTCCGGGCTCAGGTAATACGGCGTGTCGAACTGTTGCAGGGGAATCTCTCCGGCTTCGACGAACGAGAAAATATCGATGGTCTGGGTCGCCTCGGGCCGGGCCTTGCGGATTTCCTCCTCGCTGATCACCACGTAACGGCCCTTCTCGTACTCCACGCCCTTGACGATGTTTTCCTTGTCAATTTCCTTGCCGGTGACCTTGTTCACCCGCTTGTAGCCGACCGGTTCCATGCTGCGCTTGTCTAGCCAGTCGAAATCCACCCGCTCGCTGCGCACGGCGGTGTTGAGGGACACCGGGATGTGCACCAGACCGAAACTGATCGCGCCTTTCCAGATCGCCCTGGCCATGGTTGGCTCCTAAGTGTTCGGGGTCAGGCCGGGCTGGCTGTAACGCAACGCACCGCAGCGTTCGCAGCAGTGGCATTGCAGCCCGGCGACTTCATGGAACAACAGGCTGCGCCATTGGCAGCCACGCAGCAGGCAGACGAGTTTCATCAGCCACCTCCTTGGCCCACATCGACGGGGCGCTTACAAGGACTGACTGCGCGGCGCGCGGAAGGTTTATTCGGCTTTGCCCTACGGCAGCGGATTACCCCCGGTGACGCCGAAAATCTCGCCGGTGATGTAGCTCGACTCCTGGCTGGCCAGCAGCACGTACAACGGCGCGCACTCGGCGGGCTGGCCCGGGCGTTTCATCGGCGTGTGCCCGCCGAAGTCGGGGATCTTCTCTGGTGGCTGCCCGCCACTGGGCTGCAGCACGGTCCAGATCGGCCCGGGGGCCACCGCGTTGACCCGGATGCCGCGCTCGATCACCTGCTTGGCCAGGGCCTTGGTGAAGGCGACGATGGCGGCCTTGGTGGTGGCATAGTCGAGCAGCGTGGCTGATGGCTGGTAGGACTGGATCGACGCGGTGTTGATGATGGTCGCCCCGGCCGGCATCAGCGGCACGGCGGCCTGACACAGCCAGAACAGCGCGTAGACGTTGGTCTTCAGCGTATGGTCGAACTGCTCGTGGGTGATCTGCCCGATATCCTTGCGTGCTTCCTGCTTGCCGGCGACATTCACCAGGATGTCGAGCCCGCCGAGCCGTTCGTGGGCCTGGTCGACCAGCTGGCCGCAGAAGCGCGGATCCTTCAGGTCGCCGGGCAACGCCACGGCCTTGCGCCCCTCAGCCTCGATAAGCTGCACCACTTCGCGGGCGTCGCGCTCCTCGGTCGGCAAATAATTGAGGGCGATGTCGGCGCCCTCCCGGGCGAAAGCAATGGCCACGGCCCGGCCGATACCCGAATCGGCGCCGGTGATCAGGGCGCGCCGGCCGGCCAGGCGGCCGAAGCCCTTGTAGGTGGTTTCGCCGTGGTCGGGCTTGGGTTGCATGTGCGCATCCAGGCCTGGGGCCGGTTGATGCTGGGCGGGGAATGGTGGATGCGGATACTGGGTCAGGGGGTTCTGCAGGGTGAACTGGTCCTGGGGCTTGCGGGGCATCGACTGGACTCCTTCTGGTAATGGCTGGGTAAGGTCTGGCGCGGGGCAAGCCCGCATACAGGTCCTGTTCGTCACGTGGAAGCGGTCTGGCACCGCACGAGGACCACACAAGTTTCGAGGCAACCGGCTGATGGATGGTTTGCTCAAGCTGGGCCCATCGCCGACAGGTGGTCATCCATCACCTGCCTGACCACGCTGCGCATTGCCAAACCCTCATCCAGGCCTTGCTCGCGGGCCAACCCATAGGCTTGGCGCTGGCGATCGGCACTGCTGCCGTCGCGCAGGATGCGCCGGGCGTGCAGGAAAGAACGCTCGGCATCGGCAGTGTCGGCCGGGCATTGCGTCTGTAACTGCGTCAGCCAGACTTCGGCATTCACCGGCTGCTGGTCATGAACACCAATGAAGGTGGCAAGACGGCCATGACGCATGGCGCGCCAGTAGTTCTCCTGGGTGATCCAGCGCATTTCCCGGCTGGCGGCGCCAGCGTGCCGCCCCAGCGCATGCTCGACGAGATGGCGAAACAGGCCGGCGATGGCCAAGGCATCCTCCAGCCGCGGACAGCCGTCGCAGATGCGCAATTCGACGGTCGGAAAACGCCGCGAGGGTCTGATCGCCCACCAGAAGTCGCCGTCCTCGGCCAACGTGCCGCTGCGTTGCAACAGCGCGCGATAACGCTCGTAGGCGCTCCAGTCCGGCAGCGGTTCCGGCAGGCCCATGTGCGGCCACTCTCCGCACACCACGCGGCGGTAGCTCATGTAGCCGGTGTCCTGGCCGCACCAGTAGGGAGATGAGGTGCTGAGCGACAACAGCAAGGGCAGCCAGTACAGGACCCGGTTGATCACCTGCATGCGATCCAGGCCCGGTGGCACCCCGACATGCACGTGCAGGCCGTTCAACAGGCTGCGCCGGGCCACCAGCCGGTAGTCGTCGAACAACTGGCGAAAGTGCGGCGTTGCGCGTGGATGCTGGCGCAGCCAGTGGGCGCTGGGGTGGCTTGCCGCACAGTACAGACCAGCCCCCTCGGCGGCCAGCGCCTGGCTCAGGCGCTGGCGTTGCTCGGTAACGAAGGTGCGGGCCTGGCGCAGCGTCTCGAACACCGGCGAGGCCAGCTCGATCTGGCTGCGGAACATCTCTTCGGCGAAACACGGCCCCAGCACCTCACGGCACAGACGGATCAGTGCCGTCGACGGCGAGGACAGCACCCGGCCACTGTCCAGCGCCACCAGCAGGTACTCCTCCTCGATGCCGAACGTGCAGGGCCGCCCCATGCGTTCATCCGCCGCGGCGGGTGACGGTCAGGGCCACGGCGGCAATGCGCTCGACCTGTTCATAGCCGGGCTCGAGCAACTGCTCGCCGAACACATCCGGGTCCAGCTCCCGGTAGTGCCAGCTCAAGTCAGGGCCGGCCAGGCGCAGGCGGACCGCTTCGAGCAACGCATCGCGCCCTTCGACGATCGCCACCCCGGTGTACAGCAGCAATGTGCCGCCCGGTGTCAGGCGCTCACAGGCCTGCTCGACGATACGCAGCGACAGATCGGCGCCGAGCGCCCCGCCGCCGTGGCGGTAGACGCGCTGGCTGGCATCGAGCATATAAGGCGGGTTGGCGACGATCAGGTCGAAGGTGCCGGTGATGCCCGTGAGCAGGTCGCTGGGCTCGACCGACACATTGGCCAGCCCGGCCAGGGCGGCGTTGACGGCGGTGTAGCGCAGCGCCAGCGGATTGATGTCCAGCGCGCTGACCTGCGCATGGCGTGCGGCCCGGGCAATAAGCAACGCGCCGATGCCGCTGCCGCAGCCAATATCGACGGCGTGCTGCACGCGCCGGGGGCTGTTCCGCAGGTGACCCTCGATCAACTGGGCGAAGCGGTAGCTGTCCGGCCCGAAGAACACCGCGTCGCTGCTCTCCGTCGGCCAGGCCGAATGCACCAGCAACAGGTCATCCAGGCTCGACCAACGCACCCGGCTGCGCCACAGCTCGCCGTGCGCCTCCAGCACGCCGGCCGTGCCCAGTTGCTCCAGTTCGTCAGCGCTGATCAACGAAGCCGCGAACGGCCGGCTCCAGCCAAATACGTCTCGAAGCGTACGCGCACGTTGGGCCTGAGGTCGGGCGTTGACCCGCGCCTGGGTCGCCGGGGTGACGCAGGTGAAACGGTAGCCGTCGGCACGCAGCCTGCAGCCCAGTCGCAACAGGGCCTCGTCGGCACGAATCTGGTTCTGGTCGAGTTGCATCACCGCGGCCCTCCCTGGTACAGCCCGGTGGCAGCGATGTAGTCGCGTGTGGCACGCAGGCCCGCAGGTTCGGCGTGCCGGTTACCGGCCATGGCCTCGATCAGCGTGGCGATCTCCGAGGACTGGGCCCGGCCGGGCGCCTCCGCCTGCAGGGCCAATGCCTGTTCCCACTGCCCTGGCGGCACCCGACGACGCCCGGCCCCTTGCCAGCTACCGGCGATCCAGTCATGCCACAGCTGTTTCTCGTAGGCGCTGAACACGCCGAACATTGCCGCGCCGGGGCCGTCGATCAGTGACCAGAAGCGGCTCTGCATCGGGTCGCTGTCACGCTTGATCCACCCCTGGGCTTGCAGGGCCTCCAGAAACCCGGCCATCGCCCCCGGCTCGGCAAGCCACTGGTTGATGGTGCGCCCTTGCAGGCGGCAGCGATCGGAGTGCATGAACTGGCCGAACACGCGCTTGCGCTCCAGCGCGGCGAGCAGTTCGCCCTGCAGGTCGAAGCTGGCGATCAGCGAAGGTGTGTCGAGACCCAGGTCGTTGAGCCGGTAGCCGTGCCTGACACGCCCATAGAAATCTTCATCGCCCGCTGGAGCCAACATCCGCAGGCTCTCCAGCGAACGCCGGGCATGGCCGCTGGCGGCATTGTCGATGGTCACATGCAACTGGAAGTAATGGGCGTCGATACCCAGTTCGGCCAGCTCATGAGTGGTGATCAGCAGGTGCAGCGGTGGCTGCTCATATCCCAGGTTGTAGCCGATCACCTCGGGCAGGAAGCGCTCGCAGTGCTGGCCGAGGGCCAATTGCACGGCGCCCTGCACGAAGCGCGAGGGCTCCAGTGGCAGCCCGTGCAGGCACCCCAGGCGGCTGAGCAGGCGCTGGTAGATCAGCACATGGTTGCAGCGTGGGTCACCGTCACCCAGTTCTTCGAGAAAGGTGCGGATCAACCCGTGGTAACGAGGGTCGCGCCAGTGCCGCAGGGTACCGTGCAGCCAGGCGCCGTCGACCGCCTTGGTCGGCGCGACCTGCTGCAGGAACCACAAGGCCTGGGCGCGGGTGGCGAAGTAGCGCCGGGGCGCTCCTTCACGCCGCTGCCGCAGGTAATGCGCATGGTCGTGGGCGACCTGGGCGGCATGGTTTTCGGCCCATTGGGGCAACAGGTTCGGCTCTTCCGGCAGGTCGTCTTCCCGGTCACGAACACGGCGCAGTTGTGTTTCCAGCCAGTGCTCGGCAGTGGCATCGCGTCCCGCCAGCAACGCCTGGTAGCGATGCGCCACATCATCAGTCATGTCGTGCCTGGCTTGCGAACACACGCCTTCACGGATCATCGCCACCATGCCGGTCACCTCGCGCTATGGATTCTGGGGCTTGGTTTCGGGAGACGGGTTGCTGGTCGGGGAATCGGGTTGCTGCATCTGCAGCGAGGGCTTGCTCGGGTCGGCGTCTTTCGCCGGATGGTCATTGTCGCGGTCGAAGCAGCCAGCCAGCAGGCTCAGGCTACCCAACAGGCAGATCAGAGGTGCGATACGCATGGGAACCTCCTGGTGGGGTGTGCGCGGTGCCAGGCGAACCCGGCACCGCGTGCCCTCACTTACGAGCGGCCGCCCTTGTGGCCGGACTCGCTCTGGCGATTGCCGCCGCCGGAGCTCTGCCCGCCCTTGCGACCGGCTTCGGACGCTTTTTCGCGGTCATTGGCGAAATTGCCTGGGTTCTTCGTTCCACCCTGGCTGCCGGTCTTGTTGGCGTCCTGCTTGTTGGTGTCCTGGCGACCGGTCATGTTGCTGTCTTTGTTGGCCATGGTTGCAAAAACCTCGTGTGGCTAAGGGTTGCACGGCGAGGTGCCGTACATGGATTGGGAGTACGGCGATAAAGAGGGATTCGGATTATTCCGAGCGGATCGGACCGGTGGCGCTAAACAAGCGGCGACGGTGTATTTGGGGCGCAAGCGGATCCCCGGTGGGCAGACTTTGCGTTGACCCCCGACAGATATCTGGCATACTTCGCCAACCTACCGGTCGGTAGGTTTATATTTTGCTTTCACGGATCCTCGCTCATGCCCGCTTCACATTTGCGCTTCGCCGCCTCCCTCGCCCTGATCGGCGCCCTTGGCCCGTCTGCCATCGACATGTACCTGGCCAGCCTGCCGGAAATGGCCCGCGACTTCGCCACCGGCTATACCCAGGTTCAGCTGACGCTGACCGTGTTTCTGTTGGCCATGGGCGCCGGGCAACTGCTGTTCGGGCCACTGGTGGATGCCTTGGGTCGGCGTCGCCCGCTGCTTGCCGGCCTGCTGGTGTTCTGCATCGCCTCCCTGGCCGCGGCGGCCGCGCCGTCGCTGGACGCGCTGCTGGTGGCGCGCTTGGTGCAGGGCCTGGCCAGCGCGCTGACGCTGGTGGTGATCATGAGCATGGTCCGCGACAGCGCCGATGGCGCACGGGCGGCGCAGATCTTCGCCCTGCTGATGACCATCGAGGGTCTGGCGCCGATCCTCGCCCCGGCCCTGGGCGGAGTGATCGACGCGGCCTATGGCTGGCGGGCAATCATGCTGGTGCTGGCCGGCCTCGGCCTGCTGACCCTGGTCAATTCGGCCATGACGCTCGATGAAACCCTGCCCCCGGCGCATCGGGCGCGCCTGGCACCGGCGACGGTATGGCGTACCTACGTCCGCATCGCCGCCGACGGCGCTTTCCTGCGCCCGGCCCTGGCCCTGTCGGCGGTGTTCTTCTTCCTGTTCGCCTACATCGCCGGCTCGGCCTATGTGTACCAGCAGCACTTCGGCCTCTCCAGCACGCACTTCGGCCTGCTGTTCGGCGGCTGCGGCGTTGCCATCCTGCTCGGCGCGGCGCTGTCCGGCTATTGCGTCAGCCGGCACGGCGTGGCCCAGGTGGCCTGGTGGGGGGCGCTGTGCATGGGGGCCGGCGCAGCACTGGCGGTGATTGCCGGCCTGTCTGGCGCAGGCCTGCCGATGCTGCTGGCGGGCGTGGTGCTGGCGCTGTTCGGCCTGGGGGTTTGCGAGGCCACCTTGATGGCCCTGGCGATGTCATCGCAGCAGCGCGATGTCGGCTCGACGGCGGCCCTGCTCGGCGCGCTGCAACTGGTGATCTCGTCCAGCGCCACGCCCCTGGCCGGGCACCTGGCCACCCTGGGCCCGCTGGCCTGGGCCTGGTTACTGGCGGCGGCGGCCGTGGTCATCGTCGGTTTGACCCGCGCCGCCGTGGCAAAGACAATCAGCGCCTCGCCCTGCTGCGTCAACCCGGAGTGACCGCCTTGAAAGCCCTGACCCCTTCCGCCGCGCGCATCTGCGAGCATGCCGTGGAGCATTTCGCCGAGCACGGCTACGACGGCTCGTCGCTGAACGAGATCGCCGCCCTGGCAGGCATGCGCAAAGCCTCGCTGTACGCCCACTTCGCCAACAAGGACGCGTTATTCGTGTGCGCCTTCGAACGGGCCCTGGCCGACGAAACCGCCTACGTCGAGGCGGGCTTCGGCCATGAAGCGGCAGGCCGCGAGGCGCCGGGGCACTGGCATCCGCTGCACCTGGCCGAGCGCTACGCGGCCTCGGCCAACCTGCGCTTCGTGCTGCGCAGCGCGTTTCTGCCGCCGGCACCGATCCGCTCGACTGTCACCACCGGCTTCGAGGCGTACCTGGAGCGGATCCGCCTGGGCTTCTGCCAGGCCCTGCGCGAGCGCCACGCCTGGGCCCGCAGCGATGGCAACAAGCTGGAGCTGTACGGCGATGCGTACCTGGGAATCATCGACAGCCTGCATGTAGAGCTGCTGTACGCGCCCCCGGCGGTTTATGCGCGGCGGGCAGCGTCGTTGCTGAAAATTCTCGATGATTCGCTGCAATTGGCTGGACAGTAAACCATGGGGTTGCTGTGCAACCCCTCGCCGGCAAGCCGGCTCCCACAATGTCCGCGCCAACTGCCAACCCTGTGGGAGCCGGCTTGCCGGCGATGGGCCGCACAGCGGCCCCCTTGATTTCAGGGCCTGACCTTCTTCAGCTCGTTCAACAACCCCATCAACTGCTCCAGCTTGTCCGCGCCGAACTGGCGCTGGATCTCCTGGTAGTTGCGCTCCATCTCCTCGCTCATCGCCAGGAACGCCTGCTGCCCACGCACGGTCAGGCTGATGAAGATGCGCCGCTGGTCCTCCGGCGACTTGCGCCGCGCCACCAGGCCGTCACGCTCCAGGCGCTTGAGCACGCCGCTCATGCTCGGTTTGAGGATGCAGGCCTGGTCGGCCAACTGGTGGCTTTCCAGCTCGCCCTGCTGGCGCAGGATACGGATCACCCGCCATTGCTGCTCGGTCAGGTCGTGGGCATTCAGGGCCGGGCGGAAGAACGCCATGGTCGCTTCGCGGGCCTGCAGCAGGGTCAAGGTCAGGGAGGGTCTTGGTTGGGTCATCAGGATCAAGGGCTGTTTTATTAAGATATTAATAAAGTGAAATACATTTTCACCCGGGCTGTCCAGCCCTGTGAAAAGTACCAGCGCTCCTGGCAATCACCCATTCCCGCGATGCCTTCCCCATAGCACGATCTGCCGACAGCCCACCGCCCGGACCCGTCGCCGCATGTCAACGCAACCCCGCCTGGCGCTGGCGATATTCGCCCGGCGTCATTTGCGCATGGCGCTGGAAGAAGCGGCTGAAGTACGCCGGGTCCTTGAACCCCAGGCGGTAGCAGATCTCGTTGGCCGAGCCGCCGGTGTACAGCAGCAAGCGCCGCGCCTCCTGCATCAGCCGCTCGAACACCAGGCGCTTGGACGGCAGGTCGGCCATGCGCCGGCACACGTCGTTCAGGCGCGCCTCGGTCACGCCCAGGGCCGCCGCGTAGGCCGGCAGGGTCCAGTGGTCGAGGTAGTGGCGCTCGATCAGTTCGTTGAAACGGTGGAACAGCTGCAGGTCCTCGTGCCGCGCGGGCGTGGCCTCCAGCGAATTGGCGCACAGGCGCAACAGGCTGATCATCACCAGGCGGGCCAGGTCCTGCACGGCGGTGCCCTGCCCGGCCTGGCCATGACCCAGTTCGCCGCCCAGCAAGTCGAACAATTGCTCCAGGCGCTGCACCTCCTCGGCCGCCGCCCCCTGCAGGTGGCCGAGGGCAACGCACGCCGGTTGCAGGCGCGGCCCGAGCGCAAGCCCGGGTTCGGCCTGCAGCAGTTGCCAGACCAGTTGCTGGCGCACGGTCAGCACATGGCCGTCGGCATCGGGCTCGGTGACGAAAGCATGGGGAATGGTGGGTGGGGTGAGGAAGAACATCGGACCGGACTCGTGGTAACGCTGCTCGTCCAGGTACACCCGCACGCTGCCGGTCTTCACGTAGTGCACCTGGAAGAAACGGTCGTGCCGGTGCACCGGCATGTTGCGGCCGAAGAATCCGGCCAGGTTGCCCAGCCGGTCGTAATGCACCTCGCTGTCGCTGTAGCGCTGGTCGTAGACCTGACCGATGTTGATGTTGGGGATCGGCTGTCGTTCTTTCATTGTTGTTCTCGCAGCGGTAAAACGCGCCGGGGGGAAATCATCCTAGCACCACCGACCAGCGGCGAATGCCTTGACGATCGTTAACATATTAAATATAACGTTAACACATTAACAAAAACACCACGAAGCGCCCCCGGTCGCTTCGCCCACCGCAGGAGAAATGCATGAGCCGTGCCTTGCACGAGGTCGCCAGCGGCAGCCTGTTCGGCGTCGCCCTGAACTACCAGGGCCTGCTGCAACAGCATCTGGCGTCCTTCCACGAAGCGCCGTACCAGCAACCGCCGGTCAAGCCGGTGCTGTTCATCAAGACGCCCAACACCCGCAACGGTCACGCCCAGCCAGTGACCTACCCCTCGGCAGTCGAACGCCTGCAAGCGGGCCCTGCACTGGGCGTGGTCATCGGCAAGGACGCCAGTCGCGTCAGCCTGGACAACGCCCTGGACCACGTGGCTGGCTACACCATCGTCAACGAGTTCAGCCTGCCCGAAGACAGTTACTACCGCCCGGCGGTCAAGGCCAAATGCCGCGACGGTTTCTGCCCGCTCGGCCCGCAACTGGTGCCGCCCACGCAGGTCGGCAACCCCGACGCGCTGGGCATTCGCCTGTGGGTCAACGGTGAGCTGCGCCAGCAGAACAACACCGCCAACTGCGTGCGCGGCGTGGCCCGGCTGATCGCCGAGATCAGCGAGTTCATGACCCTGCATGCCGGCGACGTGCTGATCACCGGCACACCGGAAGGCCGTGTCGATGTGCTGCCCGGTGACCGGGTGACGGTCGAGATCGACGGCCTCGGCCAGCTGACCAACTCCATCGTCGCCGAACAAGGACTCGCCCCATGAAGCACGCCCGTATCCTGTTCGACGGCCAGGTCCACGCGGTCACCGTCGAAAACGACCAGCAACTGCGTCTGGCCGATGGCCGCCTGGTCGGCGCCGACCAGGTCACCTGGCTGCCGCCGGCCAGCGGTAGCATGTTCGCCCTGGGCCTGAACTACGCCGACCACGCCGCCGAGCTGGCCTTCACCCCGCCCACCGAGCCGCTGGCCTTCGTCAAGTCGCCCGGCACCTACACCGGGCACAAGCAGGTCACTTGGCGCCCGGACAACGTCAAGTACATGCACTACGAGTGCGAACTGGTGGCGGTGATCGGCAAGCCGGCGCGCAACGTCAAGCGCGAGGACGCCCTCGACTACCTGGCCGGCTACACGGTGTGCAACGACTACGCCATCCGCGATTACCTGGAGAACTACTACCGCCCCAACCTGCGGGTGAAGAACCGTGACGCCACCACCCCGGTAGGCCCGTGGATCGTCGACACCGCCGATGTGCCGGACCCCTCGAACCTGACCCTGCGCACCTGGATCAACGGCGAGCTGAAACAGCAAGGCACCACGGCCGACATGATCTTCGATATCCCCTACCTGATCGAATACTTCTCCAGCTTCATGACCCTGCAACCCGGCGACATGATCGCCACCGGCACCCCGGAAGGCCTGGCCGACGTGGTCCCGGGCGACGAGGTGGTGGTGGAAGTGGAAGGCGTCGGCCGCCTGGTCAACCGGATCGTCAGCGAAGCCGAGTTCTTCGCCCGCAACGCACAAGAGGCAACAGCATGATCAAGCACTGGATCGATGGCCGCGAAGTCGAAAGCCGCGACACCTTCGTCAACTACAACCCGGCCACCGGCGAGGCCATCGGCGAAGTCGCCAGTGGCGGCGCCGAGGAAGTCGCCCTGGCCGTAGCCGCGGCCAAGCAAGCCTTCCCGAAATGGGCCAATACACCGGCCAAGGAGCGCGCGCGCCTGATGCGCCGCCTGGGTGAGCTGATCGAGCAGAACGTGCCGCAGTTGGCCGAGCTGGAAACCCTGGACACCGGCCTGCCGATCCACCAGACGCGCAACGTGCTGATCCCCCGCGCCTCGCACAATTTCGACTTCTTCGCCGAGGTGTGCACACGTATGGACGGCCACAGCTACCCGGTGGACGACCAGATGCTCAACTACACGCTCTACCAGCCGGTTGGAGTGTGCGCGCTGGTGTCGCCCTGGAACGTGCCGTTCATGACCGCCACCTGGAAGACCGCGCCGTGCCTGGCCCTGGGCAATACCGCGGTACTGAAGATGAGCGAGCTGTCGCCGCTGACCGCCAATGAGCTGGGGCGCCTGGCCGTGGAAGCCGGCATTCCGGATGGCGTGCTCAACGTCATCCAGGGCTACGGCGCCAGCGCCGGAGATGCCCTGGTGCGTCACCCGGACGTGCGCGCCATCTCCTTCACCGGCGGCACCGCCACCGGCCGGAAGATCATGCAGACCGCCGGCCTGAAGAAGTACTCGATGGAACTGGGCGGCAAGTCGCCGGTACTGATCTTCGAGGACGCCGACCTCGAGCGTGCGCTGGACGCTGCCTTGTTCACCATCTTCTCGCTCAACGGCGAACGCTGCACCGCCGGCAGCCGCATCTTCATCCAGCAGAGCGTGTATCCGCAGTTCGTTGCCGAGTTCGCCGCCCGTGCCAAGCGCCTGATCGTCGGTGACCCGACCGACCCGAAGACCCAGGTCGGCTCGATGATCACCCAGCAGCACTACGACAAGGTCACCGGCTACATCCGCATCGGCCTGGAAGAAGGCGCGCGCCTGCTGGCCGGTGGCCTGGAACGCCCGGCCGGATTGCCGGCGCACCTGGCCAAGGGGCAGTTCATCCAGCCGACGGTGTTCGCCGATGTGAACAACAAGATGCGCATCGCCCAGGAAGAGATCTTCGGCCCGGTGGTGTGCCTGATCCCGTTCATGGACGAGGCCGAGGCGCTGCAACTGGCCAACGACACCGAGTACGGCCTGGCCTCGTACATCTGGACCCAGGACATCGGCAAGGCCCACCGCTTGGCCCGTGGCATCGAGGCAGGCATGGTGTTCATCAACAGCCAGAACGTGCGCGACCTGCGCCAGCCGTTCGGCGGTGTCAAGGGCTCGGGCACCGGCCGCGAAGGCGGGCAATACAGCTTCGAGGTCTTCGCCGAGATAAAGAACGTGTGTATATCCATGGGTAGCCACCACATTCCGCGCTGGGGGGTGTAACGCGGGGCTGCTGAGCAGCCCATCGCCGGCAAGCCGGCTCCCACAGGGATCACCGCACACTGTAGGAGCCGGCTTGCCGGCGAAACGAGGGCGAAGCCCTCGCCATGGATACATAACAACAACTCGTTACCGGAGACTCCCATGGGCACACTTGCTCTCGCCGCCAAGATCACCCACGTGCCGTCGATGTACCTGTCCGAACTGCCCGGCCCGCGCCAGGGCTTTCGCCAGGCGGCCATCGACGGCCACCTCGAGATCGGCCGGCGCTGCCGCGAACTGGGCGTCGACACCCTCGTCGTGTTCGACACCCACTGGCTGGTCAACGCCAACTACCACATCAACTGCGCCGCGCACTTCGAAGGCCTGTACACCAGCAACGAACTGCCGCACTTCATCGCCAACATGAACTACGGCTTCCCCGGCAACCCCGAGCTGGGACGCATCCTCGCCGACGAGTGCAATCGCCTGGGCGTGGAAACCATGGCCCACGACGCCACCACGCTGGCGCCTGAGTACGGCACCCTGGTGCCGATGCGCTACATGAACACCGACCAGCACTTCAAGGTGATCTCGGTCTCGGCGCTGTGCACCTCGCACTACCTCAACGACAGCGCGCGCCTGGGCTGGGCCATGCGCAAGGCGGTCGAGGAACACTACGACGGCACCGTGGCCTTCCTGGCCAGCGGCTCGCTGTCGCACCGTTTCGCCCAGAACGGCCAGGCCCCGGACTTTGCCACCAAGGTCTGGAGCCCGTTCCTGGAAACCCTCGACCACCGCGTGGTGCGCCTGTGGCAGGACGGCGACTGGGCCGATTTCTGCGCAATGCTGCCCGAGTACGCGGTCAAGGGCCACGGCGAAGGCTTCATGCACGACACCGCCATGTTGCTCGGCGCGCTCGGCTGGTCGAAATACGACGGCAAGGCCGAGGTGGTGACGCCGTACTTCGGTTCCTCCGGCACCGGCCAGATCAACGCGATCTTCCCGGTCACCCCGCAGGATGGCAGCGCGATCCCTGCCGCCCAGGCCTCGAACCGGGCCGGCGTCACCTCCACAAGCCGCCTGTAAGGAGCATCACCATGCCCCATCTGGTCCTGCTCTACAGCCCGGATATCGAAGCCGACGCCGATATGCCAGGCCTATGCCGCGCCCTGGCCGACTGCATGCTCGCCCAGCGCGACGAACACCATCGCCAGGTGTTCCCCACCGGCGGCACCCGTGTGCTGGCCTACCCCGCCGCCCATGCGGCAATCGCCGATGGCCGCGGTGCCTACGGTTTCGTCTACGCCAACCTGCGCATGGGCGCTGGCCGCAGCGCCGCGGTGCACCAGCAGGTCGGTGACGCGCTGCTGGCGGTGTTGCGCCGGCACCTGGACGCGCTGCTGGAATGTCGCCCGGTCGGCGTGACCCTGCAGATCGACGAAAGCCAGGCCCAGGTTTACGACGCCAAGCACAGCAGCCTGCACCCTCTGTTCACCCGCCAGCCCTGAGGTCTCCATGCTCGACGCCCGTATCATCCAGCAAGCCGCCGCCCGCCTCGACCAGGCCGAACGCACCCGCGAACAGGTCGGCCAGTTTTCCCTGGAACATCCCTCGATCGGCATCGAGGACGCCTACGCCATCCAGCGTGCCTGGGTGGCGCAGAAGATCAAGGATGGCCGCAAGCTGGTCGGCCACAAGATCGGCCTCACCTCCCGGGCCATGCAGGTCTCCTCGAACATCAGCGAGCCAGACTACGGCGCGCTGCTCGACGACATGCTGTTCGAGGAAGGCCGCGACATTCCCTTCGAGCGTTTCATCGTGCCCCGGGTCGAGGTGGAACTGGCGTTCATCCTCGGCAAGCCGCTCAAGGGGCCGAACGTGACCCTGTTCGAGGTGCTCGACGCCACCGAGTGGGTGATCCCGGCGCTGGAGATCATCGATGCGCGCATCCAGCAGGTCGACCCACTCAGCGGCGTCACCCGCAAGGTCTTCGACACCATCTCCGACAACGCCGCCAACGCTGGCGTGGTCATCGGCGGGCGTGCGGTGCGGCCGGGCGATATCGACCTGCGCAAGGTCCCGGCGGTGCTGTACCGCAACGGCGTGATCGAGGAATCCGGCGTGTCGGCGGCGGTGCTCAACCACCCCGCCAAGGGCGTGGCCTGGCTGGCCAACAAGCTGGCGGCACATGACGTGAGCCTGGAAGCCGGCCAGCTCATTCTCGGCGGCTCGTTCACCCGCCCGGTGGCCGCCCGTCCCGGCGACACCTTTCACGTCGACTACGACCAGCTTGGCTCGATCGCCTGCCGTTTCGTCTGAGGAGCGCCCATGGACATGCCCATCAACACCTTCAAGCAACGCCTGCGCGACGGCCAGGCACAGATCGGCCTGTGGCTCGGCCTGGCCGACCCATATTGCGCGGAGCTGGCGGCCAACGCCGGCTTCGACTGGCTGCTGCTCGATGGCGAGCATGCGCCCAACGACCTGCGCAGCTTGCTCGGCCAGTTGCAGGCGGTGGCGCCCTACCCGGCCCAGCCCATCGTGCGCCCGGTGATCGGCGATACCGCGCTGATCAAGCAGTTGCTCGATATCGGCGTGCAGACCCTGCTGGTGCCCATGGTCGAAAGCGCCGAGCAGGCACGTCAGCTGGTGCGGGCGATGCGCTACCCGCCCCACGGCGTGCGCGGTGTCGGCAGCGCGCTGGCGCGGGCGTCGCGCTGGAACAGCATCCCCGGCTACCTGGACCAGGCCGACGAGCAGATGTGCCTGCTGGTGCAGGTGGAAAACCGCGAAGGGCTGGCCAACCTCGATGCAATCTGCGCCGTCGAAGGCGTCGATGGCGTGTTCATCGGCCCCGCCGACCTCAGCGCCGCCATGGGCCAGCGGGGCAATCCGGGGCATCCTGAGGTCCAGGCGGCCATCGAGGATGCCATCGTGCGCATCGCGCGGGCCGGCAAGGCGGCGGGTATTCTCAGCGCCGACACGACGCTGGCCCGACGTTACATCGAACTGGGCGCGGCGTTCGTCGCGGTGGGGGTCGACACCACGGTGCTGATGCGCGGCTTGCAGGGGTTGGCGGGCACGTTCAAGGCAGGGACCGCCGCCATCGCCCAGGGCGGTGTCTACTAGCCTGGCCTTGTAGCGCGTAAGCTCGATGTTGGGGCGATCCGGTGAAGCACTGCTGGCTCGCCCGGCAGCACCATGCTAGCCTCCGCGCGCCCCGCCCTGCGGGGTCGCGACAACGTCGAATCAAGGAGTCAGGCAATGGACCTGCAGTTTCTGGGCACCTCCTCCGGGGTGCCCACCAAGGCCCGCAACGTCAGCGCGACCGCGGTCATCGAGGCCACCGGCACCGGTTGGTTCCTGGTCGATTGCGGCGAAGGCACCCAGCATCAGCTGCTGCACAGCCCGCTGTCGGTGCGCGACCTGCGCGCCATCTTCATCACCCATGTACACGGCGACCATTGCTTCGGCCTGCCGGGGCTGCTGGCCAGCGCCGGCATGTCAGGGCGCAAGGAGCCACTGGTGCTGGTCCTGCCGGCCGACCTGCACCCCTGGGTCCGGCAGAGCCTGGAGGTCAGCGACACCTACCTGCCCTTCGAGTTGCAGATGCAGGCGCTGGAGACCTTTGGTGGCTTGAGCCACGGTAACATCCAGGTCGGCGTGGTCGAGCTGTCGCACCGGGTACCCTCCTACGGCTTCGTGTTCGAGGAGCGCGACCCGCAACCGCACCTGGACACCGAGCGCCTGCGCGCCGACGGCATCCCCGCCGGGCCGCTGTGGGGGCAGATCGTCCGTGGCCGAACGGTCGAGCACGAAGGTCGCCAGATCGACCCGCAGGCCTACCTGCAACCGACGCGCCCGGCGCAACGCATCATCGTCTGTGGTGACAACGACCGCCCCGAATTGTTGAGCGAACTGGCCGCCAACGTTGACGTCCTGGTCCACGAAGCCACCTTCACCCAACCGTTGGTCGAACGCACCCAGGCCAGCTTCGGCCACAGCACCGCCGCCGCTGTGGCGCGCTTCGGCGAGATGGTGGGGGTGAAGAACCTGGTGCTGACGCACTTCAGCGCCCGCTACCAGTCGGGCGGTGGGCGCGGCGGTTCCATCGAGGAGGTACGCGATGAGGCGCTGGCGCACTACAAGGGGCACCTGACCCTGGCCCGGGACCTGGCGCGCTATCGGATTGGCCGTGACGGGGTGCTGGTCGAGGTGGAGTAAGGCCCTACCTTGGCGCCATGACAGACCTCAGGCGATGGCTTCAATGCGCCGGATGCTGCTCCACACTGGCCGCCAGGCAGTAGCGATCACGCCCCTGCCGCTTGGCCTGGTAGAGCGCCGCATCCGCCGCCGCCATCAGGTTTTCCGGGGTCACCGTCGCCAACGTCGGCGCACCCACCGCAATTCCGGCGCTGGCCGTGACATGGCCGAACGGACTGCCACCGTGCTCGATGGCCTGCCGGCGCAGCAACTGCAGGATCTCCTGCACGATCTGGCTGGCCCCTGCGGCATCGGTATCGGGCAGCAGCAAGGTGAACTCCTCGCCACCATAACGCACCGCCAGGTCGCCCGGGCGTTTCAGCGCCTGGCGCAACAGCTCGCCGAAGCGGCGCAGGCACTGGTCGCCGGCCGGATGCCCGTAGCGGTCGTTGTAGGCCTTGAAGCAGTCCAGGTCGAGCATCACCAGGGCCAGGGCATAGCCCTGTCGCCGCGCCCGGCGTATCTCCGGTTCCAGCACCGCATCCAGCCGCCTGCGGTTGCCCAGCCCGGTCAAGCTGTCGGTCAAGGCCAGCGCCTTTAGGGTCTGGTGGGCCTGGTGCAGGGCACGCTCGATGGCGATGCGCTCGCGCAACTGGCGCAGGACGATCCAGCCGAAGCCGGCCAGGCCGATCAGTACCAGGACCAGCACCGCCACCGACTTGATCATGTCATGGCGCCACGGCGCGATGATCGACTCGCGCGACAACCCCGCCTCCACCACCAGCGGGTAGCTGCTCAGTGCGCGAAACCCGTACAGGCGCGGCGTGCCATCGACCACCGCCACCGCCTCGGCCACCCCTTCGCTGGCATGGGGCAGGTACTTGCGGAAGATGTCGCTGGCCGCCAGGCTGCGGCCGATCACCAGCTCGACGAACGGCCGGCGCACGAGGATGGTGCCGTCGCGCTTGGCCAGCACCAGGGCGCCACGTTCGTCGATCTTGAAGTCGCCGTAGTAGCGCACGAACCAGTCGACCTTGATGGTCCCCAGCAACACCCCGGCAAAGCTGCCGTCGGCATTTTCCAGGCGCCGCGAGATGGGGATGATCAGGTCACCCGTGGAGCGGCTGCGCACCACCGTGCCGATACGCACCTGACGGTCGGGATGGGTGCGGTGATAGATGAAATAATCTCGGTCGGCATTGTTGGCACCCGCTGGCACGTCATCCTTGTCGGTGACGATCCAGCCGCCGTCGGGGCCATAGACGAACAGGCCATGCAGTTGCGGCATGATCTGCGCCTGCTGCTTGAGCAACGCGTGCAGGCGCGGTCGGTCGACATGGGCGAAGCCATCGCCCTCCAGGCGCTCGGCCAAGGCCGCGGTGATCGCGTCCACCTGGCGGATGGCATCCTCGGCATGCTGGGCGGTGGCCCGGGCCAGGTTGCTGACCGCGTTTTCGGCATTGGTGAACACCTGCCGGTAGTCGCGCCAGATCCGCCAGCCCTCGACCAGCACGAAAGCCAGCATCACCACCGCCATGAAGCTGAGCATCAGGCGGAACAGCGACACGGCGCGGCCCTCGCCGGTCACCGGGAAGAGGCCGTCCTCGGTCTGTTTCCTGACTGCGCGCATTGAAGTCCCTTGTCATCGACCCTTGGCCGCCAATGACTATAGTTCAGCGCCGCTTGCGTGTGCCGAGGCTGATCCACACCGGCGCGTGGTCGCTGGCGTGCGCCTCGTTGCGCACCCAGGCGTCGACCCCGGCGTCCTTCAGGTAAGGCGCCAGGGCCGGGTTGAGCAGCAGGTGGTCGATGCGCAGCCCGGCGTTGCGCGGCCAGTGGTTACGGAAATAGTCCCAGAAGGTGTAGACCCGCTCGTGCGGGTACAACTGCCGCAACGCATCGCTCCAGCCCTGCTCCAGCAAACGCTGGTAGCAAGCGCGTGACTCGGGCTGCAGCAGCGCGTCCTTGAGCCACGATTTCGGGTTGTAGATGTCCTGGTCGGTGGGCACCACGTTGAAGTCCCCCGCCAGCAACACAGGGTGATCGGCGCCGCGCAGCGTGTCGGCATGGGCGATCAGGCATTCGAACCAGCGCAACTTGTAGGCAAACTTCGGGCCCGGTTGCGGGTTGCCGTTGGGCAGGTACAGGCAGGCCACCTGCACGCCGTGCACCGCCGCCTCGATATAACGGCTCTGGCCGTCATCCTCCATGCCCGGCAAGCCGCGGCGCACCTCCAGGGGCTGGCTGGCGCGGGCGAGGATGGCGACCCCGTTCCATGACGCCTGGCCGAAGTGCAGGCAGCCGTAGCCGCCAGCCTCGATGGCCTCACCGGGAAACTGCGCGTCGCTGGCCTTGAGTTCCTGCAGGCAGACGATGTCGGGCTGCTCACGCGCCAGCCAGGCCAGCAGGTTGTCGAGCCGGCTGCGGATGCCGTTGACATTGAACGTGGCGATCTTCAGCGCTTTCATGCGTCGGGGTCGTCCACGCGGGCCTGCACCGCGTCTTGCAGTGCCCCCAGGTGGGCCTGGTCGGCCAGCTCCTTGAGCTTGAGCCAGTCGTCCCAGTCGATCGCGCCATCATCGCGCAGCGCCTCGGCCGTGCGCAGCAATTCATGGTGATAGGCGTCGGGCGATTCGCGCCGATAGCTGGCATCGTCGTACTGGGCGTACCAGGCCTCGAGTTCGGGAATGCTGCGTTCGATGCTCATGGTCGGGTTCCTCTGCACCTTTGAAGGTGTGAGCCTTGCTTGTCATCATCGGTTCAAAGCACGCAGAAAAATTAAACCTTTGCCCGCCGCCGGCCCTCAACCGTACGCGACACTGACGTCGCGCCAACGGATAAGGAGTCACAGATGAGCAATCTGTTCCTCAAGCGGGTCGGGTTTTCCATGGTGCTGGGCATGGCGTCGCTACAGGCCATGGCCGCCTCGTCGGACGACTTCGTCGACGCCGCCACCGAGGCCGGCATCGCCGAGGTGGTGACCGGCAAGCTGGCGCTGGACAAGAGCAAGGACCCGCAAATCAAGACCTTCGCCCAGCAGATGGTCACCGATCACACCCAGGCCAACCAGAAGCTCGGCGACATCGCCCGCAAACTCGACATCAGCGTGCCCGATGAAGCGGCGCTGACCGACAAGGTCAAGAAGATGATCCTGGAGTGGCGTGACGAGTCGTTCGACCGCTCCTATGTCAACAACCAGGTCGAGGCCCACGAGAAAGCCGTGGAACTGTTCAGGAAGGAGGCCGCCTCGTCCGACAAGGCCGAGCTCAAGGCTTTCGCCGGCGAGACCCTGCCCAAGCTCGAAGAGCACTTGAAGCATGCCAAGGAACTACAGGCCAAGCACGGCCAGTAACCCGCCCCACTGAAAAAGCGAGGCTCCCATGAGCAATGATGCACTGCGTTCGGAAGTCCTGACCCGCCTGTTGCACGCCCATCCACAAGGGCTGGGCAAGGAAGTGCTGGACAACTACCGCGGCGAGAAAGCCGTGGCCGGCATGCTCAAGACCTTGCAGGAGCAAGGCTTGATCCACGATGGCAGCGTGAGTGTCGAATCCGGACACGCGCTCAGCGTCAACTACCCGATCAAGCTGTCGTCCGCCGGTGTCGAGGCCGCCAGGCAAGCCGAAGGCTGATGCTGGTCCGCCCTGTGGCAATGGTTCGGCCAACTGCCACGGGGCGGGCTAGCGCAGGCCTTCGATGATTGCCTCCATCAACGCCCGCACCCGCCGTGGCTGCACCCGCGTCGGCGCGTAGACGATCTGCAGCGCCACCTGCCCGGCGCTGAAGTCCTCCAGCACTTCGACCAGTCGGCCATTGTCGAGGTCGTCGCACACATCGCGAAGCGATTTCAGGCACAGCCCGTGCCCATCCAGCGCCCAGCGGCGCACCTGCTCGCCGCTGTTGGCAACCCGCCGCCCGCGCACGCCGACCGGGTAAGCCGCGCCGTCCAGGCGAAATGGCCAGACCCGTTCGGCGTGGATGCCGAAACGCATGACGATGCAATCGTGGTGGGCCAGGTCGTCCGGGTGCAGTGGCGTGCCGTGGCGATGCAAGTAGTCGGGCGCGGCGCACACCACCCGGCGGTTGTCGCCCAGGGGCCGTGCGCGCAGGGAACTGTCGGCCAGGGTGCCGTAGCGGATGGCGAAGTCGATGCCCTGCCCCACCAGGTCGACGTAGCCATCGGTCAGGTCCAGGTCGATCGAGACTTGCGGATGCTCGGCCAGGAAACGGTCGAGCAGCGGCACGATGCAGTGCTGGCCAAGGTCCACCGGCGCGCTCAGGCGCACCAACCCGGAGATCTTCTGCTGGCCGTCTCTGAGACGGCTTTCCAGCTCGTCGGCCTCGGCCAGCAGGCGCCGTGCGCCCTCGGCGAGTTGCCGGCCGGCGTCGGTGAGGCTCAGCGAACGGGTGCTGCGGGTCAGCAGCGCCACCCCGTAGTGTGCCTCCAGCGCCGCCAGGCGCTCGGACACCGTGGCCGGTGACAGCCCGCGCTCGCGGCCTGCCGCCGACAGGCTGCCTTTTTCGATGATGGTCAGGAACAACGCCAGGTTATCCAGCATGCTTTTCGATTTTCCCGAAATATGATTTTGACTTTCACCTGATTATTGGTGATTTCCTCGCTAATTACACTGCCCGGCATCGACACCCGCACAGGAGCAACCCGATGACCAGCAGAAGAGATTTCATGAAAGGCACCCTCGCCGGCGGCATCGCCGTGGCGGCGGGCGCGGTACTGGCGAAAGAGCCAAGCGGCAGCACCGGGGCGCCGCCCGATAGCGCCGAGGGCAAGGGGTTCTGGCCCAATGGCGCGCAACTGGTGATTTCCGTGTCGTTGCAATTCGAATCCGGTGGCCAGCCGGAACACGCCGAAAGCCCCTTCCCGCCCCTGGATTCACGCTACCCCGACACCATCGCCCCCAGCTGGTACCGCTATGGCCCGCTGGAAGGCGTGCCGCGCCTGCTCGCGCTGTTCGACCGGCATGGCATCAAGGTCACTTCGCACATGGTCGGCAAGGCTGTGGAGGCTTACCCGGAGCTGGCGGCCGAGGTGGTCAGGCGCGGCCACGAAGCCGCCGGGCACGGCCTGCACTGGGCTCCGCAGTACAGCCTGACGCCGGCGGAGGAGCGTCGCCAGTACGAGCAGGCCAGCGCCATCATCGAGCGCGTCACCGGCCAACGCCCGGTGGGTTTCAACGCGTTCTGGATGCGTCACTCCCGCGAAACGTTGAACATTCTCCAGGACCTCGGCTTTCTCTACCACATCGACGACCTGGCCCGCGACGAACCCTCGATCATCCCGGTGCGCGGCAAGCCTTTCGCGGTAGTACCCTACACCCTGCGCAACAACGACATCGGTCGTATTGCCGGGTCCACGGCGATGACCGGCGCCGCGCTGTTGCAGGAGCTCAAGGACGAGTTCGACGTGCTTTATGCCGAAGGCCGCCAACGGCGCCGGCTGATGTCGCTGTCGGCGCATGACCGCATCGGCGGTACACCTACCGTGGTCCGCGCGCTGGACCAGTTCTTCACCTATGCCCGCGGCCATGCCGGCGTGGCGTTCATGCGCAAGGACGAGATTGCCCGTTGGGCCCTTGCCCAGGCCGATACGCCGGTCAATCCGCCACGGGTGTTCGCCTGACCGACAGGGGGGGCTTCGCGCCCTTTCGCCGGCAAGCCGGCTCCCACACCGACCGCGCAAATGTCACGCCATGCACTGAACCTGTGGGAGCCGGCTTGCCGGCGATGAGGCCAGTCCTGACAACCCTGGATCAAGGCCGGCCCGGGTATTCAACGCCCAACCAACCCCGCCTGCCGCATGAACGCAAGGTTGTCCTCCAGATGCCAGTCCTTGGCGATCCGGCCCTCGGCGACACGGTAGATATCCATGGCAATGAAGTCGATGGCCTGACCCTGACCCTGGTGCTCGCCCAGCTTGCCGCTGAAGTGCCCGGTGAAACGCAGCGCCGCGGTGACCCGGTCGCCTGCGACGATCATCTGCAGCACCTCGCAGCGCAGGTCCGGCACCGCTGCGCGAAATGCCCTGGAAGCGCTCAATGGCCCTTCCACGCCCTGTGGCCGTCCCGGTGGCAGGGTGTTGTCGCGAAAGTCGCTGGCCAGCGCGGCGCGGGCCATGGCCTCGTCGCCGGTGTTCCAGAAGGTGTCGTAGCGGCGGGCGGCGAGGATCTGCTGCTCCAGCTGGGCCTTGGGCAGGCTGCGGTCCACGACCAGGGTGGCCGGAGTCACCAGCTCGCCGGCATTGCCCGGATTGGCCGCCGCGCTCAGCAGCAGCAGGGTGATCCAGCGGCCAGCACGCAGCGCCGAAGCCTTGGGTTCGGTGTTCATCTCAGTTTCCTTCAGTGCATTCAACGGGTGGGTATGGCGCGGCCGCGAACCATGGATAAAAGCCTAACCAGTCCCGCCCAGGCGCTCAAGAAGGCACTTTTCACTCACCTGATTACCTTGGAGTAACCCATGGCCCATTACCGCGAATGCCCCGCCTACGACGTGTTCGCCCCGAATTGCCCGGCCCGCCTGGTGCTCGACCGCCTCGCCGACAAATGGGTGCTGTTGCTCATCGACCGCCTCAGCGCCGGTGAGCGGGTGCGCTTCAACCAGCTGCGCCGAGATATCGCCGGTGTATCGCAGAAGGTGCTGTCGCAAACCCTGAAGCGGCTCGAACGCGACGGCCTGGTGGAGCGCCAGGTGCATCCGAGCGTACCGCCCACCGTCGAATACGCCCTCACCGAACTGGGCGCGACACTGGGCGGTACGGTGGAGCGTCTGGCGCAGTGGGCGGAGTCGAACATGCCGGCGATTCTTCTGGCACGCCGGCTGTATGACCAATGCGCCGAATGATTCAGGCCTCCTTTTCGACATCCCTCGGTGGCTTGGCCGGCCCCTGGGGATCAACCTGCGGGTCATCGACATCCGGCGAGTCCGGGTCGAAGCCGAGGTCGTCGGGCGCGGTGGCCTGCTCGGATGAGTGCGGGCCCTGCTTGGCCGGCGATTGGCGTGGATCTGACATGGTGATTTCTCCCGGTTGCGTTCAATGGAGATACCGCCACGGCTGCAAAGTTTGATTTGCTTTGAAATGCCGACTGCCGGGGGCGTCGACGGACCACGTGCCCCCGTTGCCCGCTACTGCTGCTGGTACTGACTCAGGTACTTGTCCAGCACCGCCTTGTCCCCCGCCCCGTCCCCGGCCACCTGCCACAGCCGCCGCTCGATGCCCTGGGCCAGCAGGTGGCCCACCGCGGCTTCGATGGCCGACAACACGCACAGCTGCGCCGGCTCGTTGGTGGTGTAGCCGACCTCGGCCTCGAGCAGCTTCTTGAACTCGATGAACTTGAACACCCCGGCGTTCTGCCCGACCGAGTAGATGGTCTTGCTGGTCATCACGTTGGCCAGCACCTGCCCGGTGCGCACGTCCACCGCCCGCAGGTTGACCGTGACCTGGTCGACCCGGTACTCGCGGGACAGGCCGATGCCCAGGTAGCGGGCGCCCTCGCCGCCGCTGCGCACGTTGGTGTCGTAGGCGATGATGCCGCCCTCGAGCATCAGGTTGGCCGCCTGCAACGGCGGCAGTTCGCCCTGGATGTTCTCGGCAACGTCAGGCTTCTTCTGCGAGGCGCGGATGATCTTGCGCTCGGTCAGCAGGTTCTGCAGGCCCTCGCGCTCGAGCACCACGAACCAGCCACTGGCGTTGAGGGCGTCCATCAGCATGCTCGCCGCCCCCTGGGTGACACTGGTGGAGAACGAGCTGGCCGGAGTCGGCTTGTACTGCCCGGTCTGGTCGCGGAAGCCGTATACCACCGCCATCAGCCGGCCGCGGGGCCGGGGCATGTTGACCAGGTCGTAGTAGGTCGAGGCCCGCGGTGTCAGCGTCGGGGTCTCAGGGTCTTGTTCGGCGGGCATCGGCTCACGCAGGCCGCAGCCTTGCAGGCCAGCCAGGGCGGTGAGGATCAGCAGTGTGCTCAGCAGGCGTTTCATGGCGTTCTCTCCCCAGTAAAGACCCGTCCCTCTCAGGGGTTCAGGCCGCTGACCTCGATGATCGAGACTTCCCCGGTGGCCCGGTCGGTGACCTTGATACTCAGCGCCCCGGAATCGTCGATCACGTCGATCAGGAAGGCGTCGGTGGACATGCTGCCGGTGTTGCCGTTGCTGATGTTGTCCAGCAACTGCCCGAGCAGGCGCGACTCGAGCTGGTTGCTGAAGCGCTCCAGGGCCGAGGTGCCGGCGAATGCCGAGCTGCGGTCCTTGAGGTCGGGATCGTCGTAGTCGTTCTGCGCCTGGGCGTTGTTCAACAGCCAGGCGCCATTGATCGGATTGCCGCCGAAGGACGGGTTGACCGGGGTGTACACCAGCTCGGTGGCCAGGGCCTGGCCACCGAGGCCGGCGGCCAGCAGGCAGGCGGCGATGCGTCGTGCAAGGTGGTTGCTCATAGCTCGTCCCTCTCCAGATCGGTTGTGTCCTGCAGCAGCCGTTGCAATTTGCGCTGGATGATCTGCTGCCTGACCAGGTCGGCGGCCGCGATGGCCTCGTCATTCAGTTGCGTGGTGTTGGGCGGCAGGAAGCGCCGGTACAGCACCTCGCGTTCGTACTCCACCGTCACCAGGCTGCCCCAGCGGGCATCCGGGCGTTCGCGCACCACCAGGTTGAAGTCGAGTCGGCTGGTGGCGCGCAGCCGGTCGCTGAAGGCGTGATAGAAGTCGTGGCCGATGTGCGAGATGGTGTTGTCGACGATGAAACCCATCATCTCGTCCTCGGCCCCGGCCTGCGCCTGGCCATGCAACAGGGCCAGGCACAGGCACACCCGCGCGGCCAGGCGTTTCATGGCGTCTCTCCCAGGCCGGCGTGTGGACGGGCGCCAGCGGCGCTCTCGGCAAAGGCCTGCTCGGCGACGAACTGCCAGTCGCTGTAGTGCTCCAGCCCCTCGAAGGCGCTCCACTGGGCATCGAATCCACTGCGCTTGAGCGGCGCGGCGTCAGAGCGGCTGTACACCCCGGTGATGCGGCCATCGACCGCGCGCAACAGGCCCCATTCTTCGCCGCCACCGACAGGGTCCGGGTAGAGCCGACGCAGGTGGCGCTGCGGCGACGGGAAACGGTTGTCTTCCACCAGCTCCCCAAGGTCCTGCGGATACTGGGCCAGGCCCGGCGAGGCGCGGTAGTAGCTGCGCAGGGCCTGGGCGTACTGGCCGCCCACCCACAGCAGCTGGCGCTCGTGCTCGCGCTGCACGCGGGTGGCCCACAGGGTGCCGGTGGCCGCCAGGGCCATGCTGCTGACGGCGATCAGCAGCAGCACGCCCAGGTAGGTGAAGCCGGCTTCACCATTCGGCATAGAGGCTGCCATCGCGCGCCCTCCCGGTTGCTCCGCTCCTGATGTCGGCCACCGCGCCGGAAACGCCCTCGGGCGGCGGCACCAGCTGCCAGGCATCGCGCCGCTCGGTGATCGGATCGACCGGGGTGTTGCGCAGGTAGCGCTGCTCCACCAGCTGGTCGATCGAATCGGGGTAGTGCCCGGTGTCGCCGTAGTAGTGATCCAGGGCCTCGCGCAGCACCGCCAGGCTCTGGCGCAGGGTGGCCTCGCGGGAGGCCTCCAGGCTGTTGAAGTAGCGCGGCATGGCGATGGTCATCAGGGTGGCGATGATCGCCATCACCACCAGCAGCTCGATGAGGGTGAAGCCTCTGCTCGCTTTCATCGCCGTCACCATTGCCCGTAGGGCACGTTGTTCAGGCCTTTGCCGCTGGCCTTGGAATACACGTCGAACACATCCTCGCCCTCACGCGGGCTGTCGGCCGCGCTGTCGTAGGCGCGCAGGCCCCAGCCGCCCTGGTCGTCGTCCTTGGCGGCGCGCAGCGGGTCGTGGGGGATGCGACGCAGGAAGTAGAACTTCGCACCCTTGGCGCTGCGCACATCGCGCACGCCGTCCACCAGCACCTGCAGGTTCGGCGGATAACCGCTGGCGTTCAGGCGCTTCTCGATGTAGCCGGCGTCGAAGGCGCGCTTGTAGGCGTCGATGGCGTCGCGCAGCTGATACAGGGCCTCACGCAGCTGCTGCTCCTTGCCCCGGCGCACCACGGTCTCGGTCAAGGGCGCGGCCATGGTGGCGAGCAGCCCGAGCAATGCCAGGGTCAGTACCACTTCGATCAGGCTGAAACCCTGCTGGCGGCGTGTCATGGCCGTGGCCTCGCGGCGGCAGGCACCACGGCCATCTGCCCCTCTACCAGCGGCGCCGCGGCTGGCTCGTCAGCCGGGGCGTCGGCGGGCAGCGCGCTGGCCGGCGCCGGTTGCGCCAGTTGGCGCACCTGCAGGGCCGATTCTGTGCCGGTGGCGAACTCCATGTCAGACGGGCTCTGGTAAGGCAGGTTGCGCACGATGCGCGGGGTGATCGCCAGCACCAGTTCGGACTTGCTCATGTCGTCCTTGTTGCTGCCGAACAGCCGGCCCAGGCCGGGAATGTCTCCCAGTCCCGGGATCTTGTTGCCGCTGGCGTTGTGGTCGTTGCGCACCAGGCCGGCCAGCACTTGGGTCTCGCCATCGTGCAGGCGCAGGCTGGTCTGGGCGTTGCGGGTATCGACCTGGACCGGAATGGTGCCCTGGCGCGTGGCCTCCAGGGGCGTGGCGTTGCTCACTTCCAGGGCCACCTTGATCGCCACCTCGTTGTTCAGGTGCACGGTGGGCTGCACTTCGAGCTTGAGGCCGACATCCAGGTAGGTGACGCTTTCGGTGATCACCGGGCCTTGGGTCGAGGGCACCGAGGTGGCGCTGATGATCGGCACCCGCTGACCGATGTGGATGCGCGCCTGTTCGCGGTTGCTGACCCGGATCACCGGGCTGGCCAGGGTGTTGATGTCCTTGTCCTGGGCATTGATCTTGGCCTGCGGCGCCGGCGAGATGCTGATACGGCTGGAGTCGATGCCGCGCAGCTGGTCGAGCACGCTCACCGACTTGCCGTCGCTGGTCAGCACGCCGAAGGTGTTGGGCCATTGCAGGCCGAGGTCGAGGATGCGCGAAGTGGCCACTTCCATCACCTCCACTTCCAGCACCACCTCGGGGTTGGACTGGTCCTGGGACTGCAGCAGCTTCTCGGCCATGCGCACGGCGTCGGGGGTGTCGCGCATGGTCAGGGTGTTGAGGCGCTCGTCGACGAACACGTCGCGGGTCTTGAGCATGGTCTTGACCATGTTCAGCGCGGTGTTGGCGTCGATGCTGGTCAGGTAGAAGGTGCGCATGACCAGTTCCTGGTAGTCCTTGGTCTTCTGCGGCGAGTCCGGGTAGAGCAGCAAGGTGTTGTCGTTGACGATCTTCTGGCGCAGCTGGTTCTGCTCCAGCAGCAGGGCCACGGCATCCTCGATGCGCACCTCGCGCACGAAAATGGTGGCCTTCATGTCCGGGCGCAGGTCTTTGTCGAAGATGAAGTTGATCCCGGCGACCTGGGCCAGCACCTCGAAGATGGTCTTCAGGTCGGCATCGCGAAACTCCAGGGTGACCGGGCGCTCCAGCTTGCTGCGCAGTTGCGGGTAAGGCGTGGCAGTACGGGCCTGGACGTTCTCGATGTCGCTGCGCAGCATCTGGCCCTTCTGGTTCTGCGGGTCGAGGCGCAGCACCTCGCGCATGTAGCGCTCGGCGCCGAACAGGTCGCCCTGGCGCAATGCAGCCTGGCCAAGGGCGACACGGTCGTCGAGGGTGCGGATCAGCTCCAGCTGGCGGATGCCCTCCTGGGCGCGGCGGTTGTTGGCCTCGATGGTCAGCACCCGACCGTAGCCCATGCGCGCGCCGGCGAAGTCGTGGCGCACGCGGTCGCTGTCGGCCTGGGTCAGCAGTGCCTCGACCGCGGCCTGGCGGCCGTGGGCCAGGGCGATGTTCAGCTCGGTGTCGCGCGGATCTTCGCGCAGGGCTTCTTCCAGGCGAGCGATGCCGGCCTCGTACTGGCCTTCCTTGATCAGTTCCTGGCTGTCCTTGCGCGCGGCGCTCGAGCCGCATCCGGCGATGGCCACGCACAGGGCCAGGAGCACGAACGGCGCAGGCTTGCACAACTTCGACGGTTTCATGGTGCGCTCCCGACAGACAGAGTCTGTGGCTGATGCAGTGGCAGGTAGACCAGGCTCAGCTCGGTGGCCGAGACGCGGTCCAGACGGTAGGTCTCGTCGATCACATCGCCCTGGCGCACGACGTAGAGCTTTTCGCCGCTCTGCAGGAAGATCTGCAGGTCGTCGCGCTCACCCATGCGACCGATGAAACGAAACGGCAGCGTCGGGGCGGTAGGTGCGGCGGGTTCCGGGGTGGTGACCACGGGTTGTTCGGTGACGGTGGCCAGGGCCTGGGGTGGGGTCCATTGCTGGCTGGGGAACAGGTCGCGTGAAGGGCTTTTGGCTTCATCGCGGGGCAAGCCCGCTGCCACGTTCGTGGGTGTCGCTTGGGGGCGGGTTTGCTCCGCGACAGGGCCTGCCAGCTCATCCTCCACCACGCCGAACCAGCGCCCCGGCGCCCAGGCCAGCGCCGCGCTCAACCCCAGGAACCCGGCCCACATCACCGCACGCTGAGTGTTCATCACGACCTCGACAGGTAAAGGGTCATGCGCACACGGCCGGTCAGTTCCCGGTCACCGATCCGCTTGCGTTGCAGTTCGAGGTCTTCCAGCACTAAGGTCGGCAGTTGGCCGAGCAGTGCCTTGAGAAAGCCACGGATCTGCGGGTAGCTGCCGCGCACCGGCAGGACGATCTGGTAGCGCGCCAGCTGGGTCTTCGGGTCCACGCCCAGGGCGTACTCGCCCCGGGCCAGGCTGATGCGCTCGGCGCTGGCCAGGTGGTACAGGCGCTCGATCAGCTCGCTGGCCTGGGGCTGGCCGGGCAGTTGCTGGCGCAGGTCGTCCAGCGCCTGCTGCTCGGGCTTGGCCTGCACCTTGAGCTCGCCACGCGCCAGGCGCTGCACCTGGACGCTGGCATCGGCCTCGCTGGCACGCAGTTCGCGCACCGCTTGCCATTGGGGCAGCACCCCGGCCAGGGCGACTGCCAGGGCCAGGCCGCCGACCAGCACCGCGGCCAGCCCTGCCCGGCCGAGGCGCCGCAGCGCTTCATGGACGATCAGGCTACGGACGCGCATGGCCGGTCTCCCAGGTGGCGGTGAGGTTGAAGCGCACCGGATGCTCGACCTGCCCGGCCACCACCTCGTGGTTGAGCAGCGACACGTCCGACAGCTCGGCGCTGCGCTCCAGGCGCTGGTGGTACTGCAGCATGGCCTCGAGGTTGCGCGCCTCGGCACTGATGCGTACCTGGCCTTTGCGGGCGTCGGGGGTAAGGCTGAGCAGCGCCACGTCTTCCTGCGGCATCGCCTCGAGCATGGCGAACAGCTGCTGCCATGGCCGCTGCAACTGCTGCGAGACGCTGCGCATCTGCGCCAGGCGCTCGGCCTGCTCGCGGATCACCGCGCTGCTCTGCCCCGCGGCGGTGGCCGGGCGTCGGCCAAGCTTGAGTTCGAGTTGGTGCACGCGGCCTTCCAGGTGCACCTGCTCGCTCACCAGTTGCTGCTGGGCCAGCACCAGCACGGCCAGCACGGCGCCGCCCAGGGCCAGCAACGACCAGGCCAGGGGGCTGCTGTGGCGGGGTTGGAATTCCAGGTCGAGGCGGCGCATGTCAGGCCACCGCCCGCCACATGGCGCACAACGGATCGGCTTCGGCGCTGGCGGCGCACAGCTGCACCGCGGCCAGTTGCGAGGCTGCCGTGCGCCCCGGTGCGTGCAGGTACACCCGAGGCAACTGCTCGCCATACAGTTCGCAGGTACGCTCGATCAGCGCCTGCAGGGCCTGGTCGTTGTCGGCGCAGCCCTGGGCCAGCACCTGCTGCCAGGCACCGCCTGAAGCCAGCAGCAGCACGCTGCGGCGCGGCTCGGCCAGCACGAACAGGAAGTCGCCTTGGGCCAGTTGCGCCGAGCAGCGGTTGTAGGCGGCCATCAGGTACGGCTGCACCGAGCGCAGGCTCAGGCGGCTTTCCCGCCCCAGTGCCTGCAGGCCCTGGAGCAGCGCCTCGGGCAGCGCCGTGGCGATGCGCGCGGCGCCGGCCGGCTCCGGCGATAGAACGATGCGCCAGTCATCCAGAGGCTGCCCGTAGAGGTTCTCGAAACAGGCCCGGGCGTAGGCCTCGAGTTCGCGCGGGGTACCGATGGCATCGCTCCAGGGCACCAGGCAGAAGCGGCTGTAGCGGGCCGAGAGCAGCACGCGCAACTGCGCGCCGCGTGCCGGATGCTCACCCAGCAGCCCGGCCAGGGCCTGGAGTGCCGAGGCCCAGGCCGGCTGGGCGGCGTCGCAGGCGAACGCGCGGCTGCCCAGCCATTGATGCTGCCGGCCGTGCCAATGGCCCAGGCCGACACCCTCGGCGCCGAGCACCGCGCAATACCGATCAGGCGATAAATGTGACACGGTTGATCTCCTCGAGTGTGGTACGGCCATCGCGGACCAGGTCCACGGCCGAAGCGCGCAACAGGCGCAGGCCGCGTTGGCAGGCCAGCTGCTTGATCTGCGAGAGCGGGCGACGTTCGACGATCATCTGCCGCAGGTCGTCGTCCAGGTGCAACAGTTCGGCAATCGCGCTGCGCCCGCGGTAGCCGCTGCCACGGCACTGGCCGCAGCCCTGGGCGCGCACGAAGCGCCAGCCGGCCACCGCATCACGGGTCAGGCCCGAGGCGGCCAGCAAGTCGTCATCCGGGTCGCTGGCCTGCGCGCAGTGCGGGCAGGCCAGGCGCACCAGGCGCTGGGCCAGCACGGCATTGAGCGCCGAGACGAAGCTGTAGGGGTCGACCTGCATCTGGCTGAAGCGGCCGATCACGTCGAACACGTTGTTGGCGTGGATGGTGGTGAACACCAGGTGCCCGGTCAGCGCCGACTGCACGGCAATCTGCGCGGTGTCCGGGTCACGGATCTCTCCGACGAGGATCTTGTCCGGGTCGTGGCGCAGGATCGAGCGCAGGCCGCGGGCGAAGGTCAGGCCCTTCTTCTCGTTGACCGGGATCTGCAGCACACCGGGCAGCTGGTATTCGACCGGATCCTCGATGGTGATGATCTTGTCCATGCCATGGTTGATCTCGCTGAGCATGGCGTAGAGGGTGGTGGTCTTGCCGCTGCCGGTGGGGCCGGTGACCAGGATCATGCCGTAGGGCTCGGCGGCCAGCCGGCGCAGGGCCTGCAGGGTGTGCGCCTCGAAGCCCAGGGCCTGCAGCTGCACGCCGCTGACCTGGTCGGACAGGTCCTGCTTGTCCAGCACCCGCAGCACCGCGTCCTCGCCGAAGATGCTGGGCATGATCGAGACGCGGAAATCGATCTGCCGCTCGCCGATGGCCACCTTGAAGCGACCGTCCTGGGGCACGCGCTTCTCGCCGATGTCCAGCTCGGCCATTACCTTGATCCGCGAGATCACCTGCTCGGCGAAGGCGCTGCCGCTGGCCTTGCCGGCACCGTTGAGCACGCCGTCGATACGGTACTTGATGGTCAGGCCCTGGCCGGTCATCCCTAAGTGGATGTCGCTGGCGTGCAGCTTGAGCGCGTCGTACAGGGTGGAGTTGACCAGCTTGACCACGCGGCTCTGGTCTTCGCTGATGCTGGTCAGCGACAGGCGCTGCAGCGGGTCGGCCTCACTGCCGGGTTCAGCCTCGTGGCCGAGGGCCTCTACGGCGTGGAAGCTTTCCTCGTGGCGGGCCAGGAACGCGGCCAGGTCGGCGGCGTGGGCCAGGTACAGCGGCGCGCCCTGCAGGCGGTCGTCGATCCAGGCCAGGCGGGCGCTGTCGAAGGGGTCGGCGAACACACCGACCCGCTCGCCCTCGTGTTCGACCAGGGCAAATTCGTGTTTCAGGCACTGCGCCAGGCTGACCCGGTCGAAGGCCGGAGCGCAGGCGAACAAGGCCTGGGTGGCTAGCACCGGGTAATGCAGGGTGATGGCCAGGCGCTGGGTGAAGGTGGCCGGGGTGTCGCTGGACAGGTGTTCCAGGCAGGCCAGAAGACGCTCTTGGCCGGCTTGCTGGCGGGCCTGGGCCAGGAGTTCGCGGGGGTAGCCCCGCGATGGGTCCAGTGGGTCTTTATCGAATGCCTGGGACATGGCCTGCGACTCCGCTCAGGGGCGGCGCCGCGGGCCTGGGGGCCTTGGGCGCCGCTATTCCCCGGTGAGCAGTTGTTCGTCGTCAGGTTTGGCAGGCTTGTCGCCATTGCGTCGGCGGTCGGCCAGGACCCAGCTGCCATCGTACAACTGCAAGGGGAACGACTCGTTCCTGTTCTGGCGTCGTTCGACGTACCCTTCGGCCGGCTGGTCGGTGCTCCTGCGCTGGCGCTCGATGCCCATCAGGTCGAAGACGGCGCGGGCCAGTTCCATCAGCGGGAACGGCTTGAACAGGACATGGGTCACGCCCAGTTCGGCGGCCCGCTCACGGACCTCGGCGGTCGGGTGGGCGGTGATCAGCACGAAATGGCATTGCCTGTTCCTGCGCACGGTCTCCAGGACCTGAAACCCCTCCATGTCGGGCAAGCGGTAATCCAGCACGATCACGTCCGGTACCTGTCTCTCGGCCTCTTCGATACCCGTGGTACCGTCGTGGGCGAGATGGACCTCCAGGCCTTGCGCCTGCAGATAGGCTTGCAGGTTCTGCGCAAGGGTCTGTTCGTCATCGACTACCAATACTCTGTTCACCAAGGTCCACTCCCATGAACTGCCCGGTCTCCCGGTCTGCGAAGTGCGGCCTTGTAGAGGCTTGAGCATGCTTCGTGCCAGGCATGAAAATTCACTGCTTACCGCTTTCAAGTCGCTGATATCGTTGAAGCTCGTCGGTCACCCCAGACCTTGGCGGCTGGCCGTTCCCCATAACCGGGGAAGATGATGGCACATTGCCCTGAAGGGTTTCCCCAACTATGGGGAAAGCCCTGCACGCCCCTCAGTCGACGCGCTCCACCGTAGCGGAATCACGCAAACGTTGGCGTACGGCTTGCCGGGCCTGGGCCTGGAGTTGCGCGACGAGCGCGTCCCTGGCCAGGCGCAGGCCGTGTTCTGGTAGGACAGAAGTATTATCACTTTGGTTCTGCATTCCTTGCAGTCTTTGCCAGTTGGCCTGATGGAAGGCCGCAACTTCGGCGCTGCTGGGTTCTTCGATCGCACTCAGCCGGGCAAAAACCTGCTGGGCGGCCATCTCATGTCGAGTGTAGTCAGCGAAACCTGCCCGATCGAAGCCGGCTTGCGCCAGGCGCTGCTCGAACACCGCGGGGCTGCCGAAGGCCGCCTCAACCTCGCTGACCCGCGCCGTCACCTGCGCATCATTGATGTCGATGCCCTGGCGCTGGGCCTCCTGCCAAAGCAGTTCCTTGTCGATCAGTTCATCCAGGGCCTGCGCGCGCAGGCGCTGGTAAAGATTAGGGTTGCGGATGCTCGCCACCGCCCGCCCCTGGGCCTGGAGGTATTCGCTGAAGTAGCGTTCGAGGCGTAGCACCCCGATCTCCACGCCATTGACCCGCGCCGCCGGGGTGTCGGCGTGGCTGGCCAGGACGAGCAGCGACAACAGGCAGGCAAGCAGGGAGCGCATGGTGATCTTCTCCTGAGTCTCAAGGGCTATCCGGCACCGCTCGGTACGGCGCCACTTCAATGAAACCAGGCCCCGGCAGGCTTACCTCCACCACATGCGCACTTGTCATGCCGTGGCGGCGTCCAGGGCCGAAACCGAGCAACGGCGTGAGCCCGGTATCGATGTCATGCAACTGCTCCAGGGCGGCCAGCAACTGCTCACGGCTGGCGTCGCGCCCTATCTGCTTCAAGGCTTCGACCAACAACTGCCAGGCGCACAGGGTAGTGACCTGCAACGATGCCTGGCGCGGCTCCAGCCCCTGGCGCAACTGCACCCCGGCAAGGGTCGCCCGGCCTTGCGCGGTCCAGTCGCCGGGTACGAAGGGATAGGCCAGCAGCACCCGCTGCGACCACGACGGCGCCAACCCCGGCACGGCACCAGCCACCTGGCCCGACGCGGCGAACAGGTAAGGGTTGCGCCCGCTTGCTTGCAGGCTCGACGCCAGCGCGGTGAACGCCTGGGCGTGGCCGAGGAAGAGGATACCCTCGCCGTCTGGGGCCTGGCCCATGAACGCCAGGGGCGGCGCGGTAGCAAACCCCAGTTGAAGCAAACGCTGCTGCAGCACCTGCGCCGCATCGGCCTGCTCTGCGCCGGCATACACCACCCGCAAGGCAGCGGGCGCCAGGCCAAGGGCATCACGGGCATGCAGCGCCACGCTGAGCAATTGCGCGGGCACGCCCGGCAAGGGATCGAACACCTGCGCACTGCCACCGCTACGTGGCGTGGCGCCTATCAGGGGCAGGCCGGCCTGCTCCAGCTGGCGGCTGTCGAGCAGTGGTGCGAGGGGCGCGACCAGGGCGAACACCCGTTCTCGTTGCGTCAGCGTGTCCAGTGCCTGTGCGGTGCTGGCCGGGTCCTGCCCGGGGTCCAGCGTGACCAGTTGCAGGCGTCGCCCATGGATGCCTCCCTGTTGGTTCAACTGCGCGACGCCATCCTCCAGCACTGCCCGCACTGTCCGCGCGGCCTCGGACAGCGGGCCCTGCTCGGGCAGCAAGGTGCCCAGGCGCAAGGTGCCCTCCTCCACGCCGGGGTCACGGTCTTCACCCAGGCGCTTGAGGTAGGCGGTGAGATTGCGTTGGTCGGCCAGGCTCAGGTCGAAGCGTGGCATCGCCGGGTCGAGGCGATTGCCGGCGGGGTCGGTGCCGCTGCGGATGACCCGCGCCAGGCTGGCATCGGTGTAGGCCGGGTAGCGCCGGTTGTTGGCCTCGCGATTGCCGGAGCCAAGGGCCAGGCGTTGCCAGTCCAGGCTCGGCGGGCGCACTCCGCCTTCGCTGCGGCCGCGCCCGTCGTTGCCATGGCAACCAGCACAGGGCAGCACGCTGGCCGGCACGCGCATGTCCCCGGGGCCGACCCGGGCCAGCAACTGGGCGTCGCTGCTGGAGACGCCTTCGCGGTAGAGGCGCTTGCCGGCGAGTTCCTGCTCGCTCAGTTGCACTGCCCCGCACAGGCACCACCACAACAGGAGCAGGACCCACTTGGCAGCGGCGGCCATGATGTCAGCGCCCCGCCAACGGCTGTGCCAGCAGTTGCAGGCGCTGGGCGATCGCCGCGGGTGGCGCGTCGGGGCGGATCTTGCTCCAGCGCTTGCCCGCCACGTCACCGGCAATCAACTGCGTCGAGTGCTGCTCGGGACTGGGCAGGAACTGGCCCAACCGCCCCAGCACCAGATCGACGCTGGCCTTGTCGCCGGTCAGGAACAGCCAGTTCGGACCATCCACCCCCTGCTTCTGCGCAAACGCCTTGAGTACCTCTGGCGTGTCGTTCAGAGGATCGCTGCTCAGCGACACGAACGTCACCTGCGCCGCCAGTGCCGGGCCCATGGCCTCGCGCACCTCGCGCAATTTGCGGGTGATCAGTGGGCAGGCATCGTTGCAGTGGGTGAAGATCACGTTGAGCATCACCACCTTGTCCTTGAGCACATCGCTGTAGAAACGCAGCTCTCGGCCGTCCTGGTCCTTGAGCACGGTGTCGGTGAACCAGGTCTGCGCATCGCGGGTGCCACCGCCGCTGGTCATGGTCTGCGGCGCCGGTTGTGGCGTCGGCGCGTGGCCCTCGTGGGCGAACGCCACCGAGGCGAGGATCCACAGGCAGGCGCCGAGCACCAGCCAGTCAAGGCTGCGCATGCTGGCATGGCGGGAGGTGTGGGCGCTCATGGCTGTACCTCCTGGCCGGCGATGGCGGTGCTCTTGGCGTGCACGCGACGCGCGCTCAGGCGGTTGACCTCACCGATCAGTACGTTGGGGTCGGTGAAGCCGTAGTAGCGCGTCCAGTGCCCGCTGCGCCCATCACCCACCAGGATCAACGGCGGGTGCTCGCTGAGGTTGGCGCTGAAGCTGCCCAGCCCCTTGAGCGTTTCGCTGATGGCATAGGGTGAACCGGTCAGCCAGCTCCACCCCGGCCCGTGCTGGAATGCCCGGGCGTAACCGGCCAGGCGCCTGGAATCGTCACGCTGTGGATCGACGCTGATCGACACCAGACGGATCTCCTCACCCACCCGCCCACCCAACTGCTGCTGGACCTTGCTCATGATCGACGACACCACCGGGCACACCGTGGTGCAGCTGGTGTAGATGAACCCCATGACCACCAGGTGATCGCCCACCAGGTCCTTCTCCAGGCGCACCGGCATGCCGTCCTGGTCGAGCAGCGCCACATCGGCGAAGCGCACGCTGGCTTTCTCCTGGTGAGCGGCCGGTGGTTGCGCGGGCGTGCCGCCGTGATCGTGGCCGGCGTGGGCCAGCGCCAGGTTGCTCGCCAACAGCAGGCTCAGGCCCAGCAGTTTTCCACCCTGCAGACGGTTCATCGCACACTCCTGGGTTCCCCTTGGGAAGCGGTGGGCGCCTCGGCGGCCGGCAGGACGCGCAGGCTGGTGTAGTTTTCTTCGGTGAAGGCACGCCCGAGGCTCGGCGACTGTACGTGCAGGTACCAGGCGCCGGCCTCGGCCAGCTCCAGCGGCGCCTGGTAGAGCCCCTCGCCCACTTCGACCAGTGCCACGTTGCGTGGCAGCGACGAAGGCGCCAGGAAGTAGCGCAAGCTCAGGTCGCCAAGCCCAGGGCGTGGTTTTCCGTCCTCGCCGAGGATGCGCACCCGGGCCAGGTAGGGGGTGTGCTGCAGCAGCGGCTGGTCGGTGCCGATGAACTCGGCGCGGGCACGCTTGGGCACGCCCGACTGCGGCAACGCCGCGACTTCGGTGCTGAAGCAGTGGATGATCTGCGGCTGATTGAGCAGGAACGCGACGTCGAAGGTGCCGGCGGCCGGCAGCTTCACCGTCGAGCCGTACACCCCGGGCGCCAGCTCGCGCAAGCTGCGATCGATGACCCGCGCGGCGCGGGCCTGGTGGCCGCGGTTGTTGTAGCCCGACATCGGCGCGTTCATGCCCTCGGCGTAGAAGTAGGTGGTGTTGTCCACGGGGTTGACCACGAACACCGAGTTGTCGTCGCGGGAAATGCTCACCCCCTGGGCCAACGGCAGGTCGCCGGCCTGGCGCGGCGCCGCCGGGCCGGCCTCGAAGCCCTGGACGATCGGTTCGCGCCCCTGCCCGAGGCTTGCCAGGTTGATCATGCTCACCTTCGAAGAAGCCAGCCCACGCACATAGGCGTAGGCCTTGGTGAAGGTCAGTTGGTACGGCTCGGCGGCCACCGGTATCCGATGGAGCACCTGGTCGGTACTGGCATCGATCACCAGCGCCTGGTTCTCCAGGGTGTTGAGCACCACGCCATAACGACCATCCTGGCTGAAGCGCATCGGCCCCAGGCCCTGCTCGGCCTTGACCGTGTGGCGCAGGGTGTGGCTGCGGGCGTCGATCACCCGTACCGTGCCCTCCTGGCCATCGACCACGTACACTGCCTGCGACAAGGGCGAGTAAGCCACCGACAACGGATGCGGGCCGACCTCGAGGGTCTTCACCAGGCGCATCTGGGCGGTGTCGATGACGCTCAGGGTGCCGCCGTCGCGGTTGCTGACGAAGGCAAAGCGCGAATCGGCGCTGAAGGCTATCTCGTGGTGGCCGGAGCCGGTGACGAACGACTTGAGCTTGGCCCGGCTGGGCACGTCGATCACCGTCACCCCGCCCTTGGCCGGGTCATGGCTGTTGTTGCCCACCCACAGCAGGCGCTGGTCGGGTTGCAGCGCCACCCGCAGCGGCTGCTCGCCGGCCTCCAGGGTGGCCACGCGAGTGAAGGTCTCGGTGTCGATCAACGCCACCTGGTTGCGTTCGGGCATGGACACGAACACCTGCTTGTCATCGCCGGTGGCCACCCAGTCCATGGGCCGCCCCGGAAGGTCGATGCGCGCCAGCGTGCTGGTGACCCCGCCCACCGACACGGTCGGGTCGATCACCGTCAGGCTGGCGTCCTTGTTCAGCACCAGCAGGAAGTAGCTGTTCAGATCGAGCAAAGGACGAGCGCCGATGCTGCTTTTGAGAAACAACGCCACGCGCGCCTTGCAACTGCTGTCGCGGTCGCCGACCGGTGCCGACTGCGCGGGGTCGAGCCAGGCGCCGGGGGCCATGCCCGACAGCGGCTGGCCGCTGGTCTGGTCGCTGACCTTGAAGCGGATATTGGCAAAGTCGCCCTCACGCAGTTCACCGCCGCTGAGGGGGCGCGCCTCGAACTCAACGGTGACGCCATCGCGGCTGAGCGTGTGCAGGGCCTGGGGATCGGCGGCCTCCTGCAGCAGTTCGCGGGGGTCGCACCAGAGCTTTTCGTAGGCCACGCCGAGGCCGATCAGCGCGGTGCCCAGCAGCAAGCCCAGGTATGCAGGGCGCAGCTTGCGGTTCATGCCGGCACGCATGGGGTAGCGCCTTCGAGGGGAATGGTCATGCTGCACCTCCACAGGAATCACGGTTCTGTGGAGGGGGAAGCAAGCGTTATGCCATTAAACAAACGCCCTTAAATCAACGGGTTAGCCAAACAACCCGAGAACATTGGGGAGGCGGCCCCAATACCGGGGGCTGTCTGCCGGGCCCGCGCTTTATAAGAAAACCCTGCTCATTTGCCTGACCCGGCGCCATGCTTGTCCATTCCCACACTCGATCTGGTGGTGCAGGCGAGCCTACCGTTCAGTACACAAATAGTACGTATCAAGCATGAAACAATTGAATGATTCAGGCCATTTTCAGACAGTTGCAGTACGTACCATGTAGCATCAGCCGAAAGCATTCCGCCCCCAATTCAGCGCAATGTGTCCTATCGATCTCGAGCAGTATCTGGAAACCGCCGGCAGGCTGGAGGCCAGAACGCTGGGTGTGATCCGCAAGATCGAGCAGCTCAGGAAGAAGGACGGCGACCTCAAGGCGAGCGCTGATCTGACACATTTATTTTCACTATATTGATTTGTGATATGAATCATGTCATTTTCAGGCCGCACCCAACCCATGGTTCCTTTCGGGCCATGGCTGGTAACGCCCCCACCGGAGCCAACAACATGAATAAAACCGGACTTCTCGGCGCGCTGGCACTCTGTGCCTGCAGCGCCTTCGCCCAGGCCGACGATGCCAGCCTGCGCATCGGCATCGAGGCCGCCTACCCGCCCTTTTCCTACCGCACCCCAGAAGGTGAGCTCGCCGGCTTTGACTACGACATCGGCAACGCGCTGTGCGCGCAGATGCAGGTCAAGTGCCAGTGGGTGATCCAGGAGTTCGACGGCATGATCCCGTCGCTGAAGGTACGCAAGATAGACGCTGTGTTGTCGTCGATGTCGATCACCGAGGATCGCTTGAAATCGGTCGATTTCACCGACAAGTACTACCACACCCCCGGCAAGTTCGCGATGAAGGCCGGCAGCCGCCTGGACACCCCGATGGTGGACCTGAAGGGCCGCAAAGTGGGCGTGCAGCGGGCCTCGACCTATGACCGCTTCGCCACCGAACAACTGGAACCGGCGGGCGTCGAGATCGTGCGCTACGCCTCGCAGAACGAAGCCTTCCTCGACCTGGTTTCCGGGCGCCTGGACGCCACCCTCGCCGATATCGTCAACACCGAGGAAAGCTTCATCAAGACCCCGGCGGGCCAAGGCTTCGCCCTGGTCGGCCCGGACATCGGCGACCCTCACTATTTTGGCCGCGGCGCCGGGATTGCCGTGCGCAAGGGCGACACCGCCAACCTCGCGCGGCTCAACGCCGCCATCGCCGCGATCCGCGCCAACGGCATCTACCAGCAGGTGCAGGGCAAGTACTTCCCGTTCGACATCTACGGCCAGTAACGCCGGCCGACGAGGGTTTTCATCATGCTTCATGGCTATGGATCGAGCATTCTCGATGGCGCCTGGCTGAGCATCAGCCTAGCACTGCTGGCGATGGCCTTGGCCATCGGCCTGGGCCTGTTCGGTGCGGCCTGCCGGCTGTCACCGTTGCGATGGCTGGCGGCACTGGGCGAGGTGTATGCCACGGTGGTGCGCGGCATCCCCGACCTGGTGCTGATCTTGCTGGTGTTCTACGGCGGCCAGGACCTGGTCAACCGCCTGGCACTGGCGCTGGGCTACGAACAGTACATCGACATCAACCCGTTCGTTGCCGGGGTGTGCACCATGGGCTTCATCTTCGGCGCCTACCTCTCGGAGACCTTTCGCGGCGCCTTCCTGGCGATCCCCAAGGGCCAGGCCGAGGCTGGCGCCGCCTACGGCATGAGCGGCCTGCACGTGTTCTGGCGGATCAGCCTGCCGCAGATGGTGCGCCTGGCCCTGCCGGGCTTCACCAACAACTGGCTGGTGCTGACCAAGTCCACCGCGCTGATCTCGGTGATCGGCCTGCAGGACATGATGTTCAAGGCCAAGAACGCCGCCGACGCCACCCACCAGCCGTTTACCTTCTTCCTCGCCGTGGCCGCGCTGTACCTGCTGCTGACCAGCGTGTCGCTGCTGCTGTTGCGCGGTGTTGAACAACGTTACTCGGTCGGCTTCAAAGCCGCCGAACTCTAGGGGAGCTGCCCGATGACGCTCGACTATCAACTGATCTGGCAGAACCTGCCGCTGTACCTGAACGGCGTTGCCCTGACCCTCAAGGTGCTGCTGATTTCGCTGGCCTGCGGCCTGGCGCTGGCGATCCCCCTGGCGCTGATGCGTGTCTCGCGCACGTGCCTGCTGGGCTACCCCGCCTGGCTCTACACCTACGTGATCCGCGGCACGCCGATGCTGGTGCAGCTGTTCCTGGTGTACTACGGCCTGGCCCAGTTCGAGGCCGTGCGCCAGAGCCCGTTGTGGCCCTACCTCTCCAGCGCGACGTTCTGCACCTGCCTTGCCTTCGCCCTCAACACCAGCGCCTACAGCGCCGAGCTGCTGGCCGGGAGCCTGCGCTCGACGCCCCGGGGCGAGGTCGAGGCTGCCCGTGCCATGGGCATGTCACGGTTGACGCTGTACCGGCGCATCCTGCTGCCCTCGGCCTTGCGCCGCGCCCTGCCGCAGTACAGCAACGAAGTACTGATGATGCTGCAGACCACCAGCCTGGCGTCGATCGTCACCCTGGTGGACATCACCGGGGCGGCGAAGACCTTCAACGCACGCTACTACCTGCCTTTCGAGGCCTTCATCACCGCCGGGCTGATCTACCTGGCCCTGACGTTCATGCTGGTGCGCCTGTTCAAGCTGGCCGAGCGCCATTGGCTGGCCTACCTGGCACCGCGCAAGCACTAAGGAGCTTTCATGCAGCACATTGACCATACCCTGCCCTGGAGCGCCTGCGGCACCGAGCGTTCGCTGCGCGTGCTGCGCTTTGGCAGCGGCCCGCGCAAGGCCTATATCCAGGCTTCGCTGCACGCCGATGAACTGCCCGGGATGCGCGTGGCCATCGAACTCAAGCGCAGGTTGCTGGAGCTCGAGGCGCAGGGCCTGCTGGACGCGGTGATCGAACTGGTGCCCCTGGCCAACCCGATCGGTATCGGCCAGATGTTCCAAGCCACCCACCAGGGCCGCTTCGAGTTCAATAGCGGCAAGAACTTCAATCGCGATTTCCCGGCACTGACCGAAGCGCTGGCCGCGCACCTCGAAGGCCGCCTGGGCGGCGATGGCCAGGCCAACGTCACGACTATCCGCCGGGCCATGCTCGAACTCCTTGATGAACTGCCCGCGCCACACTCGGAGCTCGATGGCCTGCGCCGCCTGCTGCTGCGCCATGCCTGCGACGCCGACCTGGTACTGGACCTGCACTGCGATTTCGAGTCGGTGATGCTGCTGTACGCCATGCCGCAACACTGGGCGCAGCTGCGTCCGCTGGCGGCTCGCCTCGGCGCGCAAGCGGCGCTGCTGGCCGAGGGCGCCGGTGGCGATGCCTTCGACGAGGCCTGCGCCGCGCCCTGGCTGCACCTGCGCGAGTACTACCCTGATGCCGAGATCCCCCTGGCCTGCGTTGCGACCACCATCGAGTTGCGCGGCATGGCCGACACCGGGCGTGAGCAATGCCAGGCCAGCGCCGAGCAGATCCTCGGCTACCTCGCCGACCAGGGCATGATCCGCGGCCCCTGGCCGGCCGCCCCGCAACACTGCTGCCAAGCCACGCCCTTCGCTGGCGCGCAATACGCCTACGCCGAGCACCCGGGCGTGGTCAGCTACCTGCAGCCGCTAGGCGCGCAGGTACGCGTGGGTGATCCGCTGTTCGAAGTGCTCGACCCGCTCAGCGACCGCCACAGCGTGGTCAGGGCCACCACCGACGGCATCCTCTATGCCCGTGAACGCCTGCGCTTCGCCCAGCCCGGCCTGTGGCTGGCCAAGGTTGCCGGCAACACCTCCATCCGCCAAGGTCGCCTGCTCAGCGACTGAACCCTGCGAGTACCGTCTGATGAACAAACTGCATATCCACGAGTTGCACAAAAGCTACGGCAACCACCAGGTGCTCAAGGGCGTTTCGTTGCAGGCCGATGCCGGCGACGTGATCAGCATCATCGGCTCCAGCGGATCGGGCAAGAGCACTTTCCTGCGCTGCATCAACCTGCTCGAGCAACCCAACGCCGGGCAGATCCTGGTCAACGGCGAACAGCTCAAGCTGCGCGAGTGCCCCCGTGGCGGGCTGCGCGCGGCGGACCCACGCCAGTTACAGCGCCTGCGGGCGCGGTTGAGCATGGTCTTCCAGCACTTCAACCTGTGGGCGCACATGAGCGCCCTGGACAACGTCATGGAAGCCCCGGTGCACGTACTCGGCATGAACCGCAAGGAGGCCCGCGAGAAGGCCGAGCACTACCTGGCCAAGGTCGGCGTCAGCCATCGCCGCGACGCCTACCCGGCGCACATGTCCGGTGGCGAGCAGCAACGGGTGGCCATTGCCCGGGCGCTGGCCATGGAGCCCGAGGTGATGCTGTTCGACGAACCGACCTCGGCGCTCGATCCGGAACTGGTCGGTGATGTGCTCAAGGTCATGCAGGACCTGGCGCAGGAGGGCCGGACCATGGTCGTGGTCACTCACGAGATGGGCTTTGCCCGCGAGGTGTCCAACCAGCTGCTATTCCTCCATCAGGGCCTGGCCGAGGAACGCGGCGACCCGCGCGAGGTGCTGGCGCGGCCGCAGTCCGAGCGCCTGCGCCAGTTCCTCGCCGGCAGCCTGAAGTGACCCCCGCGGCGCGCTGTGGCGGCCCGCCGCAGAGCGCCTTGGGATACACTACCCGGCAATTCACAGGGAGCCTCGCGCCGGATGTCGAGCCATACCAAGAACACCACGGTCTACGCCGCGCCGGTCATGCGCAAGCTGTCGGAGAGCCTGGCCGAACTGCCACCGTCGTTGCGCAAGGTCGCCGAGTACATCCTGCGCCACCCGCTGAAGGCCGCGACCCTGACCATCGAGGACATGGCCCAGGCTACCGCGACCTCGCCGGCGGCGGTCAATCGCCTGGCCAAGGCCCTGGACCTGGGCGGCTACAGCGGCATGAAGGCCGAGCTGGTGAGCACCCTGCAACAGATGGTCTCGCCGGTGGACAAGCTGCGTAACGAGCTGGCCCAACGCCCGGGCGGCGACTTTGGCTTGCATGAGCAGATCCAGAGCGCCACCAGCAACCTGGCGACCACCGCCAGCAACAACCAGGCCGATGCCTTCGAGGCGTTCGTCGACAGCCTGATCGCGGCGCGCAAGGTCTACGTGCTGGGCTTCGGCAACAGCGTATACCTGGCCGGGCTGGCCGCCTCGACCCTGGTGCCGTTCTGCAGGGACACCTGTGCCATCAGCATGGAAGGTGGCAACGAGAATGCCGCCTACCGCCTGGCGGCGATCACCGAGCAGGACGTGCTGCTGGCCATCGCCCTGCCACGCTATTCGCAGGACACCCTGCAACTGTCGCGTTTCGCCCATGAGCGCAACGCAACGGTACTGGCGATCACCGACTCACCCGCCTCGCCGCTGGCGCCCATGGCCCACCATGTGTTGTACGCGCCCGCCGATCATCCGGTGCTGACCAGCTCCAACATCGCCGTGCTGGCATTGATCGAAGGGTTGGTGGCCGGGGTCATGGCGCGCAACAAGGAGGCGGTGAAACTGGCCACGGAGCTGACCGAAAGCGTGATGTCGTATCTGCATGTGCCGGGTGACAAGCTCACCAGAAAATAAGACGCGCCGGACAACATGGTCGTCGTGCGGGAACGGATTTACCGGTGGTCGCGGCGATCCGGCTGCCCCGATGAATCCGTTCCCGCAGGTTCATGTCATGTCAATGGATCTGGGCAGCAGTGGCCGCTCAGTCCTGCAGCTTCGCCGCCAACTGCCGGACCCGCTCGAGGTCGGCCTTGGCCACCTTGGCCAGGCCGGTGCCGTAGTCCGCATCCGCCTTGTAGAAGAACGACAGCATGATGTAGCGGCTCTCCTCATCTGCGGTCGCCAGGGCCTGGCCGAGGCTGTTGATCAGGTCGGTCTGGTCCTTCTTGCCGTAGGAACGGAACAGCTCGCCCGCCTGCTTGAAGTTCTGCTCGCGCTGGATCCTCGCCTGCTGGGTGCTGCCGCTCAGCGGGGTCTGCACATAACGGGCGTCGGCCTGCTCGTCACGCAGCTGGCGACGGCTCGGCTGGTAGTTCACGCCGCTGTCGGTGTGCCCGGCGTTCATCGCGCCATCCTGGTTGACGGTGTTGACCTCGGCACGCGGGCGGTTCACCGGCAGGCTCAGGCCATTGGCGCCAACCCGGTACATCTGGGTATCGGCGTAGGCAAACAACCGTCCCTGGAGCAGGCGGTCCTCGGACGGTTCGATACCCGGTACCAGGTTCGACGGCGCCATCGCCACCTGCTCGGTCTCCTGGAAGAAGTTGTCGACGTTACGGTCGAGCACCATCTGGCCAATCTTGCGCTCCGGCACGTCGGGCCAGATCTTGGTCGCGTCCAGCGGGTCGAAGTCGAACTTGGCCAACTCCTCGGGCTTGAGCACCTGGATGTACAGGTCCCATTTCGGCAGCTTGCCCTGGTTGATCGCGCTGACCAGATCGTGGGTCATGTGGCTGTAGTCGCGGCCCTGGACCTGGGCGACCTGTTTCGGGTCGAGGTTCTTCTGCCCTTGCAGGCTCTTCCAGTGGAACTTCACGTAGTGCACCTGACCCTTGGCGTTGACCAGCTTGTAGGCGTGCACGCTGTTGCCGTCCATCTCGCGGTAACTGGCCGGCGTGCCTTCGTTGGAGTACAGCAGGGTCAGGGTGCGGGTAGCTTCCGGTACATGGGAGAAGAAATCGAAGCGACGCGAGTCGTCATCGAGGTTGCTCCGTGGGTCGGGCTTGAAGGCGTGAACCATGTCCGGGAACTTGATCGCGTCGCGGATGAAGAAGGTCGGGAAGTTGTTGCCGACCAGATCCCAGTTGCCGTCGGCGGTGTAGAACTTGGTGGCGAAGCCGCGCGGGTCACGCAGGGTTTCCGGCGAGTGATTGCCGTGCACCACCGAGGAGAAGCGCACGAACACCGGGGTCTTCTCGCCGGGGCGGAACACCTTGGCCATGCTCAGGTCGCTGATGTCGGCACTGGCGGTGAACTGGCCATGGGCGCCGGTGCCACGTGCGTGCACCACGCGCTCGGGGATGCGTTCACGGTCGAAACGCTGCAGCTTCTGCAGCAGTTGCACGTCCTGTAGCAGCACCGAGCCGTTGGGGCCGGCAGTCTGCGAGTTCTGGTTGTCACCCACCGGCGCGCCGTTATCACGGGTCAGGGTCGCGGCCTGCACGGACAGTGACAGCAGACTGGCGGCGAGACTGCTCGCCACCAGCAGGCGACCGGGTTGGAACAGCTTGAGCAAAGGGATCATGCGGTACTCCTAAAGGTTCTTTCAGGCGTCTTGATGCGCCTCGAAAAGGGTAAGTAGCCCGTGACCGATCCCTAAATTGATCCTGCTCATCAGTGCAATTGGTAATTTCAATCCTGTTTTTTATTCATGAATGCTACAGGCAGGCATAGGTGGCCTGGCCAAGCTCAGAAGTCCACCTTGCCGCGCCCCGCCTTGATCGTGCCGCGCTTGGACTTGGAGTCGAGGCGGCGGGTCTTTGAACCGAGGGTCGGCTTGGTCGGCCGGCGCTTCTTCTCGACCTTGCCGGCGCCGATGATCAGTTCGGCCAGACGCTCCAGGGCGTCGATGCGGTTCTGTTCCTGGGTGCGGTACTGCTGGGCCTTGATGATCAGCACACCGTCAGCGGTGATGCGGCTGTCACGCAATGCCAGCAGTCGCTCCTTGTAGAAGGCGGGCAGCGACGAGGCCGCGATGTCGAAGCGCAGGTGCACGGCGCTGGAGACCTTGTTGACGTTCTGGCCGCCGGCGCCCTGCGCGCGAATATAGCTCAGCTCGATCTCGGCATCCGGTACCTGCACGTTGTTGGAGATGGTCAGCATGGTGTGCCTCTTGTGATAGCCCGGCCATTATCACATCTCCTTGGCTTCACTGCCGCGCCATGTGCCGCCGATATTGCCTGGCACGGGCGGCGTCGCTCCATTGCTGGCGCAGCAGCGCCCACCAGGGCGCCACCTGCGGATCGGGCGCCTTGGCTTCGCTCAGCCTGCGCAACTGGAACTTGACCATCGCCATATTGCCCAGCGAGGCCAGCGCCTTGTTCTTCCAGGTGATCGGGCGCAGTTCCGGTACCGCCTCCTCCCCCGCCTGCCAGTCACGGGGCAAGGCCGGCGCGATGGCCAGCGCGGTACCGATACCGACCATCTCGACCCCGCTGTGCACCACCTGCTCGGCGACCGGTCGGCGGCGGATGCCCCCGGTGACCATCACCGGCATCTTCGCCACCGTGCGGATGTCCCGGGCGAAGTCGAGGAAGTACGCCTCGCGCGCCAGCGTGCGGCCATCCCTGGCCTGGCCCTGCATCGCCGGGGCTTCGTAGCTGCCACCGGACAGCTCCACCAGGTCGACCGCCAGCTCATTGAGCAGGGCCACCACCTGCCGCGCATCGTCTGCGCTGAAGCCGCCGCGCTGGAAGTCCGCCGAGTTGAGCTTGACGGCCACGGCGAAGCCGGGGGACACCACTGCACGCACCGCCTTGACCACCTCCAGCAGCAGTCGCGCACGATTTTCCAAGGTGCCGCCCCACTGGTCGGTACGCTGGTTGCTCAGGGGCGAAAGGAACTGGCTGAGCAGGTAGCCATGGGCCGCGTGGATTTCCACCCCACTGAAACCCGCCTGCTCCCCCAGCCGCGCGGTGTTGGCAAAACGGCGGATCACATCTTCGATTACTTCGTGGGTCATCGCCCGCGGGGTGGAAAAATGCCTGGACATGCTGCCCAGGTCCAGCGCCACGGCCGACGGGCCCCAGGTTTCCTGGCCCAGGCTCGCAGGCATCTGCCGGCCGGGGTGGTTGATCTGCAACCAGAACTGCGCACCCTTCGAGCGGCCGATGGCGGCCCACTGGCGAAAACGCGCCAGGTGCCGGTCATCCTCCAGCACCACGCCGCCGGGGCCGGTCATGGCGCGGTTGTCGACCATGACGTTGCCGCTGATGAGCAGGCCAGCGCCACCTTGCGCCCAAGCCTTGTACAAGCGCATCAGTCGGTCGGAGGGCGCATGGTTGGCGTCGGCCATGTTTTCTTCCATGGCGGCCTTGGCAATGCGGTTGGGGATGACCGCGCCATTGGGCAGGGTCAGGGGGGAGAACACGTCCATCGGCAATACCTCAACAAGTAGGTGCCGCAGACGTTAGCTTTAAAGTCAACTTTAAGGTCAAGCCCTGAACCGGCAAAAATTTCGCCATTGACTCTCAAGTTGGGTTGAACGTTAGGGTGATTACGCAGCCCCGACATCATCTACCCTGGAGATACAGCACCGTGAAACTCGGAACCGCCACCGCCCTGGCCGGCGCCCTGCTGATACCCGTCACCCACGCCGCCAATGGCCTCCCTGAGCACGCCACCACAACGCAGATCGACATCGCCGGGCACCCGGTACCCGTGCTCAAGGGCGGGCTGTACGACCGTTACCGCTCCAACCCGCCGCTGCCAGTGATCCAGGCCGAGGCGCCGGACATTGACCTGAGCTGGTTCAAGGGCCTGGAGAAGACTCGGGTCGACATGGGTTTCGCGTCGTACTCGCCGAACTTCTACTACCGCAACAGCCGTGTCACCGCCGTCTACACCGCCGATCTCGAACGCCTGCGGGCGCTGATGCCCGCCGCCGTGCTGGAGCAGGTGCAGCCCCTGCAGGTGTGGCTGGGGCGCGGCCTGGTGGCGTTCACCGCCTACACCTACGACTACTGCGACAACGACAGCTACAACGAGGTGGCCGTGTCGATCATTACCAACAGGCCCGGCTCAGCGAACCTGGGGCCTTTAAGCCTGGTGCGACAATCGATGGCCAATGATTTCTGGGGCTATGTGCTCAAGCTGCCGGTCAACACCGAGCTTGCTCGGGTGCGCGGCGTGGTGGGCTACAACCTGCCCAAGTGGCTGACCGGGATCGACCGGCGCGAGGATGCCCAGGCGGTGACCTACGATATCGTCGATGCGCGAACCGGCAAGGTGGATGTGGTGTTCAGGGCCAGAAAGCTCGACGGGTTGTCCCACGAGCCAGGCCTTGTGACCAACAGTTTCACCAACCTCGATCACCAGAGCCGGTTGGCCTACGGCTACGCCACCTCGCGGCAGGTCAGCCATGCCTCCAGCATGAAGGCTGATTCAGTGGAACTGGTGCTGGGGGATGGCGAGCTGTCGCGCTATATCCGTGACCTGCAGCTGGGGCGGATGGTCAAGTACGAGTATGTGCCCGAGTTCCAGAGCGCGCTGTATGCGCCCAAGCCATTGGCGGCGCTTGACTGAAACGATGCAGGCCCCCTGTGGCAGCGGCGCTGCTACAGGTCCGCGACCCGCGCCTTTTCCTGGGCCATTTCCTCACGCAGCCGCTCCAGCACCCGCTGCGAATTGTCCACGCACTGCATGCCTTCGGGCTTGCTCTCGATCCCTTCGATCACCAGCAACAACTGCGCCTTGTTGCGTGCCAGGCGCGCCTGCAGGCGTTCGATTTCCTCGACCTTGCGCCTGAGCCCAGCGAGCAGTTCATCGTGCTGCCAGCCCTTGGCCTTGGCCGGCAACAACTGGCGGATCTCCTCCAGCGAGAACCCGGCGGCCTGGGCGTTGGTGATCATCTCCAGCACCCACACCGCATCGGCGTCGTAGTCGCGGTAGCCATTGGCCTTGCGCTCGACCGAGCTGATCAGCCCACTGGCCTCGTAGAAGCGGATACGCGAAGGGGCCAGGCCCGTAAGCTTGGCCAGCTCTCCTATTCTCATGCGGCACCTTTGCAATTGCATTGACCTTGAAGTGCACTTTAATCCTAGAGTTGTCCGGTGGCCAGTGCCCCCTCACTGCCCACCTTCACCAGCTCCTCACCCAAGAATCAGGAGACGCGAAATGGCATACGTCACAACCCCGGAAGGACTCGAGATCTTCTACAAGGACTGGGGCCCGCGGGACGCCCAGGTGATCTTCTTCCATCACGGCTGGCCGCTCAGCGCCGACGACTGGGACGCGCAACTGCTGTTCTTCGTCGCCGAAGGCTACCGCGTGGTCGCCCATGACCGCCGTGGCCATGGCCGTTCGAGCCAGGTCTGGGACGGCCACGACATGGACCACTACGCCGACGACGTGGCGGCGGTGGTCAAGCACCTGGGTGTCGAGGGGGCGATTCATGTCGGGCACTCCACCGGCGGTGGCGAGGTGATCCACTACATGGCCCGCCATCCCGAGGACAAGGTGCCCAAGGCCGCCATTATCGCCGCCGTGCCGCCGCTGATGGTCCAGACCGCCAGCAACCCCGGTGGCCTGCCCAAGTCAGTGTTCGACGACCTTCAGGCCCAGCTCAAGGCCAACCGCGCGCAGTTCTACCACGATATCCCGGCGGGGCCGTTCTACGGCTACAACCGCCCCGGCGCCAAGGCGAACCAGGGCGTGATCCTCAACTGGTGGCGCCAGGGCATGATGGGCGGCGCCCAGGCGCACTACGACGGCATCGTCGCGTTCTCCCAGACCGATTTCACCGAATCGCTAAAAAAGGTGACGGTGCCGGTACTGGTCATGCATGGCGACGACGACCAGATCGTCCCCTACGAGAACTCGGGGCCATTGTCGGCCAAGCTGCTGGCCAAGGGCACATTGAAGACCTACAAGGGCTATCCCCATGGCATGCCCACTACCCACGCGGACGTGATCAACCAGGACCTGCTCGCCTTCTTCCGTAGCTGACAGGCCGGGCCGGCGCCGGCGTCAGCCCGGGCGCCGGCCCTTGCCGCGCGCGGCCTTCTGCGCCGTCGAGTCATGTTGGGTACCGGTGGAGCCGTCCGGCCGATGGGCGTCATTGTCACGCTCGGCTTCGCCCGCAGGTTTGCGCTGGCGACGATCATCCTGCTGTTTCATGGCCTTCTCCCAGGCTTTGTTGACAATGGCCAGCCCTGCCCGGTGTCAGGCCGCAGACTGCGCGGCGCCAAGCAGTTTCTTCTGCGCTTGCATGGCCTGCCCCATGTCCTCCAGCGCCTGCTTGCCGAGCAGTTTCCTGGCGGTCGGGAACAGTTCGCCCTCTTCCTCCTCGATATGGTGCTCGAGCAACTCCTTCATCACCTTGACCCGCCCTGCGAACTCGACGGTGTCGGTGGCGGTACCCAGCAGGTCGGGCAGGACCAGCGAATCGACCGTGCGGTGCTCCTCCTTGGCCTCGTGGTACATCTTTGCCTCCTCTCGGCCCCCGGCCTGCTTGATGGCCGGATAGAGGATGCGCTCTTCGAGCTCGGTGTGGATCTTCAGCTCCTGCTCGATACGCGCCAGCAACTCGCCACGTTTCTTTACCGCGCGCTCGGTGGTGGCCGCCAGCTCGTCGAGCAGCTTCTTCACGTTCTTGTGGTCTTGCTCCAGCAATTCGATGGCATTCATGGCAGACCTCGTCGGTTATCAAGAATGGGCATTGCCTCCGGTTGAGCCACGCCCGCCCGAGGTGTTCGACAGAGACGATGAACGGTGGCAGCACGTGCATTGCCTGCAACGAACTATGAACCTGATGCGCCTGCCGACGCTCTGAGCTGTTAACACCCAGGCCAAGGTGAGCCATGGAGCTGATCGTCGCGCGCCCCGAAGGGCTGTACTGCCCACCCGGTGATTTCTACATCGACCCCTGGCGGCCGGTCGATCGGGCAGTGATCACCCACGCTCACGGTGACCATGCCCGGCGCGGCAATCGCCACTACCTCGCCGCGACGCCCGGCGCCGGGATACTGCGCGCTCGCCTGGGCGAGGACATCGACCTGCAGACCCTGCCCTACGGCACGCCGCTTGAGCACCACGGCGTGACCCTGAGCTTTCACCCCGCCGGCCACGTGCTCGGCTCGGCCCAGGTGCGCCTGGCATACCGCGGCGAGGTGTGGGTCGCCTCTGGCGACTACAAGGTCGAGCCGGACGGCACCTGCGAAGCCTTCGAACCGGTGCGCTGCCACACCTTCATCAGCGAATCGACCTTCGGCCTGCCGATCTACCGTTGGCAAGCCCAGGCCTGCGTTTTCGCCGACATCGACGCCTGGTGGCGCGCCAATGCCGCCGCCGGGCGTCCGAGCGTGCTGTTCGCCTACGCCTTCGGCAAGGCCCAGCGGATTCTCCACGGCATCGACGCCAGCATTGGCCCGGTGCTGGTGCATGGCGCGGTGGAGCCGCTGAACCAGGTCTACCGCGCCGCCGGTGTGCGCCTGCCGGAAACCCTGCCCGCCACGGCGACCAGCAAGGGCGACCCATTGCTGCGCCAGGCACTGGTCCTCGCCCCGCCCTCGGCGGGGGGCAGCACCTGGATGCGCCGCTTCGGCGACTACAGCGATGCCTTCGCCAGCGGCTGGATGCTGCTGCGCGGGGCGCGGCGTCGACGCGGCGTCGATCGCGGCTTCGTGCTCTCCGATCACGCCGACTGGCCCGGCCTGCTCTGGGCCATCGAGCAGAGCGGCGCCGAGCGGGTGATGGTCACTCACGGCCAGGTCAACGTGCTGGTTCGCTACCTGACCGAACGCGGCCTGGATGCCCGAGCCTTCCAGACCGAGTACGGCGAGGAAGACGACAGCCTGGAGCCGACCAACTGATGAGAGCCTTCGCCGAACTCTACGCCCGGCTCGATGCCACCACCTCGAGCAATGCCAAGCTCGCCGCGCTGCAAGAGTATCTGGCCGCCGCACCACCTGCCGATGCCGCCTGGGCGGTGTACTTCCTCGCCGGCGGACGGCCCCGGCAGGTGGTGCCGACCCGTGTGCTGCGCGACCTGGCGATCCGCCTGTGCGGCCTGCCCGAGTGGTTGTTCGAGGAGAGCTACCAGGCCGTCGGCGACTTCGCCGAAACCCTTTCGCTGGTGCTGCCAGAGTCCACCCAGGTCGCGGATGAAAGTTTGCAGTGGTGGCTGGAGCAACTGCTGCCGCTGCGCGGCCTGCCCCCCGAGGAACTCGCGCCGCGCTTGCAGGCGCTGTGGGCGCGGCTCGACCGGCAAAGCCTGATGGTCAGCCTCAAGCTGCTCACCGGTGGCTTTCGCGTCGGCGTCTCGAAACTGCTGGTGACCCGCGCCCTGGCCGCGTTGGCCGGGGTCGACGCCAAGCGTGTCGCGCAGCGCATGGTCGGCTACACCGACCTTGCGCACCAGCCGACGCCCCAGCGCTACCTGGCGTTGGTCGCCCAGGAGTCCGCCGAGGAACATGCCCAGCGCGGCGGCCAGCCCTACCCGTTCTTCTTGGCGCACCCGCTGCAGGAGCCGCTCGAGCGTTTCGACGCGGTGCTCGGCCCGCCCCAGGAGTGGCTGGTGGAATGGAAGTGGGACGGCATCCGCGCCCAGCTGGTGAAACGCGATGGGCGTGCCTGGCTGTGGTCGCGGGGCGAGGATCTGATCACCGAGCGCTTCCCCGAGCTCGCCCGCCTGGCCGCCGCCCTGCCAGACGGCACCGTGCTCGATGGTGAGCTGGTGATCTGGAAGCCGCCACCCGACAGCGGCGAACAGACATTCGGCGTCCAGCCGTTCGCCCTGCTGCAACAACGCATCGGGCGCAAGACCTTGGGCAAGAAGCTGCTGGACGAGTTGCCGGCGGCGCTGCTGGCCTACGACCTGCTGGAATGGGAAGGCGAAGACTGGCGCAGCTGCAGCCAGGACCAGCGTCGGGCACAGCTCGAGGCGCTGGTCGATAGCATCGGCGATGCCCGCTTGCGCCTGTCGCCGCGCGTGACCGGCGACGACTGGCAGGCGCTCGCCCGCCAGCGCGAGGCCTCGCGCCAGCTGGGTGTCGAGGGCATGTTGCTCAAGCGCCGTGACTCGCTGTACGGCGTGGGCCGTACCCGTGACCTGGGCCTGTGGTGGAAATGGAAGATCGACCCGTTCAGCATCGATGCGGTGCTGATCTATGCCCAGCGCGGCCATGGCCGGCGTGCCAGCCTGTACAGCGATTACACCTTCGCGGTATGGGACGACAGTGCCCCGGGCGAGCGGGTGCTGGTGCCCTTCGCCAAGGCCTACTCCGGTCTCACCGACGAAGAGATGCGCAAGGTCGACGCCATCGTGCGCAGGACCACGGTGGACAAGTTCGGCCCGGTACGCAGCGTCACCCCGACCCTGGTGTTCGAACTGGGTTTCGAAGGCATCGCCCTGTCCAAGCGCCACAAGAGCGGCATCGCGGTGCGTTTCCCACGCATGCTGCGCTGGCGCACCGACAAGACCATCGAACAGGCTGACACGCTGGCCACCTTGCAGGGGCTGCTGTGATGGACAAGCGCCGCCAGCCTTCCAGCCGCTGGTTCGCCGAGCGCGGCTGGAAGCCGTTCACCTTCCAGAAGGCCGTCTGGCAAGCCGTGGCCGACGGCGAATCGGGGCTGCTGCACGCCGCCACCGGCGCCGGCAAGACCTATGCCGTGTGGTTCGCCGCGCTGGATCGCTTCGCCGGGCAGTATGCCTCCCAGCCCATGCCGGCACGTCGCGCCAAGCCCGCCATGGCGCCGCTGACCCTGCTGTGGGTCACCCCCATGCGAGCCCTGGCTGCCGACACAGCCAGGGCGCTGCAGGCCCCCCTGGACGACCTGGGGATCGGCTGGAGCATCGGCCTGCGCACCGGTGACACCGGCAGCGCCGAACGCGCCCGCCAGGCACGGCGCCTGCCCAGCGTCCTGATCACCACACCGGAAAGCCTGACGCTGCTGCTGACCCAGGCCAATGCGCGCGAGGCGTTCGCCGGCCTGCACATGCTGGTGGTGGATGAATGGCACGAGTTGCTCGGCAACAAACGGGGCGTGCAGTTGCAACTGGCCCTCGCCCGCCTGCGCTGCTGGCAGCCGTCGCTGCTGGTCTGGGCGCTTTCGGCCACGCTGGGCAACCTGGATCACGCGCGGCAAGTGCTGATGCCGGCGGGCCGCCTGGTGCAGGGGCACGACGCCAAGGACCTGCGTATCGACACCCTGCTGCCGCCCGCCATCGAACGCTTTCCCTGGGCCGGGCACTTGGGCCTGCGCATGCTCGGGCAGGTCGTCGAGCAATTGCAAGGCAGCGCCACCACGCTGGTGTTCACCAACACCCGCTCGCAGGCGGAGACCTGGTACCAGGCGCTGTTGCAGGCGCGGCCCGATTGGGCTGGGCTGTTGGCACTGCACCATGGTTCGCTGTCGCGTGAGGTGCGCGACTGGGTGGAGCTGGCCTTGAAGAAAGGCCAGTTGAAGGCGGTGGTCTGTACGTCCAGCCTGGACCTGGGGGTCGACTTCCTACCCGTGGAGCGCGTGCTACAGGTCGGCTCGGCCAAAGGAGTGGCGCGCCTGATGCAGCGCGCCGGGCGCTCCGGCCACGCCCCCGGCCGGCCCTCGCGCGCCACGCTGGTGCCGACCCACAGCCTGGAACTGCTGGAGGCGGCAGCCGCACGCAGGGCGGTGGCCCAGGGCAAGGTCGAGGCGCGCCAGGCCCCCGAGCGGCCACTGGATGTGCTGGTCCAGCACCTGGTGAGCATGGCCCTCGGCGATGGCTTTGAGGCCCAGGACATGCTCGCCGAAGTGCGCAGCGCCTGGTCGTACCGCGACCTGAGCGACACGCAATGGGCATGGGCCCTGGCGTTCATCCGCCACGGCGGTCTCTCGCTCACGGCCTACCCCGATTTCCGCCGCGCCGAGCCGGACGCAGAAGGCCGCTGGCGGGTGCCCGATACACGCCTGGCACGGCGTCACCGCATGAGCATCGGTACCCTGGTCAGCGATGCCAGCCTGACCGTGAAGTTCTGGGCGCGCGGTGGCAGCGGATCGCTGGGCAGCGTCGAGGAAGGCTTCATCGCCCGCCTGCGCCCAGGCGACCATTTCCTGTTCGCCGGCCGCACCCTGGAGCTGGTAGAGGTGCGCGAAATGACTGTCTACGTGCGCCGCGCCAGCGACCGCAAGGCCGCCATCCCGCGCTGGAACGGCGGGCGCATGCCGCTCTCGGGCGAACTGGCCGAGGCAATGCTGGCCGAACTGGACGCGGCGGACCAGGGTGTCTTCCAAGGCCCGGAAATGCGCCTGCTGCGCCCGTTGCTGGAGGTGCAGAAAGCCTGGTCGGCGCTACCCGGCAAAAACGTCCTGCTGGCCGAGACCCTGCAGTCCCGCGAAGGCTGGCACCTGTTTCTCTACCCCTTCGCCGGACGCTCGGTGCACCTGGGCCTGGCCAGCCTGCTGGCTTGGCGCCTGGCCCGGGATACACCGCTGAGTTTTTCCATCGCGGTCAACGACTACGGCCTGGAGCTGCTGTGCGCCAGCGCCATCGACTATGCTGGCGCCCTGACCCCGGCGCTGTTCGACAGCCATGACTTGCTACCCGAGGTGCTTGCCAGCCTCAATGCCGGCGAGCTGGCGCGCCGGCGCTTTCGCGAGATCGCCCGGATCGCCGGACTGGTGTTCACCGGCTACCCCGGTGCGCCGAAGAGCGCGCGCCAGTTGCAGGCCTCCAGCGGGCTGTACTTCGATGTGTTCAGGCAGCACGACCCGGAAAACCTGCTACTGACCCAGGCCCGCCAGGAGGTGCTGAGCCAGGAGCTGGATGTGCAACGCCTGCGCCAGACCCTGCAGCGCTTGCAGCCTCTGCCGCTACAACTGCGGACCATCAGGCGCGCCACACCGTTCGCCTTTCCGCTGATGGTCGAGCGCTTTCGCGAGAGCCTCAGCTCGGAAAAACTCGCCGACCGGATCCGGCGCATGGTCAGCGACCTGGAGCAGGCCGCAGGTGCCGGGGCACAGGAGCCTGCGGCGTTGACCACGCTGATGGTCGAGGATGACACGCGTGAACCTGGCCGCGCGCACAAGGCCAGGCGCAGCAAGGACGGCCGGCCACGCCCGGCCAGGCAGCGGTCCTGAGGCCATGGCCAGCACCCTTCCTTCGCACATCAGCGTAAAGGTGGCCGGCACCGAACTCTGCCTGCTGGCGGAAAAAGCCCTGTGGTGGCCAGAGCGGCGGACCCTGCTGATCGCCGACCTGCATCTGGGCAAGGCCGCCGGCTACCGGGCACTGGGCCAGCCGGTGCCCAGTGGCACCACCGCCTGCAACCTGCAACGCCTGGATGCCCTGCTGCAGCGCTTTGCCTGCCAGCACCTGGTATTTCTCGGCGACTTCCTGCACAGCGCCAAAGGCAGGACCCCGCGAACCCTGGCAGCGCTTGCCGAGTGGCGCGCCCGCCATGCGGCGCTGCCCATCACCCTGGTGCGTGGCAACCATGACCGACAGGCCGGTGATCCGCCGACTGGGCTGGGCATCGAGGTGGTGGCCGAGCCGCTGCCGCTCGGCCCGTTCGCCCTGCACCACGAGCCCTGCGCGCACCCGCAGCGGCATGTACTGGCGGGCCATGTGCATCCGGCGTACCGCCTGCGCGGCCGTGGCCGCCAACAGGTGCGCCTGCCCTGTTTCCTGGTCGGCGAGCACCTGACCTTGTTGCCGTCGTTCGGCAGCTTCACCGGCGCGATGACGCTGCAGCCGGGAACGGGTCAGCGGGTCTATGTCATCGGTGATGGAGGGATCTGGGAAGTGCCCGGACAATTGAAGTGATACCAACAATTAACCGCGTGAAAATTTAAATATATTTACACATTTGATACAGCTGCTTACATCTGCTCATAGCCCATTAAAATTGTTTCACCAAAAACCTGCATAACTGCGCCAACAGTTAATTGAAATAACCATCGGCCCGCCAGACAATGTCTCGCCGCCCTGCTCTTCGCCGCTATCTGCCTGCGCGGTGCAAGGCCATGATTCCCATACGACGCGCTTTCCGACGTGATATCGGCTCGCGCCATGTTTATCAAAAAACCCAATAGCTACGGACTTGAATTAGTCGCACGAGCAAACTTTTCACGCAACTTTCACACCCATTCCAAAGAATGAAAAAGTGGCAAATTACTTGCCGAGGAAACCTATGAACACCCCCGCCATTCATACGCCCACCCTCCCGTGTCCAGCCCAGGAGCGTATTCTGCTGACCGGTGCCACAGGTTTTCTCGGTGGCGCCGTCGCCGCCCAGATGATCGCCGAAGGGCATGCCGAGGCCCTGTGCTTCCTCGTTCGCGCCGATAACCCGGCGCAGGGCCTGCAACGCCTGCGCGACAACCTGCGCCAGCACGGTGTCGACGACAGCCAGGGCCAGGCCCTGAGCGAAGCGCAGATCCTCTGCGGCGACTTCCTCGACACCACCTGGCTGGCTCGCGAGACGCCGCGTCTGATGCAGCTCGACCGAGTGATCAATTGCGCCGCCGTGGCCTCGTTCTCGAAGAACCCCAATATCTGGCCGGTAAACGTCGAGGGCACCTACGCCTTTGCCCAGGTGCTGAGCCGCTCCAGCCGTCTCAAGCGTTTCCTCCACGTCGGCACCGCCATGTGCTGCGGCCCACAGCGCGAGTCACCGATCAGCGAATCGTGGGAGTTTCCCGAGGCCGCGCAGCAACTGGTGGACTACACCGCCTCGAAGGCGGAAATCGAACGGCGCATGCGTGAAGAGCTGCCCAGCCTGCCGCTGGTGGTGGCGCGGCCATCCATCGTGGTCGGCCACCGCAGCCTCGGCTGCCAGGCCTCGGGGAGCATCTTCTGGGTGTTCCGCATGGGCTTCGCCCTGGAGAGCTTCACCTGCGGCCTGGACGAGCAGATCGACGTGATCCCGGTGGACTATTGCGCCGAGGCGCTGATCGGCCTGGCGCTCAAGCCACGCCTGGGTCATGACCTCTACCATATCTCTGCCGGCCATCATTCGGCCTGCACCTTCGCAGAGATCGACCAGGCCTTCGCCTTGGCCAATGGCGCGGAGCCGGTGGGCGAGCGCTATCGCAAGGTCGAGGCGGACGACCTCAAATCGCTCGCCAGCCATTTCGAAACCCGCATCGGCCCGGCCAACCCACGGCTGGTGCTGCGCGCACTGCGCCTGTACAGCGGCTTCGCCGACCTCAACTACCTGTTCGACAACAGTCGGCTGCTGGAAGAAGGCATTGCCATGCCGCCACGCTTCACCGACTACCTGGACGTCTGTGTCAGGTCGTCCAGCGGTGTGAGCATCGCCACGCAGATGCAGTGGGATTTCAAGTAATAAACGTCACAGGGGCTGCTACGCAGCCTATCGCCGGCAAGCCGGCTCCCACAGGGACCGCGCAATTAGTAAGGCCTGCGCTGAATCTGTGGGAGCCGGCTTGCCGGCGATGGGCCGCAAAGCGGCCCCTATCGCTAAACTGACTGGCGTTAGCCACAGAGGTTGATTTACTTAACATATTCATGAGGAGCATGATCACCACCTCTCCCGTGGAGGTCATGCTGCCGCCGTATGCCTACGGTGTTGGACGCGATGGACAACGTGGCAGCCTGAAGCAAAACCCTGGCAGTCCCAGGCAAGACACCTACCTGTCGTTAGGTGCTCAATACCTGTAACCGCCAGCGCTTGTGCAAGCCGTGCTGTCCAACAATTCCAACTGTCCAGGCTGCGCCATGATCAACATCGAAACGCCGACGTACTACACCGCCACCAAGAAGTACAACCTCAGCTTCCCCACCCTGGAAAGCGACATCGAAGCCGATGTCGTGGTGATCGGCGGCGGCTTCTCGGGCATCAACACCGCCCTGGAACTGGCCGAGCAAGGCATCACCAATGTCGTCGTGCTCGAGGCCCGCTACCTGGGCTTCGGCGGCACCGGGCGCAACGGCGGGCAGATCATGGCCGGCATCGGCCACGACCTGGAGAAGATCAAGAGCAGCGTGGGCGACAAAGGCCTGCGCGAGATCTTCGAGATCAGCGAGCTGGGCGCCGGCATCATCAAGGCGCGCATCGCCCGCTACCAGATCGACGCCGACTTCTGCCACGGCTACGGCTACATGGGCTTCAACGCCCGCCAGGAAAAGACCCTGCGCGCCTGGGAGAAGGACTTCAAGGCCATCAACGGCAAGGACGAGATCCGCTTCCTCGGTGGCTCGGAGGTCAGGCAGATCATCGGCTCCGACGCCTACAGCAGCGCCCTGCTGCACATGGGCGGCGGCCACGTGCACTCACTAAACCTGCTGCTTGGCGAGGCCCAGGCCCTGGTCGGCCATGGTGCCCGGATCTTCGAGCACAGCCCGGCCCTGGAAGTGCACTACGGCGAGCGCATCACCGTGCGCACCGGGCGCGGCTCGGTCAAGGCCAGCAAGCTGCTGTGGGCCTGCGACAGCTTCCTCAACAAGCTCGAACCCGAACTGCATGCGCGCACCGTCAACACCTATGCCTTCCAGTTGATGACCGAGCCACTATCGGACGAGCTCATACAGCGCATCAGCCCGATCCGCGGCGCCTACAGCGATATCCGCCCGGTGATCGACTACTACCGCGTCACCCGCGAGAACCGCCTGCTGTTCGGTGCCGCCACGCCGTTCGTGGAGCATATTCCCAAGGACCTCAAGGCCTGGAACCGCAACCTGATGCTGAAGATCTTCCCCTACCTCAAGGACGTGCGCATCGACCTGGCCTGGGGCGGGCCGATGGCCACCAGCGCCAACCTGTTCCCGCAGATCGGCACCCTGAGCAACCGCCCCAACGCGTTCTATGTGCAGGGCTACTCGGGCTTTGGCGTCACCCCCAGCCACATCATCTGCAAGATCCTCGCCGAGGGCATGAGCGAAGGCTCGGCCCGCTATGACCTGATCAGTTCGGTCAAGCACGCGCGCATCCTCGGCAAGGATCATATCCGCCCACTGCTGCTGACCGCCGGCAAGACCGTGCATCAGCTGTCGGGCTTCTTCAACGGCCGCCGTTGATTCTTTTTGAACAAAAACCAGGAGAACCACCATGACCCTCACCGCCGTCCGCCAGGGTGTGCAGCTGTCCGAACTCGACGCCTGGGGCACCGTTGCCGACCTCGGCTCGACCATCCTCGAAGGCGAGGTAAAGTGCTACGGCAAGATGACCCACGGCGCCCCGACCGACCCGGTCAGCAGCGCCTACTTCGGCACCACCCAGGGCAAGTTCCGCATGGTCTATCCGTTCAGCGAGCAGGCGGTGATCGTGACCGGCGAGATCCAGTTGACCGATGAATCCACCGGGCAGGTAACACGCTACAAAGCGGGTGATGCGTGGTTCGTGACCAAGGGCACACCGGTGCTGTGGGAAGTGTTGAGCGAGACATTTGTGAAGCATTACCTTGCGCTAGCGTGATAAATCCTTGGGGCCGCTTTGCGGCCCTTTCCACGCGGTTTGTCGCAAGGACAAGCCGGCGATGCTTTAGCGCCCCGCCATCAACGCCATCGCTCGGAAATCCTTCGGCGACTGCTCGAACTGCTTCTTGAATGCCCGGCTGAAATGCGCCGAATCGGTGAACCCCCACTTGTAGGCGATCGAGGTGATCGACTCGCGCTTGAGGAACGGGTTGGACAGATCATCGGCGCTGCGCTTGAGCCGCGAGCGCTGGATGTAACGGCACACGCTGTCACCCTCCTCCTCGAACAACCGGTATAGATGGCGCACCGAAATGCTCAGGCGCTCGGCCAGGTTTGCCGGGGTCAACCCGGGCTGGCCCAGCGACTCGTCGATGACCTTCTGCACATAGCCCCGCAGGCTGACGCCGCCGAGCCCGGCCACCGAGCCGGGGTTGTCATCACCGCGCTCGAAGCCCGGCTCCAGCAGAGCGATGAACGCCGCCTGCAGCGCCTCACCCTGGGTTGCCCCGGCCTCGTCGCCTTCACGGCACAGCTGGTCCATCAGCAGGTGCAGCATGCGCCCGCAGGCGTTGGTCGAGGAGATCTTGCCGAAGGTCGCGCCCTGCTTCGCAAGATGCTTGCGCACCTGCTCGCGGGACAGTGACAGCGAAACATGCTCGATCAGGCCGAACGGAGTGATCTCGCACGGGCCCACCGAATCCATCAACAGCAGCTCGCCTGGCGAAAGCTGGATACTCGCGCCGCCCTGGGTGATTTGCGAGTAGCCCATGCGCTGGCTGACCAGAAAGCAATGCTGGTCGTCGTCGCGGTCGGGGTTGTCGCCCAGGCGGCGGATATTGCCGGCATTGGTGCGCAGATTGGCCAGGGCCAGGCCGGCGCGGTTGTAGGTCGATATCTCGCCGATGAACAGCGAGCGGTTGAAGGCAAGTTCGGTCTGGAACTGGCCGCAGACTTTCTGCATGGCCGTCGTCCAGCGCTCCAGGCCGTCCTGGGGCGGGCTTGCGCTGTGAACTGAAGCGGGCTGGGGCATGGGCATGGCGACCTCCACAGCAACGGTTGTTGCTATGGAGTAATTGTTAACATGTTATCAATGAACGTACAACTGTCATCTCTTGTAGGAGCGGCTTCAGTCGCGATGCAGGTGTCGCGGTGCCTGGCACCCGCTTTGCGGGTGATCACGGCTAAAGCCGCTCCTACAGGATTCAGAGGTCGCGCAGGGCGTACGCCAACCCGTCGAACGCCAGCCAGAGATGGTGGCGCTGTTCGGTTGTGAGGGGGATATAGCGACGCAAGGCGGGCATCCGGTTGACCACTTCGCTAGCGCCCATGTGCTCCAGGGTCACCTGCCACTGACCGTTACTGCAGTCGATGGCCAGGCGCTTGAAGTCCAAGGGCATCAGGGCGGCCTGCACTGCTGCCAGACGCGCCTTGAGCGCTTCGAACAATAGCCGGTCACCGCTGCGCAGGCGGCAGCCCAGCCCGCTGCGCCGCAACATGCCGGTGTGGTGCAGTTCGGCGCGCAGCGTGCCCTGGCCACTGGCTGGCACGCGCAGGATGAACTCGCACATCACCAGGTGCATCAGCAGGTGGCTTTCGGTGCGCTCACGCACCTCGATACGCGGACCATCCTCGCGGTAGGTAAAGGATGCTGCGGATTGCAAATCCGGCATTCCGAGGTTGCACCCCAGACGCGCCAGGGTCGCCCCGGGCCGATACCCGGCCGGAGCACGTGGCCCGGTCAGGCGCTCAAGCCAGCTTGCCGACATGGCGCACCTGCTCGCTATGAGGCTGACCGGGCTCGGCGGCGAACTCCTTCTCCAGCACATCCTCGACCCTGGCCGGCCGGAACGGGTTGACCTTCTGCACGCACAGGGTCCAGAACAGCGCGTAGACGGCGGTGGCGCCAAGCATCACGGCGAACGGCACATAGACATCGGCCGGGTTCATGCCCGGCGGGGTGATGAACCACATCCCCAGCAGGATGCCGATGCTGGAGACGATCTGCGGCAGCGGGAACAGCGGCGAGCGATAGGCCCGCGGCAGGTCCGGGCGACGGATGCGCAGGATCACCACCGACAGGGTCACCAGCAGGTACGCGGTGCTCCATGCACATACCGCCGCCAGCACCAGGTGCAGGATGTTGTCGGTGTTGCCACCCAGGTACCAGGCATGCAGGCAGGGGATCAGCGCCACCACCAGGATGCACAGCAGCGGGGTCTTGAAGCGCGGGTGCAGGTAGGTGAACACCTTGGGCAACGCCCCATCCACCGCCATGCCGTAGAGAATCCGCGGCACCCCGGCCATCAGCGTGTTGATGGTGGCCGCGCCGGCGAACAGGAAGCCGATGCCCAGCCACACCGGGCCGATATCGCCCATCACCTGCTCGGCGAAACGCGGGATGGCCATGGGGGTGTCCAGCAGGTGCACGCCGCTTGCCGCATCGAGCACCACGTTCTCCACCTGGCGCTTCATCGCCGCGCCGTAGATGAACATGCAACTGGCCACGCCGAACAACCCCAGCGCCATGGCCTTGGGCATCACCCAGGCCGAGCGGCGCAGTTCCGGGGCCAGGGGGGTGACGAACTCGCAACCGACGAACATGAACATGGCCATGCCCACCAGCGACAGGATGGTCATCAGGTCGGTGCCGACCAGCGACACGCCGAATGGCCCTTCCAGCTCGACGGCGGGCGCTGCGATCAGGCCGAGCACGCCGAACACCATCAGCGTGGTCCACATGCCGAAGGTCAGTACCACCTCGGCGCGGCCGAAGGCGCTCACGCCAAAGGCGTTGAGCACGCCGAACACCAGCACGAAGCCCACCCCCAGCAGCCAGGAACCGCCGGCCGATTCGGCCAGGGTATTGAGGTGTTCGAAGTTCACCAGGGCCATGACCCCGGAAAGGATGGTCTCGGCGGTGCCAGCGAACACATGCACGATCAGGTACGCCGACAGGGTACCGGTGATGGCGAAAAATCGGCCCAGGCCGCAGTTGATGTAGTCATAGACAGAGCCGGTGGTGGGCAGGATCGCCGCCGCCTCGGCGAAGGTGGTCGATTGCGCCAGCATCATCACTGCGGCGATCAGCATGGCCACGGCGAAGGCGCTGCCGCCGATGCCGAACCCCATGGTCGCGGTGAGGATCACCGGGCTGGCCATGATCAGGCCGACGGTGCTGGCAAGCGCGGTGGGGAAGCCGACGCTGCCGCGGTTCAGGTGCTCGGTGAGCTTATTATTGGTTGTCATGGGTGGGCCCTGGGTGGACGAGAGAAAGATGACCGCTTACCCGGCGCGCCGCAAGTGCTGGCATGCACCGGGACTTCCCCACCACTTTGCGGCCTCCACCCAGGCAGGTCTTGCCACTGTCTGCCGCCGATCTTGATCCGTGTTGCCAGGTGCCAGACGATAGCCTTGCAGCGCTCTTGAGATCGAGCGCCGCCCGCGCGGCGCATCGCGGATGAATCCGCTCCTACATCTGTTGCAACGTGGCCATGCCTGATAGGCCATGGTTGTAAGCCTTGTGCGCTCGACGCGATTTTTCGGCGGGCAAGGCTGGCAACCATGGTCTGACAGGGTCGGTACGTTGCAAAAAATGTAGGAGCGGATTCATCCGCGATGCGCCGCGCGGGCGGCGCTCGATCCGGCAGGCGCCGCAATACTTGCGTCAAACACCTTGAAAGGCATACGGCAGGACCCTGGAATAGGCGCCTTGGTGATAGAGCAGCGGCGCCCCGCCTAGGTCGTCGAAGGCTAGTACCCGGCCAATGAGAATCCAGTGATCACCGCCGTCGATCTGCTGGAACTTCTCGCAGCGAAAACGCGCCGAGCAGCCTGGCAACAAAGGCGCGCCACCCTCGCCAGTCTCGTGCTCGATGCCGGCAAAGCGGTCATCGCTGGGGCGGGCGAAGGTGTTGGACAGGTCGACCTGGTCGGCCGCCAGCACATTCACGGCAAAGTGCCCGGCAGCCTCGAACACCGCATGGCTGCTGGAGCGCTTGTCGATGCTCCAGAGCACCAGCGGCGGTTCGAGGGATACCGAGTTGAAGCTGTTGGCGGTGACCCCGACCTTGCGCCCCGCAGGGTCGGTGGCAGTGATCACGGTAACGCCGGTGGCGAAGTTGCCCAGGGCGCGGCGGAAGGCGCGGCTATCGAAGGGAGTGGACATGCAAGGCTCCATCATTGTTATTGGGCTGGCTGGGTCGCTCTCACATTGCTCCAGCCATGTTCATCGGTTGAAGCTCAGGTCATCGCCGGATCCGGCTCCAGCCCCATCAGCTCGCGCCCCAGGATCTGCGCGCAGACGTCATAGTCGGTATAGGCGTGCGCCCCGGTCATGTGCGCATCGCGGAACAGCCGCTGCAGTTCGTTGCCGTCAAACCAGGCGCCACCGCCGGCCGCCTCCATCAGCCGATCCACGGCCTGGATGCACAGCTTGACCGCATAGCCCTGGTTGGTACGCCAGTAGGCCAGCTCCGTGCGCGTCGGGTACTGGCGGCGGGCGCTGTATTCGGCGATCTGCTCCCAGCTCTTTTCCAGCAGCGCGCGCGCCGCAGCGACCTGATGGGTGGACTCGGCCAGGCGCATAAGCGCCGGAGTGGCTGCGCCGACGGCGGCGCCGGTGTAGGCGCGCACGCGGTGGCGGGTCTTGTCCTTGAACGCCTCGAGCATGCGTTCGGCGATGCCCAGGCTGACCGTGGAGAAGCCGCTGGCAAAGTACGGCCGGTACGGGTTGAAGTAGATCGCGCTGTCCGGATACAGCCCGAAGCCCGCCGAGTGGCCCTCCATCATGTCCCTGGCCTTCTGGATGCGGTGCTCGGGCACGAAGGCGCGCTCGACGATCAGCGTGCGGCTGCCACTGGCGCGCATGCCGGCGGCGAACCAGTCGTCGCGGATCTGGTAGTCGCTGCGCGGCAGCACGGCGAAGCAGTAGTCCTGGCCGCCTTCGGGGTTGGTCCGGCGAAAGCCCATGATCGCCCACTCGGCATGATCGCAGCCGCTGCTCCAGCCCATCTCGCCACTGAACAGCACGCCGCCCTCGACCTCTTCGGTACGCCCGAACGGGGCGATGCTGCTACTGGCGGTGGCGTCCGGATCGTGGCCCCAGATCTCGTCCTGCAGGCGTGCCGGGAACATCGCCAACTGGTGGCTGTGGGTGCACAGCAGGCTCATCGCCCAGGCAGTGCTGGCACAGGCGCCGGCCAGCGCGGCGATGCATTCGGCGAACTGCGGCAGGCTGATTTCCAGGCCGCCGTAATGTCTGGGCAGGAATGCCTTGTGCAGGCCGATGGCCTTGAGCGCGGCGATGTTTTCGGCGGGCACGCTGCGCTCGCGCTCGGCCTGGTCGGCGCGGGCGGCGATGGCCGGCAACAGGGGCTTGAGGTCTTCGAGCAGGGAGTTTGGCTTTTTCATGGTCTGGCTCATTGTTATTGGACCCTGGCGAACGGTGCCTGGAAGCGGGCGTTCGCTGATGAATGCCGGGTCAGTATGGGAGCCATGGGCAGGCCGGAAAATGCAACTTCCGCACCTCGGATTGCACTTTTCATGGGCCTGGCAGGCTGGGTCATGGTGGCTGGCATGGGCAGACAAGAACGCCCGTTTGCCGCGCTTTAACCTGCGCAAATCGGGCCGCTGCGGCCCACCCGGAGCCCTGTCATGAGCGATATCCCCCTCCTCCCCAGCGTCAGCGCCTTCCTCGCCCGTGACCACGGCCTGTACATCCACGGCGCAACGGTGACCAGCCAATCCAGCGCCCGCATCACCGTGTACAACCCGGCCAACGGCGAAGCCATCGCCCAGGTCGCCGACGCCAACCCGGCCGATATCGAGCGCGCCGTCGCATCGTCCCGCCAGGGATTTGCCAGCTGGTCGCACACCAGCCCCGCCGCCCGCGCCGCGGTGCTGTTGCGCCTGGCCGACCTGCTGGAGGCCAACCGCGAGGAGCTGGCCCAGCTGGAAACCCTGCAATCGGGCAAGCTGATCGGCATCGCCCGCGCCTTCGAGGTGGAGCAGGCCGCGCACTTCCTGCGCTACTACGCCGGCTGGGCCACCAAGATCACCGGCCAGACCATCACCCCGTCGCTGCCCTCCTTCGCCGGCGAGCGCTACAGCGCCTTTACCCTGCGCGAGCCGGTGGGGGTGGTGGTGGGCATCGTGCCGTGGAACTTCGCCACCATGATCGCCCTGTGGAAGCTGGCCTCGGCACTGACCACCGGCTGCAGCATCGTGCTCAAGCCCAGCGAGTTCACCCCGCTGACCCTGTTGCGCATCGCCGAACTGGCCAGCGAGGCCGGCCTGCCGCCGGGCGCCCTCAATGTGCTGACCGGTGGCGGCCAGGTGGGCAAGGCGCTGGTCGAGCACCCCGGCACCGACAAGGTGTCGTTCACCGGCTCAGTGCCCACCGGCATCGCCGTCGGCCAGGCGGCCATGGGCGCCCGGCTGACCCGGGCGACCCTGGAGCTGGGCGGCAAGAACGCCGTGGCGTTCCTGCCCGATGTCGACCTCGACAAGGCGCTGGACGGCATCATCGAGGCCGGTTTCCTGCACTCCGGGCAGATCTGCGCCGCCGGCGAGCGTTTCTACGTGCATCGCTCACGCCTTGACCCATTGCTCGACGCGCTGTCCCAGCGCCTGGGCCAACTGAAGATCGGCTCCCCGCTGGACGAAACCACTCAGTTCGGCCCTGTGGCCAACAAGCCGCATCAACAGAGGCTCGGCGAGCTGTTCGCCACCGCCCGTGCCGAAGGCAACCGCATCGTTCATGGCGGGCGCCTTGGCGAAGGCCCGGGCTGCTTCGTCGAGCCTACCGTGATCCTCGCCAACAGCGCGGGCGATACCCTGCTCAACCAGGAAACCTTCGGCCCGGTGGCGACCTTCCTGCCCTATGACGACGAGGACGAGTTGCTGCAGCTGATCAACGCCTCGCCCTACGGCCTGAGCGCGAGCCTGTGGAGCAACGACCTGGGCAAGGCCATGCGCCTGATCCCGCAGATCCAGGCCGGCACCCTGTGGGTCAACATGCACACCCTGCTCGACCCGGCGGTGCCGTTCGGCGGCATCAAGGCTTCCGGTATCGGCCGCGAATTCGGCTCGGCCTTCATCGACGACTTCACCGAGCTGAAGTCAGTGATGATCCGCTACTGACCATGGCCGGCGCCAACCACGACCTGGGCCGCTACTGCCTGCAGGCCTTCAGTCAGCAGGTACCGGCGTCGCTGGCGGCGTTCTACCGTATCGATGCCGGGCAGCAGGCCTGCGATTTCCTGCTGCAGGACCTGCAGGCGCCAATGCACGCCCGCTACCTTGCGCACTACCGGGCGTTCGACCCGTTACAGCCCGGGCGCTGCCTGGCGATCGGCCGGCCCGTGGTGTCGTTGCGCCAGGGCCTGGCCTGCTTGCCCGAAGCACAGGGCCGGACCTACCGCCGCTTCCTTGCGCAGCACCAGGTGGTGGACGTGGTGGAGATCATCGCCCAGGCGGATGGCCGCCCCGTGGCCGGCGTCTCGCTGCTGCGCAGCCCAAGCCTGGGAGAGTTCCAGCGCGACGAGCTTGAACGCCTGCTGCCCCTGCACGGGCTGATGCAGCTAGCCGTGGCCAGCCAGCCGCTGAGCGCCGGCCACGGGCACGTCGAACTCACCCCACGCGAACGGCAGATCGCCGAACTGCTGCGCTTGGGCACCAGCAACAAACTGCTTGCGCGCGCCCTGGGCGTCGGCCTGCCGACGGTGAAAACCCACCTGATCAACCTGTTCCGCAAGGTCGGCGTGCGCAACCGCACCGAGCTGGTGGCGGCCCTCTACCTGTGACTCAACCTTCCGGTTGATACCCCCGTGCGAAACGGCGCGGCACGCTGTCGGCATCCCAACACAGGAGTCAACAGCATGCCGAACCAAGCCGACTGGATCACCGTGGGCGCCCTCGCCGAGGGCTTCGCGCCCGAGGCCTTCATCCTGCCGCAACTGGCCGACCTGGCCGGGCGCACGCTCACCCTGCACTTCGCCAATGGCTGGATCATCGAGCATCGCTTCGACAGCGAGCGCCTGCACTGGCATGCGGCAGACGGCCACAGCAGCGGCAGCGCCGGCTACCGAGCCACTTCGGTGCGCCCCGGCATCTACCTGGTCGATTTCATCAAGTATGAGGCCGGCCAGGCCTGGTCGCTGTCGCTGGTGCTCGACAGCCACAACCAGGCCTTCACCGCCGTGCTCGGCCGCTTGCCCGATCAGGCGCGCACCCAGCGCGGCCTGTACGCACTGGCACTGGCCGGCGAGACGTTGACCGGCGTCGAAGCGCGCTTCCTGCACGGCAGCCTCGACCGCCCCTGGCAGGCCGGTGCCTGCCCCCACGCGCCGACCACCGAACTGGTGGGCCTGCGCAACCACTACCGCTACAGCCCCACCGAGGAATACGAGCACGTCTACCTGAATGCCGACTACTACAGCTGGCAATGCCTGAAGGGTGTCGAGCAAGGCCTGTGCGACACCGACCGGGCGTACTACTACAAGATCGCCGAGCAGCTGTACCTGTTCGTCTGGTGCGAGAAGATCGTGCCCACCCTGGGCCTGGTGATGATCGACCTGGCGCGGCACCGCAGCGACGGCAAGATCTTCGGCTACCAGGGCGGCGGCTTCGATGCGCTGGCCAACTTCCCGGTGTCATCCCATTGCCGAGTGCTCAACCGCACGGAGCATGCGCAGTGAACCGCAGCGTGCTGGTCACCGGGGCCGGCAGCGGCATCGGAGAAGCCTGCGCCCTGCGCCTGGCCCGCCAGGGCTGGCAGGTGGCGCTGGTGGGCCGCCGCCGCGAGGCGTTGCAGCGTGTCGCGCAGCAGTGCGATGGCCTGGTGCTGGCCGGCGACGCCGCGCAGAGTGCCAGCTGGGTGGGGTTCATCGAGCAGGTACGCGCCCTCTTCGGCGGCCTCGACGCGGTGATCGCCTGCGCCGGCGGCCATGGCCTGGGAGCGGCCGAGCAGACCAGCGACAGCGCCTGGCGCGAGGCCCTGCGCGGCAATCTCGACAGCGCCTTCCACACCGCCCGGGCCTGCCTGCCGCTGCTGCGCGAACGGCGTGGCAGCCTGGTGCTGCTGGGTTCCATCGCCTCATTGGCGGCCGGGCCCGAGGTGTGCGGCTACACCACCGCCAAGCATGCCCTGGTCGGTCTGACCCGCTCGCTGGCCCGCGACTATGGACCGTTCGGCGTACGGGTCAACTGCGTCTGTCCAGGCTGGGTGCGCACGCCCATGGCGGACCTGGAGATGCAGCCACTGATGGATTACTACCAGGAAGACGTCGACGCCGCCTACCGCCGGGTCACCGCCGACGTGCCGCTGCGCCGCCCGGCCAGTAGCGCCGAGATCGCCGCCGTGTGCCAGTTCCTGGTCAGCGTCGAGGCCAGCATCGTCACCGGCGCAGTGATCACCGCCGACGGCGGCTCGACCGTGGTCGACGTGCCGACCCTGGCCTTTACCCACCTGGAGCCGTCGGCATGAACACGCGCTACGACTTCGAGGGGCGCACGGTGCTGGTCACCGGCGCGGCGGGCGGGATCGGTCAGGCCATCGTCGAGGGTTTCGCCCGAGGCGGTGCCCAGGTGCTGGCCGTGGACCTCGATTCGCCAGCACTCAGGCGCCTGTTGGACGCACAGCGGGCCCTGGGTCACGACTTGCGTGGGGAAACGCTGGACCTGGCCGACCCCAGTGCGATCGGCACCTTGCTGGCCAAGCTCGAACGCCTGGATGTGCTGGTGCACAACGCCGCGTACTTCCCACTCACCACGTTCGCCGAGATCGACCCGGCGCTGCTGCAACGAACTCTGGCGGTGAACCTGGGGGCGTTGTTCTGGCTCACCCAAGGTGCCTTGCCGCTGTTCCGCCGCCAAGGTGGCGGATGCGTGCTGGCTACCTCCTCGGTGACCGGCCCACGGGTGGCCTATCCGGGCCTGAGCCATTACGCCGCGTCCAAGGCCGGGGTCAACGGCTTCATCCGCAACGCCGCACTGGAACTGGCGCAGTTCAATATACGGGTCAACGGCGTGGAACCGGGGATGGTGCGCACCCCGGCCATGAGCAACCTCGGCGATACCAAGTTAAACGCCCGGATCGCCGCCGGCGTGCCCTTGGGACGACTGGGGGAACCCGCCGATATCGCTGCCGCAATGCTGTTCCTGGCCTCCGACGCCGCCCGCTACATCACCGGCCAGACCCTTGTGGTCGACGGCGGCGCCACCCTGCCGGAGACCGCCGCACGCCTGTGATGGCGGCGACATGCAAGGGCGCTGGCAGCCACGGGCAAGACCACTGCCAGCGTTCCACGCGCTAATAGCCCGTCGCCTTTCGACACTGCCTCCACAACAACGCGGCACTCAAGCCCGCACACAAAAAACGAGGATCGATCCATGCGTCTCACTCCACGTCACACCGCAATGGTCACGGCACTGACCCTGCTGGTCCATGGCCAGGCCAGCCCGGCCTACGAGCTGTACGCCGACGACGACAGCCACCTGAACGCCGATCTGCTCGCGGTCTGGGGCATGTTCAACAGCCGCCACAACTACGACGGCACCCCGGGCGGCTCGACCTGGCGCGAAGGTTTCATCAAGTACGGCCTCAGCGGCGACCAGGGCCTGGCCGGCAACGGCAGCCTGTATGGCGCCCTCAACTGGGTCAGCTCAGGCGCCTGGGGCGACGGCGACGCCGGCGGCAACCAGGACGGCTCCGAACGCACCACCAAGATCGAGGACGCCTACCTGGGCTGGCGCTCGGGCGACCTGTTCCCGTTGCTGGGCAAGGATGGCGTGGACCTGTCCGGCGGCCGCCAGGTGATCCGCCTGGGCAGCGGCTTCCTGGTCAACGACGACGGCCCCAACCTGGGCAAGGGCCCGGCCGACGGCCAGCTCAACCGCGGCGGCGCCTTCTACCTGGGCGCGCGCCACGCCTTCGACCGCACCGCGGTGCTGCGCCTGGGCGGCCAGGAGGGGCTGCATGGCAGCGTGCTGTGGCTCAAGTCCGACAACCGTGCCCAGGCCGAAACCGAGCTGGCGGCCGGCACCCTGGACTACACCCATGACCTGGGCACTCTGGGCCTGACCTACATCCACGGCATCGACGTGACCGACCAGTGGGCCAGCGAATTCCAGAAGGCCCGCGAAGGCATGGATGTCTACAGCCTGCGCGGCGAAGGCGGCGCGGGCCTGGCAAACACCCGGCTGGCCTTCGAATATGCCTGGCAGGACAAGCGCGGCGGGCATGAGACGGCCTGGTACGCCGAAGCGGCCTACACCTTCGCCAACACCCCCTGGACGCCGCAGCTGACCTACCGCTACACCCGCTACTCCGCAGGCTGGGACCTGTTGTTCACAGGGCTTTCCCGCGGCTACGGCACCTGGATCCAGGGCGAGGTCGCCGGCAACTATGCCGGGCCGTTCAACACCAACAGCGGCATCCACCATGTCGGCCTGAAGGCCACGCCACGGGACAATCTGACCCTCGGCGCGCTGTTCTTCGACTTCGACACGGTGCGTACCCGCGACACCTTGGACCTCGATGCGCAGGAGCTGGACCTGTATGTGGAATGGGCGGTCAACGAGCACCTGATCGTCACCCCGCTGTTGGGGGTGTTCAAGCCGCGCAAGGATGAAAGCAATGGTGGCAACCAGGTGGGTAGCGGGACCAACATTTATAGCCAGCTGACGGTGGCGGTGCCGTTCTGAAGGGCAGCCCTTTCGAGGTGTACAACGTTGGTGTTGCAGCGCCTATCAGATCCAGCGCCGCCCACGCGGCGCATCGCGGATGAATCCGCTCCTACATTCGTTGCAACGTACCGAACCTGTCAGGCCATGGTTGCCAGCCCTGGCGCAGGGCTCAAGACAGGTGAGACGGCGGCAATGCCCGTCGAAACATCGCGTCGAGCGCACAAGGCTAACAACCATGGCCTATCAGGCATGGCCACGTTGCAACAGATGTAGGAGCGGATTCATCCGCGATGCGCCGCGTGGGCGGCGCTCGGTCGCATAGGCGCTGCTGGGTTTGCGGCGGACACCTGATCGCACCCCAGGATCCATCAGCCCAGCAACAGGCTCAGGTCGGCGCCCTGCTCACCCAGCGGCGGGCACCAGTAATAGCCGCCGCTCAACGGCCGGCTGAAGCGGTACAGGCCATCGACCACGCCATCTTCCAGCCCGCTCATGCGCCGCAGCTGCACCTCGAAGGCGTCCAGCGAGAAGCCCAGGGCGACGAACGCCAGGCCCGCGCCGCGTTCATCGGTCCAGGCCACCGAGCGACGCACCACGAACGCCTCGGGGGCGAAGCTCTCCTGGGCGGTGCGCTTGACGTGAGCGGATTCGGGGGCGTCGTCGAGTTCTTCGTTGTCGCTCAGGCGGCGACCGATGATGTTGTCCTGCTCGGCCTGGGGCAGCGACTTGAAGTAGCCAAGGTCGTGCTTCCACAGCTGGAAGGCGGCAAAGCTCGAGCCCGACAGGCCTGGGATGTCGCCCGGCACGATGGCGGCAGCGACGGCGTCTGCGTCCACCGGGTTCTCGGTGCCGTCCTCGTAGCCGGTCAGGTCATGGCCGCCGCGGTGCAGGAAACCCTCGACGCTGTCGACCAGGCGCAGGGCCGGCGCCATTACCTGCTGCAAGGCCTGGGCGCGCAGGAACAGCTCGCCGCGCTCGGCACCGCGCAGCCACAGCCACAGGGCGTGCTGGGTCGCCGGATTCTCCACCACCGCGTCCAGTTGCGGGAAACTGCGCAGGCCCGGCACCTCGCGGCCCAGGGCCTTGGCCAGTGGCGCGCCGACGGCCAGGATCAGGCTGTGGCCATCGACCTGCGGCAACAGCTGATCCAGTACCGCGGGCAGTGCTTCCAGGGAATCGAGGGCAAAGAACAGGTGACGGGCGTGGGCCGGCACCGGGGTGGCAAGCAGACCTTGCTGGAACGGCATGACGGGCTAATCCTCGGCAAAAGCGCGAATGCTACTGCCACAGGCCCGGCATCGCAACGCGACATGGCGTCACCAGGCCAGTAACAAACGGTTACCAAGATCGTGCAGACACGATTAGCTATCATTGCGCCCCCACCTACACTCCTCGGGATCCTTCGCCCGAGAGACCGCCCATGACCGCCTCCCCCTTGCTCACCGCCCTCCTGCCGCTGGCCCTGGGCATCATCATGCTCGGCCTGGGCTTGTCGCTGACCCTCGCCGACTTCGCCCGGGTGGTGAAGTCCCCCAAGCCGGTGGTGATCGGCCTGGCCTGCCAGATCCTGCTGCTGCCATTGGTGTGCTTCCTGATCGCCAACGGCTTTGGCCTCGAGTCGGCACTGGCGGTGGGCCTGATGCTGCTGGCCGCCTCGCCCGGCGGTACCACGGCCAACCTGTTCAGCCACCTGGCCCACGGCGACGTGGCGCTGAACATCACCCTCACCGCGGTCAACTCGCTGATCGCCATCCTCACCATGCCGCTGCTGGTGAACCTGTCGCTGATGTGGTTCATGACATCGGACCAGGCCATCCCCCTGCAATTCGCCAAGGTCATGCAGGTGTTCGCCATCGTGCTGCTGCCGGTGGCGCTGGGCATGCTGATCCGTCACTTGGCGCCGCGTTTCGCCGCGCGCATGCAGAAGCCGATGAAGATCGTCGCGGCGCTGTTCCTGGCGTTCACCATCGTCCTGGCCCTGGCCAAGGACTGGCAGACCGTGGTCGAGTACGCGCCGATCGTCGGTGGCGCCGCGTTGCTGTTCAACCTGCTCAGCCTTGGCGTGGGCTACTGGGTGCCACGCCTGTTGAACATTCCGAAACGCCAGGCGATCGCCATCGGCATGGAGATCGGCATCCACAACGGCACCCTGGCCATCGCGCTGGCCCTGAGCCCGTCGCTGCTGAACAACGCGACCATGGCGGTGCCGGCGGCGATCTACAGCCTGATCATGTTCTTCACCGCGGCAGGTTTCGGCTGGTGGGTCAGTCGCGGACAAGCACTGGAGAACACGGCAGAGCAGCCATCGTGAGTCAAGCGCTGCCCGCGAAGTGGCCTCAGGCCTGCTGCAAGGCCCGCGGCCGTGCGCTGCGCTGTTCTGCCGCGCCGCCCCGCGCCTTCTGCAGGTGGAAGTCGAAGGTCAGCTCGGCCACCCGTCCCTGCCCGCCCTCACGGAACACCACTTCGCCCACCAGCCCTTCACGGGTGGCATGGGCGAAGTCGTCCCACAGGTAACGATCACCGGCCAGGTTGATCTGCGTGGTCAGGTGCCGATGCCCCGGTGCCGAGATGAAAAAGTGGATATGGGCCGGACGCTGACCGTGGCGACCGAGCAGGTCCAGGCATTCCTGGGTCGGTCCCTGTGGGTCGCAACCGTAGCCCGACGGCACGATCGAGCGGGCACGGTAGCGACCTTCGGCGTCGGTGACAATGCGTCGCCGCAAGTTGTATGGAGACTGGCTCTGATCGAAGAACGAGTAAGTGCCACGGGTGTTGGCATGCCACAGGTCGACAGTGGCGCCGGCCAGCGGCTGGCCCAGGGGATCGAATACCTGGCCTTCGAGGAACATCACCGTGGCCACACCGTCCTCGCTGCCGTCGTCCATGCGTGCCTCGCCCTCGGCGATCGGCGCACCCGCCACATACAACGGGCCTTCGATGGTACGTGGCGTGCCGCCGAACAGGCCGGCCTGGGCGTCCTTGGCGTCCTGCAACAGGTCGAGAAAGTGCTCCAGGCCCAACCCGGCCACCAGTAGCCCTGCCTCGCCGCGTCCGCCAAGGCGGTTGAGGTAGTCGACGGCGAGCCAGAACTCATCCTCGCTGACCTCCAGGTCCTCGATCAAGCGCGCGGTGTCCTGCAACAGCCGCTGGACGATACGCTTCAAGCGCGGGCTGCCCTTGTCATTGCCGAAACCTGCGGCTTGCTCAATGAACGCCTGCACATCAGGGTTTGCTGAAATCTTCACGGTCATGGTCGGGTACCTCGAGTTGTTCGTGTATGGGTCTCAGCGGTCATCGCCGTGGATCGACGAAGGGTGACGGCACAGGCCGGCGACCTCGATGTCCATGTAGGGGAACAGCGGCAGCTGCAGCAGCGTGTCGTGCAGGGCCTCGACGCTGGCCACATCGAACACGCTGTAGTTGGCGTAGTGGCCGGCGATGCGCCACAGATGGCGCCAGATGCCCTCGCGCTGCAGGCGCTGGGCCAGTTCCTTTTCCTCGGCCTTCAATTGCGCAGCCCTGGCCTGATCCATCTCGGCGGGCAGCTTCACGGTCATCTTCACGTGGAAAAGCATGGTGTCTCTCCTCTGTCTATCGGCGGGCGAAACGCGCCAGCTGCGCCTCGTCCAAGGTCAGGCCCAGGCCGGGCGTGGCCGGTACGTGCAGTTGGAAGTCGCGGTAGGCCGGCGCCTCGCGGACGATGTCCTCGGTCAGCAGCAGCGGCCCGAACAGCTCGGTCCCCCAGCTCAAATGGTGCAGGGTCAGGAAGGCATGGGCCGAGGCCAGGGTGCCGACGGCCCCCTCGAGCATGGTCCCGCCGTACAGGGCGATGCCGGCGGCCTGCGCAATCTGGGCGGTGCGCAGCACCGCGCGGGGGCCGCCGTTCTTGGCGATCTTCAGGGCAAAGACGCTCGCCGCGCCGTCACAGGCCAGACTGAAGGCATCCTCGACGCTTTCGATGGACTCATCAGCCATGATCGGTGCCGGACTGCGCTGGTTCAGGCGAACCTGACCGGCACGATTGATGCGCGAAATGGGCTGCTCGATCAGGTCGATGCCATTCTCGCCCAGCACCTGGCAGGCGCGGATGGCCTGGGACTCGTCCCAATGCTGGTTGACGTCGACCCGCACGCTGGCGCGCTCGCCCAGTTCGCGCTTGATCGCCAGCACGTGCCGTAGATCCTGGTCGACCGGGTTGGCGCCGATCTTCAGCTTGAACACCCGATGGCGGCGGATTTCCAACATATGCTCGGCCTCGGCGATGTCCTTGGCGGTGTCGCCGCTGGCCAAGGTCCAGGCCACCTCCAGGCTGTCGCGCAGCCGTCCGCCGAGCAGTTCGGAGACCGGCAGGCCCAGGCGCTTGCCCTGAGCATCGAGCAAGGCGCTTTCGATGCCGGACTTGGCGAAGGTGTTGCCCTTGGCGAGGGTGTCGAGCCTGAGCATGGCGGCATTGATGTTGTCCGCCGACAGGCCGCGCAACGCCGGGGCCAGGTGCGCATCGATATTGGCCTTGATGCCTTCGGGGCTTTCGTAACCGTAGGCCAGGCCACCGATGGTGGTGGCCTCGCCGATGCCCTCGACCCCGTCGCTGCAATGCAGGCGCAGGATCACCAAGGTCTGGCGTTGCATCGTGTGCATGGCCAGCTTGTGCGGGCGGATGGTCGGCAGGTCGACGAGGGTCGCCTCCAGCCGGTCGATGGTAGGGCTTGGCATACCGGGCTCCAGTTCAGTCAGGGTAGGTTTCAGCGCGCCGTGGCCGGCACGGCGATAAGCGGGCCGGGCGGCGGTCATCCGAGGTCGCCACCGCCCACCGGCAAGGTCACGCCGGTGATGTACGAAGCCTCATCGGAGGCAAGGAAGAGGATCGCGCCGACCTGTTCATCCAGGGTGCCGTAGCGTTTCATCAGGCTGCTGGCGACGGTCTGCTCGACGATCTGCTGGTACCACACCCGCTCCTCACCGCTGTGCTCGGCCTCGTTGCGTGGGATGCGCCGGGTCGGCGCCTCGGTGCCGCCGGGCGCGGTGGCATTGACCCGCACGCCACGCCCGGCAGTCTCGAAGGCAAGGCAAGCGGTAAGCGCGTTGACGCCGCCCTTCGCCGCGCCGTAGGGCACGCGGTTGACCCCGCGGGTGGCGATGGACGAGACGTTGACGATGGCGCCCGAGCCGCGTTCGAGCATGTACGGCAGCGCGGCATGGCAGCACCACAGGGTGGGGAACAGCGAGCGGCGCACCTCGGCCTCGATCTGCTCGACCTGGTAATGCTCGAAGGGCTTGGCCCAGATCGTGCCGCCGACGTTGTTGATCAGGATGTCGAGCCGGCCGAAAGCCTCCACGGCGCGGGCCATGGCCTGGGCGCAGTCGGCGTGCCGCTCCAGGTCCGCGGTGAGGGTCAGCATGCCCTCGCCCGCCAGTTCGTGGACCAGCTCGGAGCGGTCCACCGCTACCACCTGCGCGCCTTCGGCCTTGAGCCGCCAGCACACGGCGCGGCCGATACCCTGGGCGGCGCCGGTGACCAGGGCGATTTTGTTGTGGAATCGGGTGTGCATGGGGTTCTCCAGTGTGAGCCTGGTTTTCCAATGATGTCGCCTGGACAGGCGGCGCGGCCTGATGGCGAGGGCTTCGCTCTCGATCGCTGGCAAGCCAGCTCCCACAGGCGTTGCGTCCGCGCTTGCAATAAAAAGAGACCACCCTCACCCGCACGATGCGAGCGGCCCCTTGAAACTTCAGGCGGCCGCGGCGAACTTCTCGTAGTAGAAGTTGGCCGGGGTGACGCCCTGGTCGCGGACGTACTGGCTGACCGCTTCGACCATTGGCGGTGGACCGCACAGGTACACATCCACGTCGCCGTCGTTGAGGTGGCACGGTTCGATGTGCTGGGTCACGTAGCCCTTGTGCGGGTACTGGCTGTCGGGGTTGGCCACGCAAGCACTGAAGGTGAAGTTGTCAATACGCGCGGCCAGTGCCTGCAGCCGCTCCAGCTCGACCAGGTCGAAGTCGTTGGTCACGCCGTACACCAGGTGCAGCGGATGCGCGCTGCCTTGCTCGGCGATCTGCTCCAGCATCGCCGTGAATGGCGCCAGCCCGGTGCCGCCCGCGAGCAGCAACAGAGGACGCTGGATCGGTCGCAAGTAGAAGCTGCCCAGCGGCCCGGCCAGGCTCAGGCTGTCGCCGGTCTTGGCCAGCTGAGTGAGGAAGTTGCTCATCAGCCCGCCCGGCACGTTGCGGATCAGGAAGCTGACTTCGCCATTCTTTTGCAGCGAGCTGAACGAATAGGCGCGGCTCTGTTCGCTGCCCGGCACCTTGAGGTTGACGTATTGCCCCGGCAGGAAGGCCAGGCGGTGCAAAGCCTCGCCCTTGAGCGACAGGGCGATGGTGCTGGCCGACAACTGGCGCAAGTCGCTGATGGCCGCATCAAAGCGGGCCTGCCCGGTCTTGCACAATTGCGACGACGCCGGGATGCGCACTACGCAGTCGCTTTCGGCGCGCATCTGGCAGGTCAGCACGTAGCCCTGGGCGATTTCATCACCGCTCAAGGCATCCTCGATAAAATTGTCGCCCAGGTCGTAGCGCCCGGACTCTGCCTTGCACTTGCAGGTGCCGCAGGCGCCGTCGCGGCAGTCCAGCGGGATGTTGATACCCTGTCGGTAGGCGGCGTCGGCCACGGTCTCATGGCCGGAGGCCTCGATGAAACGGGTGACCCCGTCCTCGAAATTCAGTGCGATCTGGTAGCTCATGGTGCACCTCGCGGGCGAGCCTGTCCGCAGCGCGCCAAGGACACACCGGCAGGCTCGGCGTTGGATCAGATGTGGTAGATGTCGATGACCTGACGTACGTAGTCGTTCTTCAAGACCACCTTCTTGGCCTTGACCAGCGGCTGCTCGCCACGCAGGTCAAGGCTGTAGAAGCTGGTGCCAAAGTAGCTGTCGGTGGTCTTGTAGCGAAAGCTCAGGGTGTGCCAGTTGAAACGCACCTGGCAGCTACCCTCGCCCACCTCGACGATCTCGATGTTGCTGAGGTTGTGGCAGGTGCGGGTGTCCGGCACCGTGGCGCTGGAGCGCTCGGTCTTGATACGGAACACTCGGTCCTCGAGGCCGCCACGGTTGCCGTACCAGATCAGCGAGATCTCGCTCTGCGGATCGCGGGTCAGCGTATCGTCGTCATCCCAGGCAGGCATCCAGAAGGTCGCGTCGGCGGCGTACAGCGCCAGCCACGCGTCCCACTGGGCGTCGTCCAGGTAGCGCGCCTCGCGGTAGAGGAAATCGCGCACGATGTCATGCAGGCTCATTGCACAGCCTCCACGGCGATCAGTCGCTGTTCGTCCTTCAGTGCCTGGATCATGCTGTCCTGCCAATACTTGTGCTGCAGCACGAACAAGCCTTCGTCCTCGGTGCGCACGCCCGACAGCAGCGGTTTCAGCGCGATCTCGCCTGCCGCCTCGTCGGCGCCTTCGATCCAGTGCTTCGCCCCTCGGGACATGTCGTTCCAACCCCTTCCGCTGCCGTAGCCGGTCTGGCAGGAACGGAATTCCTCCAGGTCGTCCGGAGTGGCCATGCCACTGACGTTGAAGAAGTCCTCGTACTGGCGGATACGCCTGGCCCGGGCGTCGGCACTTTCGCCCTTGGGCGCGATGCAGTAGATGGTGATCTCGGTCTTGTTCACCGAAATCGGCCGGGCCACTCGGATCTGCGAGCTGAACTGGTCCATCAGGTAGACGTTGGGGTACAGGCACAGGTTGCGCGAATGCTCGATCATCCAGTCGGCGCGAGCCTGGCCGAAGTCTGCGGCCACTTGCTCGCGGCGCTCGTAGGCCGGCCGATCCTCGGGGTTGGCCCAGCGGGTCCAGAGCAGCAAGTGGCCGTGCTCGAAGGAGTAGAAGCCGCCGCCCTGCTTGGCCCAGGCACCGGCGCTCATGGTCTTGATCTCGTCGCCCGCCTCGCGCTGCTTGCGCTGGGTCTGGGTAGCGGCATAGTTCCAGTGCACGGAACTGACGTGATAGCCGTCGGCGCCGTTCTCGGCGGTGAGTTTCCAGTTGCCTTCGTAGATGTAGGAGCTGGCGCCACGCAGCACTTCCAGGCCCTCAGGGGACTGGTCGACGATCATGTCGATGATCTTCGCCGACTCGCCCAGGTGCTCGATCAGCGGCTTGACGTCGGCATTCAGGCTGCCGAACAGGAAGCCCCGGTACGACTCGAAACGGGCGACCCGGGTCAGGTCGTGGGAGCCGTCGCAGTTGAAGCTGTCGGGGTAGCCGGCCTCGCCTGGGTCTTTGACCTTGAGCAGCTTGCCGCTGTTGTTGAAAGTCCAGCCGTGGAACGGGCAGGTGTAGCTGGACCGGTTGCCGCGCTTGTGCCGGCAGAGCATGGCGCCGCGGTGGCTGCAGGCGTTGAGGAAGGCGTTGAGCTCACCGTCCTTGTTACGCGCGATGAAGACCGGCTGGCGCCCCATGGTCAGGGTGAGGAAGTCGTTGTTGGCGGGGATCTGGCTTTCGTGGGCCAGGTAGATCCAGTTGCCCTCGAAGATGTGTTTCATCTCCAGGTCGAACAGGCGCGGGTCGGTGAACATCTCGCGCTTGCAGCGGTAGACGCCTTGCTCCCGGTCATCCTCGAGCAAGGCGTTGAGATAGTCGAATCCCAGGGACATGGCCAGGGCCTCCATTGTTATTGTTCAGGCCGGGTCAGATTAGGTCCGTGGGTGGGGCGCGGATATCCGGATTGTGCAGAGTGATATCCGTTTTATGCAGCGTCGCTGCGAAGTTCACTGCGTGTGTCTGCCGGCTGCCGGATATCAGTACTGGACCGGGGACTTGGCGGCGGAAGATTGAGCAGACGCAGCCGCCACTTGGTCGGGCACCGCTGGCATGGGTCGCAGCCAGTCATATACCCAATAGACGGGAGCAAGAGGCCCGTACTTGATTGCCATCCTGCCGGTTTGCTTGGCTACAGCCCACCGGTTCGACAGGTCGGGTTTTTGAGCAGCTTTACAAAGAGTTTTGCAAAGGTGGTGCCAGGTGGGTTCCCCACGCTGGCTGACAGCGCCGTCACCGACGCGGTGCCGGCACTAGTGTGGTGTTTCACAAACAACGACCATAACTCGCAGCGATTTATTGGTCGTATTTGTAAAACACCACACTAGGAACTCTCCCGCACCATCAGCTCAAAGCCCAAGTCCTGCTGCCCAGTAGCCACCCGCTTGCCATCGAGCAACGCCAGCAGCGCCTGCGCCGCGCCGCGCCCGACCGCCGCGCGCGGGGTGCGGATCGAGGTCAGGCGCGGGACCATGTGCGCCGAGGCCGGCAGGTCGTTGAAACCGACCATCGCCACCCTGCGCGGCACCTCGATGCCTTCGCGCAGGGCCTGCAGCACCGCACCCTGGGCCAGGTCGTCGTTGCAGAAGAAGATACCGTCGACATCCGGCGCCTGGGCCAGCAGGCGGCTGAACAGCGTGCCGCCCAGGCCGATGGACGAGGGTTGCGGGTCCAGCACTTCAAGCTCGGGGGCTTGCAGACCGGCCTCGGCGAGGGCCTGACGGAAGCCTTCGGCGCGCTGCATCACCCGAGGGTCGAGCTGCGCGGCGATGAACCCCAGGCGTCGGCGGCCACGCTCGATCAGGTGCCGCGCCGCGGCTCGCCCGGCCGCGTGCTGGGAGAACCCTACCGACAAGGCATCGCCCTCGCCACCCAGCTCCATCATGTGCACGCACGGTACTTGGCTCGCGGCCAGCATCTGCCGCGAGGCCTCGCTGCGCTCGAAGCCGGTGAGCAACACGCCGCACGGCTGGTAGGCCAGGTAATTGCGGATCAGGTTCTCTTCCTCGGCGACATCGTAGTGATAGTTGCCAATGAGCACCTCCAGGCCACGGGGGCGCATCACCTCGTGAATGGCCTCGAGGGTGTCGATGAACAGCTGGTTGGACAGTGAGGGGATCAACACCACCACCGACTGGCTGCGCGCCGACGCCAAGGCACGGGCGGCCGGGTTGGCGACATAGCCGAGGCTTGCCGCCGCGGCCATGACCTTCTGTGCCAGCTCCGGCGCGACGGTGCTGACGCCACGCAAGGCGCGGGAGGCGGTGATCGGGGAAACCCCGGAAAGCCTGGCGACTTCCGCCAGGGTGGGACGACCGGTAGTACGCGAGCCAGTACGGGACATGAGTATTGTAATTTTACTGCTTGCAGGAATGGGGAACGGTCACTAAGGTAGCGCTGTCTCTGGATGCAGGCAATGCAATCTTGGTAGCAGGCATGCGTTCAGCGTCCATACTGCCAAAGACAAGATCAATAACACCCGGGAGGGTGGCGCATGGTGTTCGGCTCGTCGCGACCGAGACAGCGCTATCTCACCCAGCAGGAGGTACAGATGAACCCTTCCCTGTCCGCGATCGTGGTCATGGGCGTGGCCGGCTGCGGTAAAAGCAGCGTCGGTGCTGCCATTGCCACCCGCAGCGGCGGCCGCCTGATCGAAGGCGATGCCTTCCACCCCGCCGCCAACATCGCCAAGATGAGCGCCGGCATTCCCCTGAACGACGACGACCGTGCCGGTTGGCTGGTGCGCCTGGGCGAGGAGCTGCAGGCCACTCTCGCCGCCGGTGAACGCCCGATCCTCACTTGCTCGGCCCTCAAGCGCCGCTATCGGGACACCCTGCGCCTGGCCGTGCCCGAGTTGTGCTTCGTGTTCCTCGAGCTGACCCCGCAGGAAGCCGAGAAACGCGTACTCGCGCGCCCCGGTCACTTCATGCCGGCCAGCCTGATCGACAGCCAGTTCGCAGCGCTCGAGCCGCCGCACGCAGAGCCCCTGACCCTGGCCCTGGACGCCACCCGCCCGCTGCCCACGCTGGCCGAGGACGTGCATCAGTGGCTAAAGCCTTGCGGTGAGCAGGCGTTGGCGCGGACTGCCTGACCCGGCGGTTTTTCCGGCTCACCAAAGACAGCGCTGTCTCCAGGCCTCTCAAGGCTGATTACCGCAAGACACGCGATACCAAAACAACAACGAAAAGACCGAGGTTCACGAACCATGTTCGGACTGGCTACCGATACCTTCCTGCTACTCGACGCGCTGGTCACCATCGTCGGGCTCATCCTGCTGATCACCCATTTCAAGGTCCACCCCTTCGTCGCCCTCACCATAGCCGCGGGCTTTCTCGGCCTGACCTCCGGCATGCCGGTGGCCAAGGTGATGAAGTCGTTCCAGGACGGCTTCGGCGGCGTGCTCGGCTTCGTCGGCATCGTCCTGGCCCTGGGCACCATGCTCGGCAAGCTGATGGCCGACTCCGGCGGCGCGGACCAGATCGCCCAGACCCTGATCCGCGCCTTCGGCAAGCAGAAGGTGCACTGGGCGATGATGTTCGCCGCCTTCCTGGTGGGCATCCCGCTGTTCTTCGAGATCGGCTTCGTGCTGCTGATCCCGCTGGTGTTCATCGTCGCCCGCCGCTCCGGCGTATCGCTGGTGAAGATCGGCATCCCGCTGCTGGCGGGCCTTTCGGTGGTGCACGGCCTGGTACCGCCGCACCCGGGCCCGCTGCTGGCGATCGGCATTTTCCACGCCGACATCGGCAAGACCATCTTCTATGGCCTGCTGGTGGCCCTGCCTACGGCGGTGATTGCCGGCCCCCTGTTCGGTAATTTCATTTCGCGCTACATCCCGGGCAACCCGTCCCAGGAGCTGATGGACCAGATCGCCCGCGAGTCGAACCAGCAGAACCTGCCCAGCTTCAGCGTGACCCTGATCACCGTGCTGCTACCGGTGGTGCTGATGCTGCTCAAGACCTTCGCCGACGTGGTGCTGCCGGCCGAGCACATCGTGCGTCAGTGGATGGACCTGATCGGCCACCCGATCACCGCCCTGCTCGCCGCACTGCTGCTGGCCTTCTACACCTTCGGTTCGGCCCGTGGCTTCAACCGCCAGCAGATCATGAAGATGCTCGACCAGAGCCTGGCCCCCACCGCCGCCATCGTGCTGATCGTCGGCGCTGGCGGTGGCTTCAAGCAGATGCTGGTCGACACCGGCGTGGGCAACGTGATCGGGCAGATGGCGGTGCAGGCCGAGATTTCGCCGATCATGCTGGCCTGGCTGGTGGCAGCGGTGATCCGCATCGCCACCGGCTCCGCCACGGTGGCCACCATCACCGGCGCCGGCATCGTCGCCCCGGTGATCGACCTGGTGCCGGGCGTCAACCGCGAACTGCTGGTGCTGGCCACCGGCGCCGGCTCGCTGATCCTGTCCCACGTCAACGACGCCGGCTTCTGGCTGGTCAAGCAGTACTTCAACATGACCGTGGCCGAGACGTTCAAGACCTGGAGCATGATGGAAACCATCCTCTCGGTGGTCGGCATCATCTTCATCATGCTGCTGTCGATGGTGGTGTGACCGTTGGTCGCCGTGATGGCACCTTGCTGATGGGGCCATGGCCCATATGAGAACGAGGCCCTGCGCAGGCGGGGCCGACTTCTTGTCATCGCAAAGGAGCTTGCCCGCATGAACCGTTCCTTCCTGCTTGCCGCCCTGCTCGCCTCGCCCCTGGCCTTCGCCGCCGGTACCGGCGCCACCTACCCTGACGACCCGCACAACCCGGCGCCCAAGCCCGGCGTGGACAGCACCCTCAACCCGATCGAAAAGCCCATGCCACGGGATACCGACCCGCGGATCAAAGGCAATGACCCGGACAGCCCGCCAGCCGAGCAGAACGATGATCGTGATCTGCCGGGGATGGGGGACAGCGGCTCGGAGGGGATGGGGCGTGATGGCGCAGGGTCGGGCAACGGCGGCAAGCCTTAAGCTTTGTGAAACCAGGCGTTACTCAGCACAGTAGGAAAATCCAGCCGGCTCCCACAGGGACCGCGCAATTGCTGAATTCTGCGCTGTACCTGTGGGAGCCGGCTTGCCGGCGATGGGCTGCATGGCAGCCCCACAAACGCGAAACTGACAGGCAATCAGCCCGCCCGCTCACCACTGCCGCTTGTCCGGCCGTGTCAGCCCAAGTTTTTCGATCTTGTAGCGCAGCATATCCCTCGACAACCCCAACAAACGCGCCGACTTGGTGACGTTCCAGTCGGTGCGGTCCAGGGTACGACAGACCATGTCGCGCTCCATGTCCGGCAAGCTTGCCGCTGCCGGTGGCTCGTGGCGTGGCGCCTCGAATGCCAGCACCTGCGCTGGCTGCGCCAGCGGTTCGTCGACCAGGGTCATGCACAGGTTCAGCTGGTGGGCGCCGATCACTTCGCTGGGCGCCAGCAACACCGTCTGCTCGAGCATGTTTCGCAGTTCCCGCACATTGCCCGGCCAACCGTAGCCCAGCATCAGCGCCTCGGCCTCGGCCGAGAAGCGCAGGTTGGGCTTGCCGTAGCGCCGCCCGTGGTGGGCCAGGAAATGCCGCGCCAGGCGCAGGATATCCTGCCCGCGCGCGTACAAACGCGGCACCTTGAGGGCGATGATGCGCAGGCGGAAGAACAGGTCGCGGCGGAACTTGCCCTGCTGGACCATTTGCTCGAGGTTGCAGTTGGTGGCGCTGATCACCCGCAGGTCAACCTTGCGCTCCTTGACCGCGCCGATCCGGCGGATGGTGCGGTCCTCCAGCAGTTTGAGCAGCTTGGCCTGCAGCACCAGGTCCATCTCGCCGATCTCGTCGAGGAACAGGGTGCCGCCGTCAGCCGCCTCGACCAGGCCCACGCGACGCTCCTTGGCATCGGTGAACGCGCCTTTTTCGTGGCCGAACAGTTCGGCCTCCAGCAGGTTGGCGGGAATCGAGGCGCAGTTGAACTCGATGAACGGCCCCTTGGCCCGGCTGCCGTCGAAATGCAGGGCGCGCGCCACCAGCTCCTTGCCGGTACCGGTCTCGCCCTCGACCAACACCGGCGGCAGGTCGCCGCAGGCCATGCGCCGTTCGGCATCGAGCAGCTGCTGCAAGGTGTGCTTGAGCTCTAGCATGGCCGGCGACTCGCCGATCAATGCCTGCAAACCGGACTTCTGCGCCTCGCGTTCCTGGTAGAACGACAGCGTGCGCTCCATGCGTTCGGCGGCCAGGGCCTTGTCCAGCATCAGCTTGAGCTCGGCCAGCACTACCGGCTTGGTGAGGTAGTGGAATGCGCCCTCCTTCATGGCCAGCACGGCGTCTTCGACGTTGCCGTAGCCGGTCATCATGATCACTTTGAGCTCCGGCGCCTGGGCTACCAGCGAGCGCAACAGGTCGTGGCCGCTCATGCCGGGCAGCGAATTGTCGGTCAGCACGGCGTCAGGCCGGGCGCGCTTGATCTGCTCCAGCGCCAGTTCCGCGCTGTGGCACACCGTGACCTCGAACCCTTTGAGGTTCAGGTAGGTGCGAATGTTGTCGGCAAGGATTTCATCATCCTCGACCACCAGGATGCTGTGCTCCATGGTCCCCTCCCGCTGCAATATTGAAAGTCAGGCTGACGCGGGTTCCTTCCTCTTCGCGGCTGGTCAGTTCGACCGCGCCGCCAAAGCGCTCCATGATCCTTTTGACCAGGGCCAGGCCAACACCCAGGCCGCCTTGTTTGGTGGTGAAGAACGGCTTGAACACCATGCGCCGCTGCTGCTCGCTCATGCCCTTCCCGGTATCGCTGAGCTGCAGTTGCGCCTGCTGCCCCTCCAGCTGGCGCACCTCGGCGCGCAGCTCGCCGCCTTGGGGCATGGCCTCCAGGGCGTTGGCAAACAGGCTGTTGAGGATCTGCGTCAGTTGCAACGGTTGGCTGGCCACCCATTGCGTCGCAGGCCCGACGAAGGCGAAGCGCACGTTGTTGCGCTCGATCTGCGGAGCGAAGGCCTGCCGCGCATCCTCGACGGCCGCCACCAGGTCGACCGACTCGGCTTCATCGCTGGTCGGGCGCAGCGATACCAGCAGGTCGCGGACCCAGCGCGACATGCGATCGACCTGGGTGATGATGTCACCGATGTTCTTCTGCGCCGCCGGGCTGGCGATGTCCTGGGCCAGTTCTGCGCTGGAGCGGATATTGGCCAATGGGTTGCGCAAACTGTGAGCCACCGCCGAGGACATCTCGCCCAGGGCCACATAGGTCTCGCTGGCCACCAGGCGGTCTTGCTGGTGATGCAGCAGGCTGGCGGCGCGGCGCACGATCCAGAACAGGCCGAAGTAGATCAACGCCCCTCCGACCAGGGTGGAAGCCCAGATCAGCACATAACCGCGATGGATGCGCCGCACCAGGTCATGCGGCTCCTTGTAGATCTCGACCATCGCCAGCACCTGCTCGCCCTGGCTGTCGAACAGCGGGATGTAGTTCTCGATGAACAGGTGCCGGGGCTCGCGCTGGAACTTCTGCTCTTCGCGGTCCTCGTCGGCCTTGTGATAGCTGGCCGACACCGACTTGCGCGAGCGGAAGGCGCGTTCCAGATCGTCATCTTCATCGATGCGCTTGCCGATCAGGTGCGGGTTGGTCGACCACACCACCGTGCGGTCGCGGGCATAGACATTGGCCAGCAAGGTGTCGGGCAGGTGCTCGACGTGGTCGAGGAACTCCACCCGGGTCGACTCGGCCAACTGCGGAGTGAACTGCAGGTGCTGCTGGTCGAGGCGCGGATCGAGCAACTCGCCCATGGTGATGCCCGGCGGCAGCTGCGAGTGCCGCACCTCGGCCTGGGCCATGGCCTGGATGAACTGGGCGGTGAGCATGGCGTCGCGCTCGACGCTGTCGCGCACCACGAAACGTGTCGACACATAGCCCAATCCACCGGCGACCGAGGCGATGATCAGCAGGCTGACCAGCGAGAACCAGCGCAGCAGGTTGAACTCGTGCAGCGGCGTTGCCAACCCGCTGGCGGGAGGCGCGGCCTTGTCGGGGGCACCGTTTTCGAGCGTCTGCATCGCGTCGTTCCCACCTGAACGCCGATGAGGTTCACCGGCATGCTGCTCTGCTACCGGTGGTAGCAAAGTGATTCCATCGAACCTTTGCTGAAGGTGTCAGCGCAGGCTTGCGAGAGGTCTAGCAAAAAACCAGCCAGCAACTTGAATTTATGATTTTTCTTTATAAATCATTATGTTGAAGATCATTGTTAATCTTGCTTGTTGGATAATTCCCCACTTTTGGGTGACGGTCACCCATTTTTAATAATTTCATTATAAATCAGTGTATTTGACTCAATATCTATAGCTTAAGGTTAAGTTGATGCCACCCGAAAATTCAGCAGTACCCGGGTCCCTGCCCCCTCACGACTGCTCAACCGCACCGAGCCGCCGAAGCGCTCCATGATCCTTTTCACCAGCATCAGCCCCACGCCCACGCCGCCTTGCTTGGTAGTGAAGAATGGTCGGAAGGCCATGCGCTGCTGTTGCTCGTTCATGCCCTTGCCGGTATCCGAGAGCCGCAGGCTCAGATTACGCCGATCATTGCGCACCACTTCAACACGCAGCTCGCCACCGGCCTCCATCGACTCCAGGGCGTTGGCGATCAGGCTGCTGAAGATTTGTCCGAGCAGCGCCGGCTGGCCCAGCACCTGCACGCTTGGCAGCTCAGGCAGCAGCAACCGCACGCCGCCGCGCTCCAGCGCGTGGGCAAACGCCTGCAAGCTGTCGCGCAGGCTCTGGGCTACATCCACCGCCACGGCTTCATCGCCAAGCGGGCGCAGCGATTGCAGCAGCTCACGCACCCACTGCGACATGCGGTCGACCTGGCTGATGATGTCGCTGATGTTCTTCTGCGCCGGGCCATCGTCGAAGGCCTGGGCCAGCTCGGCGCTGGAGCGGATGCTGGCCAGCGGGTTGCGCAGGCTGTGGGCCACCGCCGACGACACCTCGCCCAGGGCCACGAAGGTTTCGTTGCCGATCAGCCGCTTCTGCTGCACCGCCACCAGCCGGGCGGCGCGGCGCATGATGCCGTACAGACCGACATACACCAGGCCGGCACCCGCGGCGATGGCCAGCCAGATCAGCAGCAGGCCGTGCTCGATACGCACGATCAGATCATGGGGTTCCTTGTAGATCTCGACCATCGCCATGACGTTTTCGCCGTCGGCGTCGAACAAGGGGATGTAGTTCTCGATGAATAGCTGCTCGGGCGGGGTGACGAACTTCTGCTCGCTGCGCGCCTGCTCGAAGTTGTGGTAGCTGGCCGACACCCGCATCTTGTACTCGAATGCCCGGTCGAGGTCGTCGTCCGATTCGATCAGTTTGCCGATCAGCGCCGGGTTGCTCGACCAGATCACCGTGCGATCAGGGGCGTAGATGTTGGCCAGGAGCATGTCCGGCAGGTGCGCGATATGGTCGAGGAACTCGCCACGGGCCCGGCGCCGGGCCTCAGGGTCGACATCGGGCAAGGCATGGTCGGTGCGCGGATCAAGCAGCTCACCCATGGTCCGCACATTGGGAATCGAGACATGGCGCACTTCGGCGTCGGCGATGGAGGTGATGAACTGGGCGGTGAGCAAGGCATCGCGCTCGACGCTCTCGTCAATGATGAAGCGGCTTGAGATCAGGCCCAGGCCAACCCCCACCGACAGGATGATCGCCAGGCTGACCCAGGCGTACCAGCGCAGCAGGTCGAACGGCTTGCGCGCCTGGCCGATTTCGGCGGGCAGCAATGTGTCGGGACGGGGGGCGAGGTCCATGGCGGGCTCCGCGGCTGGGCACCTCTACAGGTTATAGCCCAGAGTTGGGGAAAGCATGGGTGAGGTGAGGCTATTGATCACGGAGAACACCTTGCTGCTCATAGCGGCGCATCCCCAGCCAGCCCGCGCAGCAGGCGATAGTCGCGCAACACATTCGGCACGTAGCGCAGGGTCTCGGCGAACGGCGGCACCACCCGTCCACGACTGAGAACCGCCTCAGGCCCCGCGTTATATGCCGCCACGGCCAACGTGATGTCGTTGTCGAACAGCGTGAGCATGCGCTTGAGGTAGCGCGCCCCTCCCTGCACGTTGGCCTGTGGATCGAGTACATCCTTGACGCCCATCTCCTTCGCCGTGTCCGGCATCAGTTGCATCAGCCCCGCCGCGCCCTTGGCCGAGCGCGCCTTGGGGTTGTAGCCGGACTCGGCCTTGATCAACGCGTGCAGCAACGCCGGGGGCACACCGTGGGCCAACGCCGCGGCCGCCACCAGGTCGGCGTAGGGTCGCCCGGTGATCAGTTGCGCATTGACCGGCCCGCCCGCTGTCGGACGTTCGCTGATGACCCGGTCGTAATGCCGGCCCGGCCGGTGCACGTTGGACAGCACGAAGCCGCCCTTGCCGTCGCTGGAGACATAGATGTCGGCTTGGGCGCCGAACGCCATCAGCCCCGCCGCCAATCCCAGGATCAGTCCTCGCATGTCGTTCGCCTCCCGCCGCAAGTAACCCAAGCGTGGCCCCCGATGTGGGGGAGATGCCCCGTTAACCCGGGCTTTTCGACTGCGACGCAAGCCGCGTGCCGCCCGCCGCAGCCCATGGCGCAAGGGCCCGGCGCAGACGTGCACGGCTGTTGCATATCAGGGATAAATGCAACGGAGGGTTTCACCATGCAACGCAGCATCCGTCCCCAACGCGGCTTCACCCTGCTCGAACTGTTGGTGGTGCTGGTGGTGCTGGGCCTGTTGGCCGGCATCGTCGCGCCCAAGTACTTCAGCCAACTGGGACGCTCCGAGGCCAAGGTTGCCCGGGCACAGATAGAGGGGTTGGGCAAGGCCCTGGACCTCTACCGCCTGGAGGTCGGCCACTACCCCAGCAGCGAGCAGGGCCTGCAAGCCCTGGTGGTCGCGCCTGGTGGCGAAGCGCGCTGGTCGGGCCCCTACCTGCAGAAGACCGTGCCACAGGACCCTTGGGGCCGCCCCTACATCTACAAACAGCCCGGCGAGAACGGCGGCGAGTACGACCTGCTGTCGATGGGCAAGGACGGCCAACCCGGTGGTGACGGTGAAAACGCCGAGATCACCAGTTGGCAATGAGGAGCCCGGCCATGCGCTATCAGCTCAAGGCCCTGGGAAGCCAGGGCGTGGTGCAATTGCAGGTGGAGGCCGAGGACAGCGACCAGGCCCGGCGCCAGGCCGAGGACCAGGGGCTGCGCGTGCTCAGCGTGCGCAGCCAGGGCCTGGCCCTGCGACGGCGCACGACGGCGTTCGACCTGATGCTGTTCAGCCAGGAGCTGGCCACCTTGCTCGGTGCCGGCCTGCCGTTGATCGATGCCCTCGAGAGCCTGGCCGAGAAAGCCCCGGGCGGCGCCACGCGCAAGACCTTGGAGCAACTGGTGCGCCAGCTCTACGAGGGGCGCTCGCTGTCCCAGGCCCTGGCCCTGCAGCCGCGGGTGTTCCCGACCCTGTACGTGGCCTTGGTGCAGTCCAGCGAACGCACCGGTGCCCTGGGCGACGCCCTCACCCGCTACATCGGCTATCGCCAGCGGCTGGATCTGGTCCGTCAGAAGCTGGTCGGTGCCTCGGTCTACCCGCTGCTGTTATTGCTGGTGGGCGGTGGCGTGGTGCTGTTCCTGCTGGGGTACGTGGTGCCCCGCTTCAGCCTGGTGTTCGAGGGGATGGGCACCGAACTGCCGTGGCTGTCGCGGGCGCTGATGCAGATCGGCCTGTTCCTGCATGCCCAGCAACTGCCCCTGGGACTGGGCATGCTTGCCGGCGTCGGCGCCCTGGTCGCCCTGCGCCGCCACCCGGCCGTGCGCCGTGGCGCCGGCCGCCTGTTGCGCCGACTGCCCGCGCTGCACCAACGCCTGATGATGTACGAGCTGGCGCGCTTCTACCGTTCGCTGGGGATTCTGCTGCAAGGCGGCATCCCCATCCTCACCGCGCTAGGCATGGCCCGCGGCCTGCTGGGCAGCACCGCGGCCGAGGGCCTGGAGCAGGCCAGTCAACGGGTCGCCGAGGGCCTGCCGTTATCCGATGCGCTGCAGGCCGGCCAACTGGTGACCCCCGTCTCGCTGCGCCTGCTGCGTGCCGGCGAACAGTCGGGCAACCTGGGTGAGATGCTTGAGCGTTGTGCCGACTTCCACGACCAGGAGATCGGGCGCTGGGTAGAGTGGTTCGTGAAATTGTTCGAGCCGTTGTTGATGACCTTTATCGGCCTGCTGATCGGGCTGATCGTGATTCTGATGTACATGCCAATTTTCGAGCTGGCATCGAGCATTCACTGATGCTCGCAAGAAAATGCAGCGGTTCAGTAGTCGAACCGCTCCACCGCCCTGCGCCGCTCGTTGTCGTCCCGTCGGTCATACCCGGCCGTGGTCTGGATATTGGCGTGGTGCGCCAGCTTCTGCGCGATCGACAGGTCGTGCTCCTCGATCACCCGGGTGATGAATGCCCGGCGAAAATCATGCGGCATGATCTTCGCCCCCACCTGCGCCCCGCGCTGGCGGGCGATGTAGTAGATCGCGTGCTTGGTGATGCGCGCGCGGGTGATGTGGCTGCCACGGCGGATGCGATTGAACAGGAAGCTGTCGTCGCGCTCGCCGGCCGGCAGGTGCTGGCGGCGCAGGTCGAGCCAGGCCTGCAGCTTGTCGAAGGCCCACGCCGGGGCATACTTGACCAGCTGACGGTTGCCCTTGGCCAGCACGTGCACGCTGCGCTCCTGGAAATCCACCTGGTCAAGGTTCACATCGACCGATTCCGATTTGCGCATCCCGGTGCCGTAGAGCAACGCCAGGATGGCCGCGTCACGCACACCCTGAGGACGCGGGTCGGCGGCGCACACGTCCATCAGCTCGCGAATCAGGCTGCGCCGCAGGTTGCGTCCCGGCGGCAGGCGGCTACCGCCCGCTGGCTTGACCTCGCGGATCATCAACAACTGTTCGTGCTCGATCAAACCCTGGCGCCAGGCCTCGTTCATCACTCCACGCACGGCATTGACGTACAACGACGATGTGTTGGGCGCATAGCCATCGGCGCGCAGCGCCGCGACCAGGGCGATCACATGGCCGGGTTCCAGGCGGTGCCAGGGCACCTCGGCGATATCGCAGTCGGCAAACCCCAGGCGGTCGGCGGCGTCCTGCAGGATGTAGCGCATGGTCAGCTGGCTGGACGGGGCCAACCGGGCGAGGTACTGCAGCAGCGGATTGCGCAGGAGGTCGGTCACAACGGGGATCCTGTAGCAAGCCGCCCTGGCGATCGAGGCAAGGCGGCGCAAAGCGAGTCATTTCAACCATGACAAAGGTCAAAATGACAACATAGAAATGAGGTCATAATGACTGCAAAAGTGCCATCACCTTGATATTCAAGGCTTTTGAACGCTGGCATGGTTCGTGATGGTACCCCATTCAACCGTTTCGATCGAACCAAGGTCCTCGCCATGCTCGTCCAGCCGATCACCGCCCGCCCCCGTCAGGCCCTCTGGGCCCTGGGTTTTCGACCCTTCTTCCTCGGCGGCAGCCTGTTCGCCCTGGTTGCCCTGCTGCTGTGGGCCGGCGTGCTGGTCGGCGCTTACGCGCTCGAGCCGGCCGGCGGAATGCTCGCCTGGCACCGCCACGAAATGCTGTTCGGCTTCGCTGTGGCCATCGTTGCCGGCTTCCTGCTCACGGCGGTGCAGAACTGGAGTGGCATCCCGGGTCTCAGTGGCCGACCGCTGCAGGGGCTGTTCCTGCTCTGGCTGCTGGGCCGGGCAAGTTGGTTCCTGCCCTTGCCCGCCTGGCTCCTGGTGCTGATGGAGGGCGCGTTCCTGCCCTTGGTGGCGCTGGCCCTGGCACGGCCGATCATCCAGCGTCGGCTGCGCAACAACTACCCCATCATCGGCCTGGTATTGCTCCTCGCGGCTTGCCAGTGGCTGACCCTTGTAGGCTGGCTGCGCGACGACCCGCTGTGGCAACGGCGAGGCGTGCTGGCCGGGCTGTGGCTGGTGGCGGCGATGATGAGCGTGATCGGCGGCCGGGTCATCCCGTTCTTCACCCGCCGCGGCCTGGGCAACATGAGCCCGGCACCGGCCCGGCCCTGGCTGGATCGCGCCTGCCTGCTGGGCAGCGTGGCGCTGCCGCTGACCTATGTGTTCGGGCTCAACGATGCATCACACCCCCTGATGGCCGTCCTGTTCGCCGCCCTGGCGGTGCTGCATGGCATACGTCTGGTGCTGTGGCACGACCGTGGTCTGTGGCATGTGCCGTTGCTGTGGTCGCTGCACCTGGCCTATGCCTGGCTGATTCCCGCCTGCCTGGGGCTGGCGCTGTGGCATGCCGGGGTGCCGATCAACCCTAGCCTGGCCGCCCATGCGCTGACGGTCGGCGCCATGACCGGGCTGATCGTGGCGATGATGGCGCGGGTCAGCCTGGGGCATACCGGGCGCCCTCTTCAGGTACCCCGCAGCATGAGTTGGGCATTCGCGCTGATCCAGCTGGCGGCACTGGCCCGGGTGATCGTGGCGCCGTTCACGCCGCTGGGGCTGGGGTTGTCGGTATTGTTCGGCAGCGCGGCATTGCTGCTGTTCCTCTGGCACTACTTGCCGATCCTGCTGCGTGCGCGGGTGGACGGCATGCCGGGCTAGCGGGCTTGCCCCGCGCCATGGCCGCATCTGGTCTACAGTTGAAGCCACGTTCAACCGCCAAGGGACCGCATGGCCTTCCACCACCTCACCCGCACTCACCCACGCCTGAGTATCGCCACCCTGGCCGGCCTGCTCGGCGGCTGGCTGATCCCCGCCGGCGATACCGTGCAGCATATCCTCGTCGGCTGGAACATCGGCGTCTGGCTTTACCTGGCCATGGTCCTGTGGCTGAGCCTGCGGGCCAATGCCGAGCGGGTACGCAAGGTCGCCCGCATCGAAGATGAAAACGCCGGCCTGGTGCTGATCACCGTGTGCGTCTCGGCCATCGCCAGCCTGGCGGCGGTCACCCTGCAACTGGTGTCCAGCCGCGGCCTGGAAGGCAGTGCCCTGGCCTTGCACTACCTGTACACCGGGCTGACGGTGGCTGGTTCCTGGTTGTTGATCGGCTGCATCTTCAGCCTGCACTATGCCCGGCTGTTCTACACCGGTGACCGCCATGAGCCCCCGCTGCGCTTTGCCGATGGCGAGCGCAACCCGGACTACTGGGACTTTCACTACTTCTCGTTCACCATCAATGTCGCCGTGCAGACCTCCGACATCGGCGTCGGCGGACGGGCCATGCGTCGGGTGGTGCTGGCCCATTCACTGGTAGGCTTCGTGTTCAATACGGCGATCCTGGGCTTCACCATCAATATCGCGGCCGGGTTGCTCGGCCAGGGCGCGTGAGGCACAGTTGCGGATGCGCTGGCATACCTGTGCCAGCACCTGCGCCTCGAGCACCAGTCCCAGCCGCACATGCCCCGCTGCGCTGGGCCCGAAACCATCACCCGGCAACAGCGCCACACCCTCTTCGTTCAACAGACGCTGGGCGAATGCCTGGGCGCTGAGCCCGGTGCCACGGACATCGAGCATCACGAACATGCCCCCGGCTGGCTGATGCGCATGGATACCGGGGCAGTCCTCAAGCGAGGCACACACCCGGTCGCGCCGCGCCCGGTACACCTCTCGCATCCGCCGTACCTCATCTCCAACCTGATCCAGAGCCACGCAGGCCGCCTGCATGAGGAACTCCGGCAGGCCGAACAGCATGCTCATCACCAGGTTGCCGAGGTGCCGGGCGAACTGCGGCGGCCCGATCACCCAGCCGACGCGCCAGCCACTCATGGCGTGGGACTTGGACAGGCTGCCGATCGACACGCAGCGCTCGGCCATGCCCGGCAGGCCCAGCGGATTCGGTGCCTCGCCGTCGTACAGCAGTGACTGGTAGACATCGTCGCAGATCAGCCACAGGTCGTGTTCCTCGCACAACCGCGCCAGGCACTTCAGATCGGCCAGGCCGATTGCCGCCCCCGTGGGGTTGTGCGGGCTGTTGAGCAGAAGCCCGCGAGTACGCGGCGTGATCGCCCGGGCCACGGCCGCTGGGTCCAGGCGGAACCCCTGCTCCGGCCGCACCGGCACCTGCACGGCGCGCGCGGCGCAGGCACCGAATACCGTGTGATAGGTGACGTACATGGGCTCGGCGACGATCACCTCGTCATCGGCCTCGAACAGGCACTGGAAGGTCGCGAACAGCCCGCACTGAGCCCCGGCGGTCACCACCACCCGCTCGGCGTCAATAGTCTGCTGGCTGTGGCGCGCCACCGCCTGGCGCAGGGCGAGGCTGCCGCGCACATCGCTGTAATGGGTTTCGCCCCGACGCAGGCTGGCAATGGCGGCCTCGACCACCGGGGCTGGCGTGTCGAAGTCTGGATCGCCCACCGACAGCAGGAAGATCTCGCGCCCCTGGCGGCGCTGCTCAAGGGCCTGGTAGTGAATATCCCAGGCCGCGGCTGCGTGACCGGCGATGCGTTGGGTGAGCGTGGAATACCGCATGACTGTCTCCCTGTCTGCCGGCCGGCACCGCTGGTCCGAAAAGCGCTGACGGTAAACATAGCAGAGCGCTGCTGGCTGCCAGGCGCAGGCCCACGGGGAAAACGTTTGCCTGGCCCTACGCGCCCACCGTTCATCGTGACAGGACTGTGACCGCCGTCATGCATTAGTACATCTGCCATATTTTCCAGCGAATACTGCCATGGCAGGTGCTAAGGTTAGAGTCCTGACGGCCAGGACGGCCTAGGCTGTTACCGCTTTGCAATCACCACGTTCACGAACAAGGAGGCTGGCATGAACAAGATGACGTTCCCCAACGCCTGCCAGGTGATGCGTTGGCATTTTCATCCGTTGGGTTTCGAAGCCAGCATGGATGCCCCGCGCAGCATGGTCGCCCGGCTGTTCGACCGTGCCACCGGCGAAACCCTGCTGGCCATTGCCGGCATCCCCTGCGCAACCATCATGCACGCCGCCGATGTCGAGCGCATCATCGAGGCCGTGGAGGCCGAGATGGAAACCTTCGACCTGCTTGCCAGCCCTTTGCGCAGCGTGGTCTAGCCTACCTGGGCCTGGCGTGCCTTGAGCGCCTGGAGCCCTGCCATGAACTGCTCCGGCGGCACCGGCTGGCCGAGCAGATAACCCTGCAGCGAATCGCAACCCAGGCGGGTGAGGAAGTCCTGCTGGCGGTCGGTTTCCACGCCTTCGGCGACAATGCGCAGACCCAGTGCCTGGCCCAGGGCGACGATGGCCGAGACGATCGCCGCATCATCGCTGTCCTGCTCCAGGTCCCGCACAAAGCCACGGTCGATCTTCAGTTCGTTGGCCGGCAGGCGCTTGAGGTACATCAGGCTTGAGTAGCCGGTGCCGAAATCATCAATGGACAGGTCCACGCCCATGTCCGACAGGCGCTGCAGTACGTGCAGGCTGGCGTCGGCGTCGCGCATGGCGGTGGTCTCGGTGATTTCCAGGGTCAGGCGATTGGCTGGCAGGTCATTTACATCCAGCGCCCTTGCCACACTGTCGACCAGCCCGGCGTGGCAGAACTGAATGGCCGACAGGTTGACCGCGATCCGCCACCCTTCATTACCTTGGTCCAGCCACTGGCGCATCTGCCGGCAGGCTTCACCCAGCACCCACTCGCCGATCGGGATGATCAGCCCGGTCTTTTCCGCCAGGCCGATGAAACGGTCCGGCAGCATCAACCCATGTTGCGGGTGCTCCCAGCGCAGCAAGGCCTCGGCACCGATGGGCAGACGCTGCACGGCGTCGAACTTGGGCTGGTAGTGCAGGCGGAACTGGCCGTGCTCCAGGGCCGTGCGCAGGTCCTGCAGCAGTTGCAGCTGCTGGCGCGCGTTACTGTTCATGGACGCATCGAAGAAGCTGTAGCCGTTCTTGCCGGCGCTCTTGGCGTGGTACATGGCGGCGTCGGCGTTGCGCAGCAGTTCGTGCTGGTCCAGGCCATTGCCGGGATACAGCACGATGCCCAAGCTCGCCGACAGCTGCAGGTCGTGTTCGGCCACACGGAACGGCCTGGCCATCAGGTTGACCTGCTTGGCCGCGACATTCATGGCGTCGTCCGGCTCGTCCAGCTCCACCAGCAGCACGAATTCGTCGCCGCCGATGCGCGCCAGGGTGTCCTGGCTGTGCAGGTGGCCGCGCAAACGCGCCGCCACTGCCTTGAGCAGCAGGTCGCCAACATGGTGGCCGAAGGCATCGTTGACGGGCTTGAAGCCGTCGAGGTCGATAAACATCAGCGCGAAGCAGCCGCCCTGCTCCGCCACGCGGCCGACGGCCTGGTCGATACGGTCGGCCAGCAGCGTGCGGTTGGGCAGCCCGGTCAGGGTGTCATGCAGGGCCAGCTGGGTCAGTTCCTGGTTGGCCAGGGTCAGCGAGCGCGCCAATTCCGCCGTGCGCGCCTCCAGCCGAGCGTCAAGCACCGAAGTCAGCAAGGCCACCGCCAGCACTGCCAGGGTGGTGATCAGCACCAGGTAATCCAGGCCGTCGCCCGCGAGCCCCGTGGCCAGTGCGCCGCAGAAGCTGCCCGCCGGGAAGTTGGCCGCCGCCATGCCGGTGTAGTGCATGCCGACGATGGCGACCCCCATCACCACCGCCGCCACGCCACGGATCTGCCGTACATAGGGCGTGTGCTGGCGCAGGCGGAAGGCTATCCATAGCGCCGCCGCCGAAGCGCCCACCGCAATGGCCAGGGAGGCGCTGAACAGCGTCGGGTCGTAGTCGATGCCCGGCTGCATGCGCAGTGCGGCCATGCCCATGTAGTGCATGCAGGCGATGCCGGTGCCCATGATCAAGGCACCGAAGGCCAGTTGCAGCCACGGTAGTTTCGGCTGGCTCACCAGCCACAGGGCGAAGCCCGACGAAGCCACCGCGATCAACAACGACAGGCCAGTCAGCGCAGTGTCGTAACCCAGCTCGATGGGCAGGCTGAACGCCAGCATGCCGATGAAGTGCATCGACCAGATGCCAATACCCATGGCCAATGCCCCGCCGCCCATCCACAGGTACACCGCCCTGCCCTTGGCCGTGGCGATACGCCCGGTCAGGTCCAGGGCCGTGTAAGAGGCAAGGATGGCCACGCACAGCGAGATCAACACCAGCGAGGAGGAGTAGCTACCGATCAGCATTCGCACGTCCAGGAACGAACCGGGGGGCCCGGGAAAAGCCGATGATTGTACTCAAGCTTTGCTGAAACGCACGGGGTTTTCGCGCTTCTCGATGGATCCAAAAGCCGCTCGCAAGCCCCGCAGTGAAGGGGTTAGAGCCTTTACGCGAGTAGCTGAAGGCATATTGCCACTTGTCGTTTGCTTCTGCTCATGGCGTTGATCGCGGGCAACCCCATTGATCAGGCACCTCCTGCAGATCCCTGACCATGAGAAACACCAAGCCAAGCGAAGCGACTCCGGCTAAGCTCAACACACCACCACGCCGTTCCCGGAGCCTGCAATGGCCACCCTGCCCAGGCATGCAGTGCCGCTCGCCCTGCTCGCCATCACCCTGTCCTTTTCGACCGGTTGTTCGAACAAGCACGCCAGCACCCGCTACGCCGCCCAAGGCTCCAACTGCTATGCCAAGGCGCTGCCCAGCAGCGGCGAAGGTGGCCTGGCATTCGGTCCGACACTGGCCATGGCGAGCAGGAAGTCGCTGGACAGTTGCATGCGCTATGCCGGCAGGTCCGGGGGCACGCCGCGGACCTGCCAGGTCGTCCTGGCCAAGTGCAAGAGCTGAACTACCCTAACGCTTCTTCGATCAGCGCGGCCACCTCACCTGCCCGCGAAGCCAGCGACGCGTGGCTGGCATCCAAGGTGATGACTTTGCGCGCCTGCAGGCGCGCGGCCATCATTTGCTGATTGAGCGGGGCGATCATGTGGTCCTGGCTGGAAATCTGATACCACGAGGGCCTGTGCTTCCAGGCCGGGTCGCTGATGGTGTCACCGAAGGTACTCGCCAGCGGCGCCTTCTGCGTCACCGCCATGACCCATGCCTCATCCACCGACAGATCCTGGCAAAAGCTTTCGTGGAACTTGTCGGCCTTGATCCACAGATAGCCATCGCTGTCCGGCGCAAGGTTCGCTACCGCGATGGGTGGATGCTGCTGTGTCAGCCCACCAGGGCTTTCACCCGCGTCTGGGGCAAAGGCCGCGATAAAGACCAGTCCCTTCACGTTCGCGGCGTTGCCGGCCTCGGTGATTACCGCCCCACCGTAAGAGTGCCCTACCAGCAGCACCTCGCCTGGCGCCTGCGCCACCATCTTGCGGGTGCGCTCGGCATCGTCGGCCAAGGACGTCAGAGGCAGCTCCACGGCGCGCACGTCTTTGATGCCCTTGCGCGCCAGCTCGACAATCACCTTTCCCCAGTGGGCGGCCCCGCCCCAAAAACCGTGTACAAGCACGACAGTAGGCTGGCTCATGAGAATACCTTCGCGAGAAAACAAGGATGGGGTTTCGCCACAACAGCATAGGCCCAAGAGAACGTGGCCTTAGATCAAAGGCATCGGACAGGGTGCCGACTAATGACGCAATCGCTTCACTTGCCGGCCTGCTGACGCTGCCAGCGCTCCAGGTTCTCGGCCACCAGTTGCTCGGGCAAGGGCCCCGCCACCAGCTCCCGCATCTTGCGCGCCAGCGCTTCGCGCAGCGCCGGCTGGTTGCAACCCGACTTGTGTGATAGCGCCAGGTATAGCCCTTCGCTGGACACCGGCGGCTCAAGTACCTCCAGTTCCTTTTCCTTGCCCAGCGCGCGCGCCAGGGCCATGCCGGGGTACTGTTCGAAGATCACGTAGTCGCTGCGCTTGAGCAGCAGCTTCTGGAAAGCCTGGGTAACGCTGGGCACCGCTTCGAGGTCGAGCTGCGCCCGGGCGTAGTCGTCGAACGCCTGGCCATGGCTGTTGTTGACCAGCGTCCCGCCACGTCGCCCTTTCAGGTCGGACCAGTCGCTGTAGGCAAAGCCTTCACCCTTGCGCACCCAGACCACGCTGGAATTGAACAGGAATGGCGGGCTGATGAAGTCGGTCAGCAGTTCGCGCGCCTGGGTGCGAAAGTAGCCGGCCAGCATGTCGATGCGCCCGCTGCTCACTTCCTCCTGCGCCCTGGACCACGGCCCGACATACATCACATCCACCACCAGGCCGAGGTCCTTGGCCACCTGCTTCAGCAAGTCGGCATTGGCGCCGATCAGTTGCGCGGGGTTATGCGGGTCGCGCCAGAGATAAGGTGGGTACTCCGGGTTGCCGGTGGCGGTGAGGTGCTGGCAATTGTCCGCGGCAAAGCCGCGCAGTGGAACCACGGCCAGCAGGCACGACAACCACACAGACAGGCCCAGACAACGTCCGCTCATGGCGCTCCTCGTGCAATGGATTACGCCACCGACGACGTGGCCTTACACAGTTTGCACGAGAAATGGCCGAACGCCACGTGCCATGTGGCGATCTGTGATGCGGTGCAGCGTCACGGGCAAAGTCGCCAACAGCAGGTCACTGCTCGGCCAACTCCGTCCGGGCATCCCAGCCTCCGCCCAGCGCTGCGATCAACTGCACGCTCGCCACCAGCCGCCCCTGCAACAGCGTCAACACGCTGCGTTCACTGCTCAGCGCCGTGGTCTGCACGTTCACCACGTCCAGGTAACCAATCAACCCGGCCTTGTACTGGTTCTCGGTCAAGCGCAACGACTCCCGCGCCGCCTCGAGCGCTTCCTGCCGGACAACGGCTTCGTCGCCGTACACCTTGAGCTGCACCAGGTAGTTCTCCACCTCCTTGAAGCCATCCAGCACCGTCTGCCGGTACTGCGCCACGGTCTGGTCGTACACCGCCACGGTGCGGTCCACCTCGGCGCTGCGCTTGCCGGCATCGAACAGCGTCAACGCCAACTGCGGGCCGACGGACCAGTAGCGGTTGGGCAGCTCGATCCAGTTGTTGAAACTGCTACTGGAGTACCCGCCATTCATGCTCAGGGACAGGTCGGGGAAGTACGCTGCCCGGGAGACGCCGATATTGGAGTTGGCCGCCATGACCTTGCGCTCGGCCGAGGCGATGTCGGGCCTGCGCTCGAGCAACTGCGACGGTAGCGACACCGGCACCTGCGGCAACGCCGGAATGTCGCGGGTCGCCGCCAGGGCGAAGTCGGCCGGTGCCTTGCCCATCAACACGGCAATGGCGTTCTCATACTGCGCGCGCTGCCAGGCCAGGTCGATCAGGTCGGCCTGGGTGCTCTTGAGCTGGGTACGCGCCTGGGCTACGGCATCTGGCCCGGCAACCCCGGCGCGGTACTGGTTCTCGTTCATCTTCAATGACCGCTCATAGGCCGCTACCGTGGCCTCGAGCAAGCGTTTCTGCGCGTCGATCACCCGCAGTTGCAGGTAGTTCTGCACCAGTTCCGACTGCTGGCTCAGGCGAATGGCCGCCATATCGGCCAAGCTGGCGTCGGCACTGGCTTCGTTGGCGTTCATGGCTTCACGCAGCTTGCCCCACAGGTCGATCTCCCAGCTCACGCCGAGTTGCGCGTTGTAGGTGTTGCGGATGCCGCTGCTGTTGTTCGACAGGCTCGAGCTGGAGCTCCCGGTGCCCTGGGCCGAACGGTTCTTGCCAGCGGTGAGGTTCAACGAGGGGAACAGCGCGGCGCGGCTGCTGCGCACCAGTGCCTGGGCCTGGCGGTACTGCGCCTCGTACTGCGCCACCGTCTGGTTGCTGCGGTTGAGCTCTTCCACCAGGGCATCGAGCTGTTTGTCGCCATACAGCTCCCACCACGCCCCGCGGGCGATGGCATCGGACGGGTTGGCCTGGGTCCAGCCCTGGGCCTGCTTGAACTGCGCCGGGGTGCTGATCTCCGGGCGGTGATAGTCCGGGCTCAAGGTACAGGCGCTGAGCATGGCCACGCACAACCCGGCGCTGACCAGGCGCGAGCCGCGCCCTTGGGTCAGCAGCCTGAGGGCACGATGGATTCGGGTGTGGGCAAAGTTCATAGCGGGGTATCCAGGGCAGCGTCGGTGCGCACGCCGCGCCAGCGGTTGAACCGGTGGCGCAGGCGATCGAGGTACAGGTAGACCACAGGCGTGGTGTAGAGGGTGAGGATCTGGCTGAAGACCAGGCCGCCGATGATGGTCAGGCCCAGCGGCTGGCGCATCTCGGCGCCCTCGGCGCGGCTGAGCAGCAGCGGCAGCGCGCCGAGGATCGCGGCCAGGGTGGTCATCAGGATCGGCCGCAGGCGCAGCAGGCAGGCACGGCGGATCGACTCCTCCGGTGACAGGCCTTCATGGCGCTCCAGCTGCAGGGCCAGGTCGATCATCAGGATGGCGTTCTTCTTCACCACGCCGATCAGCAGAAATAGCCCCAGCAGCGAGATCAGGCTGAATTCGCCACCGGTCAGGTACAGCGCCAACAAGGCGCCGACCCCGGCCGAAGGCAGTGTGGAGAGGATCGTCAGTGGGTGGATGTAGCTCTCGTAGAGGATGCCCAGCACCAGGTACACCAGCACCAGAGCGCCTAGGATCATGAACGGCTGGCCTTCGGCGGTCTTGGTGAAGGCGTCGGCATCGCCACCGAGCTTGGCGATCACCGATTCGGGCAGGCCAAGCTTGGCCACCGCCCGCTCCAGCGCGGCCAGGGCCTGGTCTGGGCTGTAGCCTTCGGCGACATCGAACGAGATGTCCTCGGAGGCGAACTGCCCTTCGTGGCTGACGCGGTCGTTGGCCAGGCTGTTCTCGTAGCGGGCGAAGGTGGACAGCGGCACCCGGGCGCCGTCGGCGGTGATCACCTGCACCTGCTCCAGGGTACTTGGGTCCCAGGCGTACTTCGGGTTGATCTCCAGCACCACCTGGTACTGGTTGAGGCTGTCGTAGATGGTCGAGATCTGCCGCTGGCTGTAGGCATTGTTGAGCACTGCGGTGACCATGTCCATGTCGATGCCCAGGCGCTTGGCCTGGTCACGGTCGACCACCAGGGTCACCTGCTGGGTGCCGGCGCCGTCGTGAGCGTCGATGGCAGTCAGCTCGGGCAGTTTGCGCAGTTCGGCGGTGACCCTGGGGAACCACTCGCGCAGAGCGGCCAGATCGCCGCTCTGCAGGGTATAGAGGTACTGCGAGGTGGTCTGGTCGCGACCGCCGCCACCGAGTTGCAGGTCCTGGTCAGCCATCAGGTACAGACGCCCGCCAGGGATCTTCGGCAAGTCCTTGCGCAGGCGATCGATCACCTTCTGCGCGTTTTCCTTGCGCTCGCCGATCGGCTTCAGGCGCACCAGCACGAAGGCATTGTTGGTGCCGCTGTTGCCGCCGATGAAGCCGGCGACGCTCTCCACGGCCGGGTCCGCGAGCAGGGCGCGGCGGTAGATCTCCATCTTCGGCTGCATCACGGTGAACGACAGGCCGTCGTCGCCGCGGATGAAGCCTTGCAGCTGGCCGGTGTCTTGCTGCGGCATCAGGGTTTTGGGCACCACCACGTAGAGGGCGATGTTGAGCACAATGGTGGCCAGCAGGCTGAGCAGGGTCAGGCGCCTGTGGCGCAGCGCCCAGCCCAGGCTCCGGTCGTAGCCGGCGACCATGCGCTGGTGGATACGGTCGCTCCAGCGTTGCAGGCGGGTCTGCTGCTGCGGGCCATGGACCTTGAGCCAGCGCGAGCAGAGCATCGGCGTCAGCGTCAGCGACACCACCAGCGAGACGATGATCGCCGCCGCCAGGGTGATCGAGAACTCCTTGAACAAACCGCGCACGATCCCGCCCATGAACAGGATGGAGACGAACACCGCCACCAGCGAGACGTTCATCGACAGCAGGGTGAAACCGACCTCCTGCGCGCCCTTGTAGGCGGCCCGCATCGGGCTCTCGCCCTTCTCGATATGCCGGGAGATGTTCTCCAGCACCACGATGGCATCGTCCACCACCAGGCCGGTGGCAAGGATCAGCGCCATCAGCGACAGGTTGTTCAGCGAGAATCCGCACAGGTACATGACCGCGAAGGTGCCCACCAGCGACACTGGCACCGCCAGGCTCGGAATCAGCGAGGCGCGGAAGTTGCCGAGGAACAGGTAGACCACCAGGATCACCAGCACCACGGCGATCAGCAAGGTGTGCTCGGCCTCCTTCAGGGTGGCCTTGATCACCGGCGAACGGTCCATGGCCACGTTGAGCTTGACACTGGCCGGCAGCAGCGACTGCAACGCCGGCAGCTCGGCCTTGATCTGCTCGACGGTCTGGATGATGTTGGCGTTGGTCTGGCGGTTGACCACCAGCAGCACCGCGCTCTCGTCGTTGAAGAAGCCGCTGTTGTAGCGGTTCTCCACGCCATCGCTGACCTTGGCCACGTCCGACAGGCGCAGGATCGAGCCATTCTGCTGGCGGATGACGATGGGTTTGTAGTCCTCGGCCTGCTCCAGCTGGTCGTTGGCGCGTACCTGCCAGTTACGTTCGCTGTCCTCGACGAAGCCCATGGGCCGGCGCTGGTTGGCATTGGCCACGGCGGTGCGCACATCGTCCAGGGACAGGCCGTACTGGTTGAGCAACTGCGGCTCGAGCTCGATGCGCACCGCCGGCAGCGAACTGCCGCCGATCTGCACTTCCCCAACCCCGCTGACCTGCGACAGGCTCTGGGACAGGATGGTGTCGGCCAGGTCGTACAGCTTGCCCTTGGACAGCACCTGCGAGGTCAGCGACAGCACCATGATCGGCGCCTGGGACGGGTTGATCTTCTTGTAGGTGGGCATGCTGCGCATGCCGCTGGGCAGCAGGTTGCGAGTGGCGTTGATCGCTGCCTGCACCTCGCGTGCCGCGCCATCGATGTCGCGGCCCAGCTCGAAGCCGATGATCACCCGGGTCGAGCCCTGGTTGGAACTGCTGGTCAGGGTAGTGACGCCGGCAATGGCGCCGAGCTTGCGCTCCAGCGGCGTGGCCACGGTGGACGCCATGACCTCGGGGCTGGCCCCAGGCAGGCTGGCCTGCACCACGATCACCGGGAAATCCATCTGCGGCAGTGGCGACACCGGCAGCAGGCCGAAACTCACTCCGCCCAGCAGCATGATCGCCAGGCTCAGCAGCATGGTGGCCACTGGCCGGCGGATGAAGGGTCCTGACAGGTTCATGCTTCGGCCTGCCGCGCATCGTCAACTGGGCGCCAGCGACGTGCCAGGCGGTCAAAGTACAGGTAGATGACCGGCGTGGTGAACAGGGTCAGCACCTGACTCACCAACAGGCCGCCGACCATCACCAGGCCCAGCGGCTGGCGCAGCTCGGCGCCGGAACCGGTGGCGAGCATCAGCGGCACCGCGCCGAACAGCGCAGCCAGGGTGGTCATCAGGATCGGCCGGAAGCGCAGCAGCGCAGCCTGGTAGATCGCATCATTCGGGCTCATGCCCTGATGACGCTCGGCCTCGAGGGCGAAGTCGATCATCATGATCGCGTTCTTCTTGACGATGCCGATCAGCAGGATGATGCCGATAATGGCGATCATGCCCAGGTCGTTGCCGCTCAGCAGCAGCGCAAGCAACGCCCCTACCGCCGCCGAAGGCAACGTCGAGAGGATGGTCACCGGGTGGATGTAGCTCTCGTAGAGCACGCCGAGCACGATGTACATGGTCACCACGGCGGCAAGGATCAGCAGCAAGGTACTCGAAAGCGAGGCCTGGAACGCCTCGGCGGCGCCCTGGAAACGGGTCTGCACGCCGATCGGCATGCCGATGTCCTGCTGCACCTGCTCGATCACCTTGACCGCCTCGCCCAGGGACGCGCCATGGGCCAGGTTGAACGACATCATCACCGCCGGGAACTGGCCGATGTGCGAGATGGCCAGCTGGGCCTGGCGCTGCTCGATGCGCGCCAGGGCCGACAGGCGCACCTGGCCGCCGTCGGCGGCCTTGACGTGGACCGCTTCCAGGGCCTGCGGGCCGAGGCTGGCCGCGGTCTGCGACTGCAGCACCACGCGGTACTGGCTGGCCTGGGTGTAGATGGTCGAGATCTGCCGCTGGCCGAAGGCGTCGTACAGGGCGTTGGTGATCTGCGCCACGGTGATGCCGAGGCGGCTGGCCATGTCGCGGTCGATCACCAGGTACACCTGCAGGCCCTTGTCCTGCAGATCGCTGGCCACGTCCTGCAGCTCCGGGCGGTCCTTCAGTGCCTGCACCAGCTTGCCGCTCCACTCGGCGAGCATGTCGGCATCCGGCGAGCTGAGGCTGAACTGGTACTGGGTGCGGCTGACCCGATCCTCGATGCTCAGGTCCTGCACCGGCTGCATGAACAGGCGGATGCCGACCAGCTTGTCGAGCTGCGGCTGCAACCGACTGATCACCTCGGCTGCCGTCACGTCGCGCTCGCCATGGGGCTTGAGGTTGATCAGCAGGCGGCCGCTGTTGAGGGTGGCGTTGTCACCATCCACACCGATGTACGAAGACAGGCTCTGCACTGCCGGGTCCTGCAGGATTACCTCGGTCAGGGCCTGCTGGCGTTGACTCATGGCGGCGAACGAAGTCGACTGCGGTGCCTCGGAAATACCCTGGATCACCCCGGTGTCCTGGGCCGGGAAGAAGCCCTTGGGCACCATCAGGTAGAGCACAACGGTCAGCGCCAGGGTTGCCACGGCCACCAGCAGCGTCAACGGCTGGCGCTTGAGCACCCAGGTCAGGGCACTGGCGTAGTGCTTGATCAGCCAGTCGATCCAGGCGCCGCTGGCACGGTAGAAGCGGCCCTGCTCCTCCTCCTCGGGCTCGCGCTTGAGCAGCCGGGCGCACATCATCGGCGTCAAGGTCAGTGACACCGCCAGGGAAATCAGGATGGCCACCGCCAGGGTGATGGCGAACTCGCGGAACAGCCGCCCGACCACGTCGGCCATGAACAGTAGCGGAATCAGTACCGCGATCAGCGAGAAGGTCAGCGAGATCAGGGTGAAACCGATCTGTTTCGCGCCCTTGAGCGCGGCCTGCAGCGGTGTCTCGCCCTCTTCTATATGCCGGGAGATGTTCTCCAGCATGACAATGGCATCGTCCACCACGAAACCGGTGGCGATGGTCAGGGCCATCAGCGTGAGGTTATTGACCGAGAAGCCGGCCAGGTACATCACCCCGAAGGTGCCGATCAGCGACAGCGGCACGGCGATCGACGGGATGACCGTGGCCGAGACCCGGCGCAGGAACAGGAAGGTCACCATCACCACCAGGGCAATGGCGAACAGCAACTCGTGCTGCACGTCGCGCACGGCGGCGCGGATGGTCTGGGTGCGGTCGGTGAGGACGCTGACGTCGAGGCCTGCCGGCAGGTTGTCGGTGATCGACGGCAGCAGCTCCTTGATCCGGTCGACCACCTCGATGACGTTGGCGCCGGGCTGGCGCTGGATGTTCAGCAGCACCGCCTCGTTCTGGTTGGCCCAGGCGGCCAGGCGCTCGTTCTCGGCGCCGTCGACGATCTCGGCGACGTCCTTCAGGCGCAGCGGCGCGCCATTGTTGTACTTGAGGATGAGATTGGCGTATTCGGCCGGCGAGCGCAGCTGGTCGTTGGCGTCGAGCATCGACACCCGGGTCGGGCCGTCGAAGTTGCCCTTGGGCTGGTTGACGTTGGAGGCGCCGATCAGGGTGCGCACGTCGTCCAGGTTGAGGCCGTTGGCGGCCAGCGCGTCGACGTTGACCTTGATCCGCACGGCCTGGCGCTGGCCACCGGCGATACTGACCATGCCGACGCCGCTGATCTGCGCGATCTTCTGCGCAACGCGGGTATCGACCAGGTCGTTGAGCTTGGGCAGTGGCATGGTCTTGGAGGAAATGGCCAGGGTCAGCACCGGTGTGTCGGCCGGGTTGACCTTGTTGTACACCGGCGGCGCCGGCAGGTCGCTGGGCAGCAGGTTGCTGGCGGCGTTGATCGCGGCCTGTACCTGCTGTTCGGCGACATCCATGTTCATGTCGAGGTTGAAGCGCAGGGTCAGCACCGAGGCGCCGCCGGAGCTGGTCGAGGCCATCTGCTCGAGGCCCGGCATCTGCCCGAACTGACGCTCCAAGGGTGCGGTGACGGCGCTGGTCATGACCTGGGGGCTGGCGCCGGGGTACAGGGTCATGACGCGGATGGTCGGGTAATCGACCTGGGGCAAGGCCGCCACCGGCAGCAGTTTGTAGGCGATCAGGCCGGCCAGGACGATGGCCAGCATGCTCAGCGTGGTGGCGACCGGCCGCAGGATGAACAGGCGCGAGAGGTTCATGCGCCCGCCTTGGAGCCTGGTTCACCAGTCTGCGCCGAGCCTTTGGCGCCCTGCCCCTGCAGGTGCTGGCCGGGGGTGGTCGGCACTTGCGAGCTGTCTTCGACCACTTCGACCTTGGAGCCTTCGCGCAGGCGGTCGGTGCCTTCCAGCACCAGGCGGTCACCGGCGGCCAGGCCCTCGACGATCACACTGTTCTCACCATCGCTGGCACCGACCTTGAGCGGGCGGATGTTGATCGTGCTCTCGGCGTTGACCACATAGGCGAAGGTGCCGTCATTGCCGAACTGGATGGCCGCGGCCGGGGCCAGTACCACCTGCTTCAGGGTGTCGGCCAGCAGGCGCACATTGACGAACTGGTTGGGGAACAGGGCATGGTCGGCGTTCTGGAAGGTGCCCTTGAACTTCAGGGTGCCGGTGGCGGTGTCGATCTGGTTGTCGAGGCTGCCCAGCACGCCGGTGGACTGCAGCTTCTGGTCGCCACGATCCCAGGCTTCCACCGGCAGGCTGGCGCCACTGCGGTAGCGGGCGAGCACGGTGTCGAGCTGGGTTTCCGGCAACGTGAAGGCGACACTGATCGGCTCGGTCTGGGTGATGACCACCAGCGCCGTGGTGTCGTTGGCGGCGACCAGGTTGCCCACGTCCAGCTGGCGCAGGCCCAGGCGACCGCTGATCGGCGCACGGATCTGGGTGAACTCCAGGTTCAGGCGCGCGTCGTTGACCTGCGCCTGGTTGGTCTTGACCAGCCCTTGGAATTGCCCGACCTGTGCCTCGGCGGTGTCCAGGGTCTGCTTGGCGATGCTGTCTTCGGCATACAGGCCTTTATAACGAGCCAGGTCGACCTGGGCGTTCTTCAGTTGAGCCTGGTTCTGCGCCAAGGTGCCTTCGGCCTGCTGCAGGGCGATACGGTAGCTGCGCGGGTCGATCTCGGCGAGCAGGTCGCCGGCCTTGACCTGCTGGCCCTCCTTGAAATGAATCTTCACCAGCTCGCCAGCCACCCGGCTGCGCACATTGACCGTGTTGGTCGCGGTCACGGTGCCAAGGGCCTTGTAGTAAAGCGGGAAGTCACCCACCCGCGCAGGCTCGACGCGCACCGGCACCGCTTCGGTGGAGGCGCCGAAACCCGGCCGCCCACCCATGCCTTTGCCCGGGCGATGCCCTTCACCCTCTTTATGGGCGGTCGTTGCGGGCCACAGCCACCAGGCCAGCAGGGCCACCAGCAGCAGGATCAGCAGGCCGAACAGCCAGCGACGAGGAGAACGGGAATTGGAGGCTTGCATGGGTCGAACGAACCTTGTTCAGAGAATGACGGCGTGGAGAGCGTGAACGATAAGCACTGGCATCGTTTTAGCAAAGGGGCTTTACCAGTGCTTTACCTTCGGCTGACGTTGGCAAAGGCGTGAACTTTAAATGAAAACGGCCTGGAACAGGGTCCAGGCCGTTACCGGGTGTTACCTGGTTCGCCGGCTAGCCGGTGAACACTTACTTCAAGACAGCCAGCGCCGCCTCGTAGTTCGGCTCGTCGGCGATTTCGCCCACCAGCTCGCTGTGCAGCACCTTGTCGTTTTCGTCAAGCACCACCACGGCGCGGGCGGCCAGGCCGGCCAGCGGACCATCAGCGATGGCCACGCCGTAGTTTTCCAGGAACTCGCGGCCACGCAGGGTCGACAGGTTCTTCACGTTCTCCAGGCCTTCAGCACCGCAGAAGCGCGCCTGGGCGAACGGCAGGTCGGCGGAGATGCACAGCACCACGGTGTTGGCCACGTCATTGGCCTGGGCGTTGAACTTGCGCACCGAGGTGGCGCAGGTCGGGGTGTCGACGCTTGGGAAGATATTCAACACCTTGCGCTTGCCGGCAAAGTCGGCAAGCGACTTGTTCGACAGATCGCCAGCGACCAGGGAGAAGGCAGGTGCCGCGGCGCCTTGCTTCGGCAGTTCACCGCTGACCTGAACCGGGTTGCCTTTGAGAGTCACTTGAGCCATGGCGGAAATCCTTATGCGGGGGTTTGAAAAGGATCCAGAGTTAACCATGAAGCAGCGCAAGTGCCTATGGGCAAAGATGAAATTGTCCTACGTTCGGGCGATTCCTGTAGACAAACGCCCGGGCGACTGGCGTCGGCCCGGGCGCTTTTCCTACATGGCGAGCATTCAGGCCAGCAGGCCGTACACCACCGAGGTCAAGGCCACCAGGCCGACCACCACCACGAACACGTTGGACAGCGCACCACTGTACTTGCGCATCGACGGCACGCGGCGGATGGCGTACATCGGCATCAGGAACAGCAGTACCGCGATGATCGGGCCGCCGAGGGATTCGATCATGCCGAGGATGCTCGGGTTGAGCGTGGCAACGATCCAGCACACCACCAGCATCAGCGCGGCGACGATGCGGTCCAGGGCCTTGGCGCCCGGGCGCATGCCGGTCTTGACGATCATGCCCTTGAGGCCTTCGCTGGCACCGATGTAGTGGCCCAGGAACGACTTGGCGATGGCGATGAAGGCGATCAGCGGCGCGGCGAAGGCGATGGCCGGCTGCTCGAAGTGGTTGGCCAGGTAGGACAGGATCGACAGGTTCTGCGCCTTGGCTTCAGCCAGCTGGGCGCTGCTCAGGGTCAGCACGCAGCTGAACACGAAGAACAGCACCATCAGTACCATCAGCAGGTGGGCGCGGCGCAGGATCTGACCACTGCGCTCGTCGGCGTGCTCGGCGTAGCGGCGCTTCTGATCAACGGCAAAGGCCGAGATGATCGGCGAATGGTTGAACGAGAACACCATCACCGGAATGGCCAGCCACACGGTGTGCAGGAAAGCCGAGCCGGACGGCACCTGGGTGGCAGTGTCGAGGATACCACCGGTCCAGTGCGGCACCAGGTACAGGGCCAGCAGCGCCAGGGCGACGATGAACGGATACACCAGCAGGCTCATGACCTTGACCGTGGCCTGTTCGCCGCAGCGCACGATTGCCAGCAGGCCGAGGATCAGCACGAACGACAGGATCGCCCGCGGCGGCGGCGCGATATGCAGTTGGTGCTCCATGAAGCTGCTGACGGTGTTGGTCAGCGCCACGCTGTAGATCAGCAGGATCGGGAAGATGGCGAAGAAGTACAGGACGGTGATCAGCGCACCGGCGGTGATGCCGAAATGCTCCTCGACCACGTCGGTGATATCGCCGCCCTTGCTGCCCGAGAGCACGAAACGGGTCAGCCCGCGGTGGGCGAAGTAGGTCATGGGGAAGGCCAGCAAGGCCAGGACCAGCAGCGGCCAGAAACCGCCAAGGCCGGCGTTGATGGGCAGGAACAGGGTTCCGGCGCCGATGGCCGTGCCGAACAGGCCCAGCATCCAGGTGGTGTCTTGACGCGACCAGCTACCGAGGGTGGCGGGGGTCGATTCTACAAAGCGTTGTTCAACGCTTGGGGCCTGCTCATTCATTCCGGGTGAAGCTCCACTCGCAAGACTGCAACAGGCTGAGAATGGCGAAATAGACGATTCGCCCAACTCAACCGGGGAAGAGGGGCGCGATTGTGCATGCAAAGGTTGCACTTGGGGAAGCCCCGCCCGAGGGACGGTTGCACTTGTCTTTACAAGCAGGTTGTGCTGGATGGGGCTACGCAGCCCTTTCGCCGCGGTTTGTCGCCACCGCAAGCCGGACCTCACAGGGACTCAAAGAGGCAATGCAGGCGATAGGGGTGGGAGCCAGCGCCGGCGAAAGGGCCGCAAAGCGGCCCCAGGCAGGTTACCGCTGAACGGCGGCAAACGCCTCGGCCACCTGGCGCAGGTTGGCCGGGCGCAGGCCGGACATGCACACCCGACCACTGTCGATCAGGTACACGCCGAACTCGTCACGCAGGCGACGCACCTGTTCCACGCTGAAGCCGGTATAGCTGAACATGCCGCGCTGGCGCAGGAAGAACTGGAAGTCCTGGCCTGGCAGCAGCTCGCCGAGCAGGTCGACCAGCCCCTGGCGCATGTCGAGGATGCGCTTGCGCATTGCTTCAACTTCCGCGGCCCATTGGGCGTTGAGCGCGGCGTCACCCAGCACGCCGGCCACCAGCTGGGCGCCGAAAGCGGGTGGGCTGGAGTAGTTGCGGCGCACGGTGGCCTTGAGCTGGCCAAGCACGCTGGAAGCGGTGGCGGCATCGTCGCAGACCACCGACAAGCCCCCTACCCGTTCGCCGTACAGCGAGAAGATCTTCGAGAACGAGTTGCTGACCAGGCAAGGCACGCCGGCACGGGCCATTTCGCGGATCGCATAAGCGTCTTCGACCAAGCCTTCGCCGAAGCCCTGGTAGGCGATATCGAGGAAGGGGATCAACTGGCGCGCCTTGACCACTTCGACCACCTGTTGCCACTGCTGCTGGTCCAGGTCAACGCCGGTGGGGTTGTGGCAGCACGGATGCAGCAGGACCACGCTGTTCTGCGGCAAGGCCTGCAGGCTGGCCAGCATGCCGGTGAAGTCGACGCCACGGGTGTCCGGGTCGAAGTACGGGTAGGTGTGCACCTTGAAGCCTGCACCTTCGAAGATTGCCCGGTGATTGTCCCAGGTCGGGTTGCTCACCCAGACCTCGGAGCCTGGGAAGTAACGCTTGAGGAAGTCGGCACCGACTTTCAGCGCGCCCGAGCCGCCGACGGTCTGCACGGTGGCCACGCGACCAGCGGCGACGGCCGGGTGCTCGGCGCCGAACAGCAAGGCCTGGATCGCCTGGCGGTAAGCGGCCAGGCCTTCCATCGGCAGGTACAGCGAGGCTTCATGGGGCTGGCCGGCCAGGCGTTTCTCCACCTCAGCCACCGCCGCCAGCTGCGGCACCACGCCGGCTTCGTCGTAGTACAGACCGATACTCAGGTTGACCTTGGCGGCGCGCGGGTCGGCCTTGAAGGTTTCCATCAGCGAGAGGATCGGGTCGCCGGCATAGGCATCGACATGTTTGAACACAGCGTGCAGCTCCTTGGAGATCAGGACAGTTCAGGAAAGGCTCAGGCGAGGATAACCGCAGAGCGCCACGAGGAACATCACCGATGTGCAAGGAGACCCTGCAGGTTTGCAAGGCCGAACCCGCAGCACACGGATTTTGCCACGCGGCGCGGCCCCAGGATCGCACCCTGGTCGTTGCATTTGCCACCTGCCTGCCCCAAGCTCTGCCGTAATGCCACCCCGGACCGCGAGATGCCCAGACGTCGCCCTCTCCTGATCGCCCTGTTGCTGTTACTCGTGCTGCCCGCGGCGATCGGTTACCTGTGGCGTGACCGCCAGCCCGCACCGCCCAGCCTGCCGCCCCACAGCTACGCCAAGGCCCTGCGCCAGGCACACGATGGCCTGCCGGGCGCTGCGCGGGTGTTGTACCAGCAGTTGCAACGCGACGACCTGCCCCCCATCCGTCGCGCCGCGCTGCATGCCGAACTGCCCAACTACCCCTCGCCACAGGCGTTGAAACTGGCCAGCCAGGACCTTGAGCACGCCGACCCATTGGTACGCCGCGCCGCCATCACCAGCATCCGCCGGCTGCTGCCGGCGGCCCAGCGCAGCCTGGTGCTGGGTCCATTGCTGGAAGATGACGAGCAAAGCGTGCGCTTCGCCGCGGTGGACGCCCTGCTAGGTCTCGACCCCGACGCCATCGGCCTGTACTTCGGCCCCTTGCAGGATACCCTGGAGCAGTACGAGCAGACCCTGGAACAACAGCCCGACGACGCCGCCGCCCAGCTGCACCTGGCCCGACTATACATGCATGAACAAGCCTACGAGGCAGCCTCCCGGGCCCTGCAGCGCAGCCTGGCCTTGGCCCCTGAAGGCCTGGACACCCTGGCCACCCAGGTCCGCCTGCTGGAGCAACAGGGCCAGCACGACGCCTCCCGCGAGGTGCTCGCCAAGGCCCTGGCACTGCGCCCGGACTCGGCGTTCCTGCAATACGAACTGGGCCTGTGGCTGACCCGCCATGAGCAGCAGGAATACGCCCTGCTCGCCCTCTCGCGGGCTGTCGAGCTGGAACCGGAAAACAACGATTATCGCTACACCCTGGCCATCACCCTGCACCAGCTGGAACAGCTCGATGCCGCGCAAAAGCAGCTGGAAACCGTGCTCAACCGTCAACCGGCCAATCGCCGGGTGCGGGTACTGCTGATCGAGTACTGGAAGGAAACCGGCCAATTGCAGAATGTCCAGGTCCTGCTGGCCGAGCTGGAGCGGCAGAACCCGGACGACCCTTTCCTGCAGCAGGGGCTGTGATCACCGGCCTCAGGCCTGCAGCATGTGCTGAATCTGCACCACCAGCTTCTGCAGCGAGAACGGCTTGAACATCAATGCCATGCCCGGCTGGTCGAGCAGGGCCTGCTCCACCGGATCGGCGGTGAAGCCAGTGATGAACAGGATCTTCTGTTCGGGCTCGATCATGCGCAGCGCCTTGGCCACCTGGCGGCCGCTGAAGCCCCCCGGCAGACCGATATCGGTGATCACCAGATCAAACGGCCCTGCATGCCTGAACTGCCCCAGCGCGCTGTTGGCATCGGGCACGGCACACACCTCGAAGCCGCAATCGACCAGCGCCTCCTCTATCAGGCCGCGCAGGTTTTCTTCATCATCGACCAGCAACAATCGTTCACCCTGGACCTGTCGCGGCAGTGCATCCCGAGCGGGACTCTCCGGCAGTATTCCCTGGTAGCGTGGGAACATCATCACGACCCGGGTACCCTGGTCGATCGTCGACTCAATCCACATCTGGCCGCCCGACTGCTGCACGAAGCCATGCACCATGGGCAGCCCCAGGCCTGCCCCCTGCCCCAGGGGCTTGGTGGTGAAGAACGGTTCAAATACCCTTGCCAGGTCCTCGCGACTCATGCCATGGCCATCGTCCTCGACCTGCAGCATGACATAGTCCCCCGGCAGCAAGGTTGCCGCCCCCTCGCAGGGCAGTGCCATCCGTTCGTTGGCGGTGCGGATCGTCAGCCTGCCCTTGCCCAGGCAGGCATCGCGTGCGTTGCCGCACAGATGCAGGAGGGCGTTGCGCAACGTATCCGGGTCGACCTGTAAAGGCCAGGGCGCCACATCCAGCTGCATGTTCAGGTCTATCTCACAGCCCAGGGTCTGACGCAGTATCGGCTCCGCGTCCTGCAGCAGGTGGTTGATGTTCAGTGGATTGGGCGACAAGGGCTGGCTACGCGCAAAGGCCAGCAGGTTCTGGGTAAGGCCGATGGCTCGCTGGGCGCATTCCCGGGCCATCCGCACATACTCTTCCACGCGGTCCATCCGCCCTTGTGCGAGGCGTCGCTCGAGCAACTCCAGGCTGCTACCGACGCCGGACAGTACGTTGTTCATTTCGTGCGCCAACCCGCCCGCCACCTTTACAACGCCCTCCATGCGCTGGCTGTCGCGCACTGCCGCCTCGGCCAGGCGCTGGACCGCATTGCGGTCCTCGGTGATGTCCCTCCCCACCAGCGTCGGCAATGCCTGATTAGCGTTGCCGACCCAACGGAACCAGCAGTAATGGCCGTCGCTATGGCGAACCCGCCCCTCGAAGGGCGGCGCGCCGCGCCCCTGGACAAGCGCCATCAGCGCCAGCTGCGCTTCGGTACGGTCCGCGGGATGGAACAACTCGAGCAGGGTGACTTGCAACTGCGCAGCCTCACCCCAGCCCAGAAGCCGATCCCAGGCAGGGTTGGCTGTGCGCACGCGCAGATCGGCCTCGAGCATCAGCATCACATCGGGCGACAACTGCCAGGTATGTTCTGGATCGGCCAGGTACTGCACCAGGCGCGCTTCGAAGGACTGCGCCAGCTCGCGCCATTCGTGGCTGGCCCCGACACTGGCAGTGGTCTCTATCAGCGCGTGGAGGAACCCGGCAACCACGCCCTGATCGTCGCGGATGGGCGAGAAGCAGCCAGTGACCCACGCGGTCGCCGCGATACCCTCTCGATTCACCAGCAATGGGGCATCCTCGATTAGACTACCCTGCCCCTGCAACACCTTGAAGACGGTTGCCCCCATGCTCTCCCAGGATTGCTCCCAGAGCGCGTCGAAGGCACGCCCCTGGTGGTCGACAGCACCGCCCAGCAGGGCCTGGTAGGCATCGTTGTGTATGACTGTCAGGGCCGCCCCCCAGACCAACGCACAGGGAAACGGTGACATCAGTACCATGTCGACGGCGATCCGCAGGGTGGGCGGCCAGGAGGTCAACGCCCCCAAAGGCGTCGCGCTCCAGTCAAAGCCGGCGATGGGCATGCCCTCCTCGACCAGAGAGGATGATGGCGGTGCCAGATGAATGACCTGGACCTCCGCGCCCCGGGTGGTCAGGTCAGTGGCCAATATCTTCGTTCCACAGTTCTGGGTTGGCGTCGATGAACTGGCGCATCAGCGCCTTGCAGGTTTCATCGTCATGCACCTCCAGACGCACGCCCCGGTCGCCGAGCAACTGCTCTTCGCCCATGAAGGTGAAGTTCTCGCCGATAATCACATGCTTGATGCCATACAGCAGGATTGCGCCACTGCACATGGCACAGGGCGACAAGGTGGTATAGAGGGTGGCCTGCTGGTAAACCCGGGCCGGCTGTCGGCCGGCATTCTCCAGTGCATCCATTTCACCATGCAGGATGGCGCTGCCCTGCTGCACGCGGCGATTGTGGCCACGGCCGATGATCCTGCCCTCGTGCACCAGTACCGAGCCGATCGGAATGCCGCCTTCCTCGAGCCCCTTGCGGGCCTCGTCGATGGCGGCTTGCATAAATCTGGAAGTGTCCTGTTCCATGGCGTCTCCCGGTAGTGCGTCCACTTTTGCAGCAGCCTAGCACAGCGCCCGTGCCCATGGCGCATTGCGTGGTGGGGGCTATGCTCAAATGGCTTTTGATCTTGCTGGCCAAACGTTTTCCCATGGATTCGACGGGCATGCGCACATGAACAAGAAGCTCCTGGTCGTGCTGACCAATACCGCCAAGTACCCCGATATCAACCGCGCCACAGGATTGTGGCTGGGCGAGGCCGTGCACTTTGTCGACGCAGTGCAAAAAGCGGGTTTTACCGTCGACTATGTCAGCCCGGCGGGCGGCTATGTACCGATCGACCCACACAGCCTGCAGATGGCGCCTGACCTGGACTGGCAATGGTACAACGACAAAGCGTTCATGAACCGCCTTGGCGCCACCTTGAGCCCTGGCCAGGTCAAGGCCGACCAGTACAGCGCGATCTACTACACCGGTGGCCACGGGGTGATGTGGGACTTTCCCGACAATCAGCCATTGCAGGAGCTGGCACGGCGCATCCATGAGCACGGCGGCGCGGTCGCCGCGGTGTGCCATGGGGTGGTGGGCCTGCTCAATATCAAGCTCAGCGACAACAGCTTGCTGCTCAAGGGGCGCAAGGTTACCGGCTTTTCCAATACCGAGGAAAAACTGGCTGAGCTGGACAAGGTGGTGCCGTTCCTCACCGAGAACGAACTGGGCGCTCGCGGTGGCGAGTACAGCAAGGCAGACGACCCGTGGGCAGCTCATGTAGTGGAGGACGGCAGCTTGATCACCGGACAGAATCCGGCCTCCAGCGCCGAGGTAGCCCAAGCGGTGATCGGCTACCTGAACAGGCAGCAGTAAACGTTTGCGATAACGCAGCGCGGGGCAAGCCCGCTCCCGCCACCTTCCGGCGCGGGAGCGGGCTTGCCCCGCGAGTGTGTGCTCGACGGATTACTCGGTGCTCAACACGCCACGACGCACCTGGTCACGCTCGATCGACTCGAACAGCGCCTTGAAGTTACCTTCACCGAAGCCGTCGTCACCCTTGCGCTGAATGAACTCGAAGAACACCGGGCCCAGCAGGGTCTCCGAAAAGATCTGCAGCAGCAGGCGCTTGTCGCCGGCCTCGGAGGCACCGTCCAGCAGGATGCCGCGGGCCTGCAGCTGGTCGACCGGCTCGCCATGCCCTGGCAGGCGCTCCTCGAGCATCTCGTAGTAGGTCTGCGGCGGCGCGGTCATGAAACGCATGCCGAAGCCCTTGAGCGCGTCCCAGGTCTTGAGCAGGTCGTCGGTGAGGAAGGCCACGTGCTGGATGCCCTCGCCGTTGAACTGCATCAGGAACTCTTCGATCTGCCCCGCCCCTTTGGACGACTCCTCGTTGAGCGGGATGCGGATCATGCCGTCTGGCGCGGTCATGGCCTTGGAGGTCAGGCCGGTGTACTCGCCCTTGATGTCGAAGTAACGGATCTCGCGGAAGTTGAACAGCTTCTCGTAGAAGCCGGCCCAGTAGGCCATGCGCCCACGATAGACGTTGTGGGTGAGGTGGTCGATGATCTTCAGGCCCGCGCCGACCGGGTTGCGGTCCACGCCTTCGATGAACTTGAAGTCGATGTCGTAGATCGAGCTGCCTTCTTCGTAACGGTCGATCAGGTACAGTGGCGCGCCGCCGATACCCTTGATCGCCGGCAGGCGCAGCTCCATCGGGCCGGTCTCGATCTCTACCGGCTGGGCACCCAGTTCCAGGGCGCGGGCATAGGCTTCATGGGCGTTGCGCACGCGGAATGCCATGCCGCACACCGAAGGACCATGCTCGGCCGCGAAGTACGAGGCGGCGCTCTTGGGTTCGTTGTTGAGGATCAGGTTGATGCCGCCCTGGCGATACAGGTGCACATCCTTGGAGCGGTGGGTAGCCACCTTGGTGAAACCGAGAATCTGGAATACCGGCTCCAGCACGCCGGGGGTCGGCGAGGCGAGCTCAATGAATTCAAAGCCTTCCAGGCCCATCGGGTTTTCGAAGATATCTGCCATGTTCTTTTCCTCATCTGCAGCGAAAAACGGTTGATTACAGGCTTTCGATGTGGAGATGGCGTGGTGGTGAGCACGGGATCCCGCGCACGCTGCGGGCCAGGAAGTCACCAATGATCAGCTTGAACCCATGGTATGTCATATGGACCCATTCTCGGCGGGCTTGATTCCCCGGGAGGCGGAGAACCTTATTGTTGTATTCGTAACCCGATTCTACAGTGCGTAAATTTGTTTGTCGCGCTTTAGTTCGCAGGTTGTTCCGACAAACGGCTATTCTCTGCATCACCTACCGCCTTGCAGAAGGTCCACCCGCGCATGCCCTTGAACACCAAACGCCCTGCCCGCTGGAGCTGGCGCGCGCTGCTGCCCTGGCTGATCAGTGTCTTGCCGCTACTGTGCGGGCTGGCGTTGACGCGCTGGCAGATCGAACAGGAGCTGAACGCCGACAGTCGCGTCACGGCTCGCGAAGTGGTGGTCCATATAGAGGCGGTACTCGACAGCTTGTCCAGCACGGCACGGCACCTGCTGCCCAAGGCCGGCCAGCCCTGCGAACAGGCGCAATTGGCGTTGCGCATAGAAGTCACGCGCAATGCTTTCGTGCGTTCCACCAACCTGTTCGATCGTGACACCCTGTACTGCACCTCGTTGTTTGGTGATTTCGACGAGCCGGTCGACGCCAGCAACTATACCGACGGTCAGTTGTGGCTGATGGACGGCAACTCCGTCACACCAGGCCAACCGCTGCTGGCCTACCGCGCCAGCCAGGGTGACAAGGGGGCGATCGCCACGGTCGATGGCCGCCACCTGCTCACGGCCCTGCGCCTGATCGGTAAGGACGGCCAGTTGCAAGTACAGGTCGGCAACCACTGGATGGGCGCCGACGGCCGGGTGCGGGCCGGCACGCCGCCGGTTGCAGCCAGCGCGCCGGTGACGTTCTCTTCCACACACTACCCGTTCAGCGTGCACGGCGGCTTTGGCCCCGACAAGCCCGGCGAGCTGATGCGTTCACGCTATCCTGCGCTGTTGAGCCTGCTGCTGGTGCTTGGGGCGGTGGCCGGAGGCGCCTGTCGCTGGCAGATCCGCCGCGCCAGCTCGCCCCGCGCCGAACTGGCCAGGGCATTGGAGGCCGACGAGTTCCTGCCCTACTTCCAGCCAGTGGTGCGCAAGGGCGATTACCGCTGGGCCGGGGTCGAAGTGCTGATGCGCTGGCAGCACCCCCGCGAAGGGCTGGTGCGCCCCGACCTGTTCATCCCCTACGCCGAGCACAGCGGCCAGATCGTCGCCATGACCCGCGGCTTGATGCTGCACACGGCCCAGGCCCTGGCACCGCATGCGGCGTTGCTCGAAGACGGTTTTCACATCGGCATCAACATCACCGCCGACCACTGCCGCGACCTGGGCCTGCTCGACGACTGCCAGACCTTCCTCCAGCACTTCCCCCCCGGGCGGGTGGTACTGACCCTGGAACTGACCGAGCGCAAGCTGATCGAACCCACTCCGGTAACCCTTGACCTGTTCGAGAAATTGCACGCCATGGGCGTTATGATCGCCCTGGACGACTTCGGCACAGGCCAATCCAGCCTCAATTACCTGCGCCAGTTCAACGTCGACTACCTGAAGATCGACCAGAGTTTCGTCGCGATGATCGGCGGTGACGCCCTGTCGCAGCACATTCTCGACACCATCATCGAACTGTCGGCCAAGCTGGCCCTGGGCATCGTCGCCGAAGGCGTGGAAACCGAAGTGCAGCGCGACTACCTGGCTCGCCATGGCGTGGACTTCCAGCAGGGTTACCTGTTCGCCCGCCCCATGCCCGCCAGCGAGCTGCTGCTGGCCCTGGCCGCCCGCCCGGGTAGCCCGCAGTTGCCGCAAGACAGTGCCCCTGAGATCATGCGCGGCTGATCCACCCGCTCACTTCCCGTTTTCCGAGGCACTCGTGTCAAAAGGCATTATTTCGTCGGTCATGGCGTCCTGTCTGTTCGCCGTGATGTATTTCTATACTTCCTTCCTCAAGCCCCTGGACGGCGAGGAGATCTTCGGCTGGCGGACCCTGCTGACCCTGCCCTGCCTGACGCTGTTCATGCTGGCATCCAGGGACTGGAAGCGGGTCGGCGAGCTGCTCGTCCGGGTGCGCCGCACGCCGTTGCTGTTGCTCGGCATGGTCGGCACCTCGTGGTTGATGGGCGTGCAGTTGTGGCTGTTCCTCTGGGCGCCGCTGCACGGACGCAGCCTGGAGGTATCGATGGGCTACTTCCTGTTGCCGTTGGCCATGGTGCTGACCGGGCGCGTGGTCTATGGCGAGCGCCTGTCGCGCCTGCAGAAGGTCGCGGTGAGCTTTGCCGCGCTGGGGGTTGGCCACGAGCTGTACCAGCACGGCAGTTTTGCCTGGGAAACCCTGCTGGTGATGATCGGCTACCCGATCTACTTCGTCCTGCGGCGGCGTTGCCGCACCGACCACCTGGGCGGCCTGTGGTGCGACATGTGCCTGTTACTGCCCTGGGCCCTGTACTTCGTCATCCAGGGCCCGCTGTCGGCAACCGATCTGGCCGAGCATCCAGGCTTGTACGGCCTGATCCCGCTGCTCGGGGCGATCAGCGCCTGCGCCCTGATCGCCTACGTGCTGGCCAGCCGCCTGCTACCGTTCAGCCTGTTCGGCCTGCTCAGCTACGTCGAGCCGGTGTTGCTGGTAGGCGTGGCCCTGCTACTGGGTGAGACCATCGGCCCCGACCAGTGGCTCACCTACCTGCCAATCTGGGCCGCCGTGCTGGTACTGGTGCTTGAGGGCTTCAAGCACCTGCTGCGCCAGCGTCGGCGTTCGGTGTAAGGCGTACCTGGCGGACCCGGCGCTCCTCCACCGCCACCACGGTCATGCTCCAGCCATTCCAGGCCAGGTGATCACCCACCACCGGCAAGCGGTCCAGCAAGCTCATCACCAGGCCCGCCAGGGTCTGGTAGTCCTCGGTGGCACGGGCGGCAAAGCCGGTGCGCGCCTGGACCTGGGCCAGGTTCAAGGCACCGCTGACCACAAAACCGTCCGCCTCCTCGATCACACCTGGCCCCTCCACCTCGCTTGCGTCCGGCAGTTCGCCGGCAATCGACTCGAGAATATCGGTCATGGTCAACACACCGATGAAATCACCGAACTCGTTGACCACGAAGGCGATGTGCGTCGACTGCCCGCGCATCTGCTCCAGGGCGTTAAGGATGCTGAAGCTCTCCAGCAGGTTCAGCGGCGCACGGGCCAGGGCTTCCAGGTCGGGCTGGCTGCCGGACAGCAGCTCCTTGAGCAGCTCCTTTTTGTGCACGAAGCCCAGCGGCTCCTCGATGTGGCCGTCACGGATCAACGGCAGGCGCGAGTACGGCGAGTTGACCAGCGCCTGGGTGATGGCTTCGCCCGGCTGCGACAGGTCGATGGCATCGACCTTGGCGCGGGCCGTCATCACCGTGCGGATCGGCCGCTCGGCCAGATTCAGCACACCGCTGATCATCACCCGCTCACGGCGGTCGAACACCACCTGTTCTTCGCCACCCTCGACCAGGTCGGCGATTTCCTCGCCCACCTCGTCAGCCTCCACCCGGCGCCCGCCCATCAGGCGCAGCACGGCATGGGCGGTGCGTTCACGCAGCGGCCGGTGCTGCTGCACACTGCGTTTGCGGCGGGCACGGGCCAGCTGGTTGAACAGCTCGATCAGCAACGAGAAGCCGATGGCCGCATACAGATAGCCTTTGGGGATATGGAAGCCCAGGCCTTCGGCGGTGAGGCTGAAGCCGATCATCATCAGGAAGCCCAGGCACAGCATGATCACTGTCGGATGGGCGTTGACGAAACGGGTCAACGGCTTGCTGGCGACGATCATGATGCCGATGGAGAAGATCACCGCGATCATCATCACCGACAAGTGCTCGACCATGCCCACGGCGGTGATCACCGCATCCAGCGAGAACACCGCATCCAGCACGACGATCTGCGCCACGATCGGCCAGAACGCGGCATGGCGGGTCACGCCGCCGCTTTGGGCAACATGGCCCTCGAGGCGTTCGTGCAGTTCCATGGTGGCCTTGAACAACAGGAACACACCACCGAACAGCATGATCAGGTCACGGCCGGAGAAGGTCTTACCGAACACCTCGATCAGCGGCGCGGTAAGGGTCACCATCCACGAGATGCTGGCCAGCAGGCCAAGGCGCATGATCAGCGCCAGCGACAAGCCGATCACCCGGGCGCGGTCGCGCTGGTGCGGCGGCAGCTTGTCGGCAAGGATGGCGATGAACACCAGGTTGTCGATACCCAGCACCAGTTCGAGGACGATAAGCGTCAACAGGCCTAGCCAGGCCGTAGGGTCGGCTAGCCATTCCATTAGCGGGTACTCACAGGGGATGCGTCACGAGGACGGGGGAAGGAAGGCCGGGATGGCCAGGGACTGGGGGGCTCCGCGAAGGTGCTCATAGGGACCTTGATAACAATTAGGGACGACGATCCTACAATCGAAGCAGAATTCTCTGATAGCGCAAAACTATTACAAAAGCTGTAAAGGGTATGACTCAGGCTTCAGGCCCACGTGGCAAGGCTTCGGCCTGCGCAGTCTTGGCCTTGGCCGGTGGCGTCAGGCGCAGCACCCGGTCGCGGCCGCCCTCGGCGAGCAGGTATCCACCCTTGCCATCCGGGACGATGGCCTGCGGCGCCTTCAGGTAGCTGAGAACCGTGTGGCGCGTACCATCACCATCGATACGCAACAGCCGCGCACGATGGGTCGAATCCTCGCTAATCCACAGCCCGCGCTGGTCGCAGAGCAGGAAGGTCGGGTTGCGCAGACCTTCGATCACCACCGGGTCATTCCCGCCTTCGCTCAGCGCACGAATCTTGCCGGCGGCCTTTTCGGTATACAGCAGACGCCCGTCGGCGCAACGGGTCAGGCCCTCGGTTTCGGTAAGCCCTGAGCGCAACACGTCGAGCTCGCCGCTCTGCCAGTCATATCGCATCAACCGGCCATCCCCCTTGCGGTCCTCGATGGCGTAAAGGTGCTGGCCATCGTTGTACAACCCCTGCACGTTGTTGCCGTCGAACAGCTGACTGACCTGGCCATCGCGCGACACGCTGACCGGTGCCCCGCCGACCTCCTGGCTGAACGCCCAGCCACCGTCGACAGCGACCATGCCGTCCGGCTTGGACAGGCCTTCGAGCACTACCATCCGGTCCCCCTCGGCAGTAATGCGCAGGATGCTGCCCTTGCCGCCGTTCAGCTCGCGACTGACCAGCAGGCTGCCGTCGTCCTGAGGCAGCAGCGAAGCGGCCCGGGTCACCGAGTTGTGCAGCACCTGCACGTTCCAGCCCTCGGCGGCCTGCACCGGGTAGAAGCTCTGCCAGGCGAAAAAGCCCACGCTACAGGCCACCAGGCCCGTGGTGACCGCCAGGGCGAGGCGAACACCGCGTTTGCGTAGCACATGGATCATCAAATCGGCTCCTGGAAAGTGCGGGCGATGCTAGCAAGGTGATGTGAAAAAAATGTCGATGCCACGATTTCCAGGCATTTTCCTACACACATCATTCAGCAAATGGATACCGAGTATTTCAACATTTAATTTGTGGATGACAGCACCCGCCCCCTATGCTGTCCCGGCATCCCCTGCACGCACCGGCCGGTGTGGTCCAAGGCATGGGGAGAGAACAACAAAGTCGAGACCGTTCATGTCGAAATCCTCCTACTTCGCCCCCCACGGTGGGCATCCGGCTCAGACCGAGCTGCTGACTGACCGTGCCATGTTCACCGAAGCCTATGCCGTCATCCCCAAGGGCGTGATGCGTGACATCGTCACCAGCCACCTGCCGTTCTGGGACAAGATGCGCATGTGGGTCATCGCCCGCCCGCTGACCGGTTTCGCCGAGACCTTCTCGCAGTACATCGTCGAAGTCGCCCCCGAAGGCGGCAGCGAGCGCCCTGAACTGGACCCGAACGCCGAAGCGGTGCTGTTCGTGGTCGAAGGCGAGATCGACGTCACCGTCGAAGGCAAGCAACATACCCTCGTGCCGGGCGGCTATGCCTTCCTCGCCCCCGGCGCCGACTGGAGCCTGCGCAACAACAGCAAGGCCAACGTCACCTTCCACTGGCTGCGCAAGCACTACCAGAAGGTCGAGGGTCTGCCGGTTCCCGAGTCGTTCGTCACCCACCGCGACAACGCCACCGTCATCGAGATGCCGGGCACCGATGGCGCCTGGAAGACCACCCGTTTCGTCGACATGACCGACATGCGCCACGACATGCACGTGAACATCGTGACCTTCCAGCCCGGCGGCGTGATCCCGTTCGCCGAGACCCACGTCATGGAACACGGCCTGTACGTCCTGGAAGGCAAGGCGGTGTACCGCCTGAACCAGGACTGGGTCGAGGTCGAGGCCGGTGACTTCATGTGGCTGCGCGCCTTCTGCCCGCAAGCTTGCTACTCCGGCGGCCCAGGCCCGTTCAGCTACCTGCTGTACAAGGACGTCAACCGTCACGTGCACCTGACGCTCAACCCGCAGCGTTGATGACCTTGCAGGAGCGGCAGCCCGCCGCTCCTGCAGTCTTGAGCCATACTGAGCGGACAATCCTCTTCCGGCTTCCCGCCATGACCTTCCATCGCCTTCTTCTTGTCCTGCTGCTCCTGCTGCCGGGCGCGTTGCCGTGGGCAGACGATTGGCAACTCGCGCACCAGGAAGATGGCATCGACGTCTACCTGGCCAGCGTCAGCGGTTCGGCCTACCAGCAGTTTCGCGGCGTCACCCGGATCAAGGCCAGTGTCCGTACCCTGAGCGACCTGCAGGAAAACCTGCGCGTGGCCTGCAAATGGCTGTACGCCTGCGCCGACATGCGCCTGCTGGAAGTAGACGGCGATACCACCTGGGTCTACCTGACCACCGCCCTGCCCTGGCCAGCCAAGCCCAGAGACATGGTGCTCAAGGTGCGCACCGAGCGCCTGGACGACGACACCTTGATCCGCCATCTGAGCGCCGAGCCTGGGCGGGTACCGACCGAGCCCGGGCTGATCCGCGTGCGCCGCCTCAGCGGCGAATGGACCATGCGTCCCTTGGGCGAGCGCGAGACCGAAGTCACCTACCAGCTGCGTGCCGACCCGGCCGGTGATGTGCCGGGTTGGCTGGCCAACCGTTTCGTGGTGGATGCGCCGATGGTCACCCTGCGCACCCTGCGCGCCGTGGCCGAACGCCAGCCGTAAAGCTCAGCGGCTGCGCAGCAGCAGTGACGCCGCGGCGCAGGCCAGCAGCGCCACGCACGACAGGTAGAACGCATCCGAATAGGCCATCAGGTACGCCTGCTCGCGCACGCTCTGGTCGATCAACGCCAGCGTCTGCATGACCTGTGGCGACTGCGGGTCGACCATTCCGCCCGGCAGGCGCTGTTGCAGCGCGCCGTCGAACAGCGTCAGCCCTTCGCCGACCCGCACCGAATGAAAGCGCTCGCGCTGCGACACCAGTTGCGTCAGCAACGCCGTGCCCAGCGCGCCGCCGAGGTTGCGCAGCATCGAGATCAGCGCCGAGGCCGAGCCGGCCTGGGCCTTGTCCAAGCCTTTCACCGCCAGGACCGACAGCGCCACCATGATCAGCGGCTGGCCGATGCCGCGCACCACGGTCGATGGGATGATCACATTACTGCCCGAGTCCACTGTCAGCGTCGACCCCAGCCAACAGCCCAGGGCCATGATGGCGAAGCCGCTGGCCACCAGCAGCTTGGCGTTGAGCCAGCGCATCAGCCGGGGCAGCAGCGGCGCCAGCAGTAGCTGGACCATGCCGTAGGCGATCAGGCTCTTGCCGATCTCGCTGGCACTGTAGCCCTGTACCAGCGACAGGTAGTTGGGCACCAGGAACACCAGGCCGAAGGTGGCCGCGCCGAACACCGCCATGGCCAGGCTCGACACGCCGAAGTTGTAGCTGCCCAGCAGCCGCAGGTTGATGAACGGCCGCGCGCCCCACAACTGACGCTGGATGAACAGCGCCAGGGCGATCACTGCGACGAGGCTGAAGCCGACGATGAAGCGGGACTCGAACCAGTCCTTGCGCCCCCCCTCCTCCAGCACCACCTGCAATGCCCCCAACCCCAGCGCCATGGCCACGATGCCCAGCCAGTCGGCCTGGCGCAAAGCGCCGCGGTCTCCGGCCTGGCCCTTGATCGACCAGGCCACCGCCGCCAGCAGCGCCACCCCCGGCGGCAACTGCAGCAGGAAGATCCAGCGCCAGGAGTACATGTCGGTGAGCCAGCCGCCGATCGACGGCCCGGCGGCCTGGGCCACGCTGTTGGACAGGCTGAACAGCGCCATGCCCAGCGCCAGGCGGCTGGCCGGCAGCTCGGTGATGATCAGTTGCATCGACAGCGGGATCAGCACCGCGCCCGAGGCGCCCTGGATCACCCTCAGGCTGATCATCGCCTCCAGGCTGCCGGCCAGGGCGCAGCTCACCGAGCTGACCAGGAACACCGCTGAGCCCACCAGCATTACCCGGCGCAAGGAGAACACCTGCACCAGCCAGGCAGTCAGCGGAATCATGCTGATCTCGGCGACCAGGTACGCGGTCGAGATCCACGACCCTTCCTCGAAGCTCGCCCCCAGCGCCCCCTCGATCTCAGGCAGAGCGGCGCTGGTGACATGGACGTTCATGCCAGCCATGAAACAGCCGAACAGGCCGCCGATCACCGCCACCCAGGCGCGCAGGGAGACCTTGTCCTCAGCGCTCATGGCGGGCCTGCCGGGTGTCGACGGTGGCGATCACCGACATGCCGGGCAGCAGCCGTGGGCTGTCCTCGCCCTGCGGATCGAGGTGGATGCGCACCGGAAAGCGCTGGACGATCTTGGTGAAATTGCCGGTGGCGTTGTCCGGTGGCAGCAGCGCGAACACCGCGCCGGAGCCTGGAGATACGCTGTCCACCGTGCCGCGCCAGTGCTGGCCGAAGGTGTCAACCTCAAGCGTCACCGGCTGGCCGGGGCGCATCTGCGCCAGCTGGGTTTCCTTGAAGTTGGCCACCACGTACGCCTGCGCCACCGGCACCACCGCCAGCAGCGGCAGGCCGGGGGTAACGTATTGCTGCTGGCGCACCTTGCGCTGGCCGACCACGCCATCGAAGGGCGCGCGGATCTCGGTATCGGCCAAGGCGCTGCGTGCCAGGTCGGCCTCGGCACGGGCCTGATCGAGGTCGGCCTGACGCTGCAGCAGTTGCGCCTCCAGTTGCCTGCCCTGTTGCTCGAGCATGGCCTTGCGCGCGTGCTGGCGCGCCAGCTCGGCATCGGCAGCGCGCTGCATGGCCTGGGCCTGGATACGAGTGGCGCGGGCCTGCTCCATGCGTTGCACGCTTGCCGCCTGCCACTGGGCCAGGTGCTGGTAACGCTGCCAGTCGGCCTCGGCCCGCTGCGCCTCACCACGGCTACCACCGCGTTCGGCGTCGGCACGGGCGATGGCGTGGACCTGTTCATCCTGCTCGGCGGCAAATGCGCGCAGACGCATGCGCTGCACCTGCAACGCAGCCTCGCTGACCGCCAGATGCGCCTCAGCCTTGCGCAGGCGGTCGCGAAAATCGCGCTCGTCCAGGCGTACCAACAGGTCGCCGGCCTTGACCGTGGCGTTGTCCGCCACCGCCACCTCGGCCACGTAGCCACTGACCCGGGCACTGATTGGCGCCCAGTCGGCGCGCACGTAGGCGTCGTCGGTCTGTTCCAGGAAACGCCCGTCGAGCCACCAGTAGGCGCCATAAGCCGCCACCAGCAACCCCAGGCCCCCGGCCAGGCCGAAGCGCAGCAGGCGCTGGCGGCGCCTGGCGCGGATTTGCTCGAGGGTGTGCTGGGGATCTGGGCTGACCGCCTGGTTCATGCTGGGCTCCATCCGATGGGGGGAGCGCCAGAGTACGGAATCTGAGATTGTCGTTCGCTCGCGAACAGGCTTTTGATCGTCGCAAAATAGACAGCAGATCAACCCTCCGAGCGGACCACTTTCAATGTTGCAAGAATGCCACCACCTGCTCTGTGGCCGTTATCGGATCTTCCTGCATGAAGCAGTGCCCACCCGCTACCTGCTGCGCGCTCACCTGGCCATTGAGCGCCACCAGGCGCTGCACCGAGTGCGGCACGAACGGATAGGTGTGCTCGCCGTACAGGATCCGCGTCGGCGTGTGGATACGGCTCAGTTGCTGCCACATGCGCTCAGGGAACGAGCTGAAGATCTCCACCTCACGGCTGGGCCGGCACTTGAGCACCACTCCCTCCCCGCAATCGCCGATGGCATGCTCCACATAGGCCTGCAAGGCCGCATCGGTCCAGCCCTTGAAGATACCGCGCCCTTGCAGCGAGGCCTGGGCCGCCTCACGGTCGGGCCAATGACTGCGGCGGGTGGCCGCCTTGCGCGCCAGGGCATGACGCCGATGCAGGCCAACCATGGCGGCGGCGCCCATCACCCCGATCATGCGCCGGCTGAACAGGACCGGATCCAGCAGCACCGCACGCTGGAACAACTGCGGCTCGGCAGCCAGGATCAAGCCAGTGAGCACGCCACCGAAACTGTGGCCCAAGGCAAAGCGCGGCACGTCGCCATAGTCGCCGCGGCCGGCCTCGAAGGCCTCCACCACCAGCGCTGCGGTGCGGTTCCAGCCAAGGAACACGCCACCATGGTCGCTGTCGCCATGGCCCTGGACATCGCTCAGCCACAGGTCGAAATGTTCGCCCAGACGCATCAGCATGGGCTGGTAGGCCAGGCTGCAGAAGCCATTGCCATGCAGGAAATGCAGCAGCGGCCTGCCACTGGCGGGGGTGCGCCATCCGCGCAGGGTGAAACCTTCGGCGCATTCATGGGACCAGGGAATCAACTCCATCGACTGCACTCATCGGCTCTAGGAAAACACCGATTCTACAAACAGCAACGGATACAGTGAAATCACCAGCAGCACGGCCATCAGGACATTGAACAGCACCACCGCGCGCGGATTGCGCAGCAGGTTGCGCAAGGCACTGCCGAACATCACCCAGATGCCGACGCTGGGCAGGTTCACCAGGGCGAACACCGTGGCGATGACGATCACGTTGAACACGTAGCCCTGGGCCGGGGTGTAGGTGGTGATCGCCCCGATCGCCATCACCCAGGCCTTCGGGTTGACCCACTGGAACGCCGCGGCTCCCCAGAATCCGAGCGGTTTGCGGCTGCCATTGGTGTCGCCGGACATCGGCCCTGAGGTGGCAATCTTCCAGGCCAGGTACAACAGGTAGGCCGCGCCCGCGTAGCGCAGGATGCTGTACAACGGGGGCCAGGCCTTGAACACCTCGCCAAGCCCAAGACCAACCGCCAGCACCATCACCATGAAGCCGACGCTGATACCCAGCGCGTGGGGAATCGTGCGGCGCACGCCAAAATTGACCCCCGAGGCCAGCAGCATGGTGTTGTTCGGACCGGGGGTAATGGAAGAGACGAAGGCGAACAGGACGAACGCGCTGAGCAGATCAAGCGAGGCAAGCATGGCGGCAGTTTCCGGCTTTTCTGATTATCGAAATGCCACGGTAGCGGAGGCTTGTAGGAAATGACCGGTACAGTTACGCAAAATTGAATAAATACACATTTCTGTTTCACTCAATTGCGTGCCTCCATGCCATCGTCGCAGCAAAGCTGCGGCAAATCTTCCGCCAGACACCTGGCGGTCTTCCCTCATCCTACCTGACACTACTGAAGCCTTCGCACCCTATCCCGTACAAGGAAGCGCCATCATGTCCGTGACCATCCGCCCCGCAGTGCTGGCCGACGCCGCCCAGATCCTGGCCTTCATCACCGAGCTGGCCGACTACGAGCGCGCCCGCCACGAAGTGGTGGCGTCCCTCGCCGACATCGAGCACAGCCTGTTCGACGCAGGCAGCACGGTGCGTAGCCTGATTTGCGAGCGCGACGGCCAGGCCATCGGGTTCGCCGTGTATTTCTACAGCTACTCCACCTGGCTGGGGCGCAACGGTATCTACCTCGAGGATCTCTACGTCACCCCGCAGCAACGCGGTGACGGCGCGGGGCGCAAGCTGCTGCGGCATATCGCCCGGGAGGCGGTGGAAAACGGCTGTGGGCGCCTGGAGTGGAGCGTGCTGGACTGGAACGAGCCGGCCATCGGTTTCTACCAGTCTCTGGGCGCCGAGCCACAGGACGAGTGGATCCGCTATCGTCTCGACGGCGAGCGCCTGCGTCAGTTCGCCGAGGGCTGAGGCGCCTCGCCCGGAAACGCCGTCTGGGCCAATACCGGCACCTCGACGCGGCTGCGCTGGCCGCCGCGCTCGATCACCAGGCCGCGACCCTCGATAGCCATCAGGCGCACCCCGCGAGCCAGCTCCTCGCCACTGCGCACGGCGCGTGCCGGGCCGCCGTCGAGGCTGACGATGGCCACGGCGCCTTGGCTGCCGGCCATCACCCCGCTGACCTGGATCTGCACCTGCTGGGGAATATCGGCAAACCATCGCCCGGCCGCTGTTTCGGCTACTACCGGGGTGTCGGCAGCCCGGGCCGTGGCCTGACTCGCCGCTGGCGGCCACAACAGTTGCCCCCAGGTCGCCAGCCCGGCCATCGCGACCAGTAGCCCCAGCGCCTGCAACAACAGCCCGAGTGACAAGTTGGGACGAACGATACGCATGGTCACGCGCTCCTTGTGTGCCTGCGCCCAAGCATACCGGGTGATTCTCACGGTTTTGTTTCACACGCCGATCATCTTGCTCGGGCAAGCTGCCTTGCCAGGACAAGGAGCGCCCCGTGAACGGACAACGTGGTTTCACCCTGATAGAACTGATGGTGGTGTTGGTGATTGTCGGCATCGCCAGCGCCGCCATCAGCCTGAACATCCGCCCCGATCCGGGCAAGCAGTTGCGCGCAGATGGCGAGCGCCTGGCGCGCTTGCTGGAGCTGGCGCAAAGCGAAGCCCAGGCCGACGGTCAGCCGCTGCGCTGGCAGAGCGACCGCGACGGCTACCGCTTCGTGCGCGCCGATGGCCAGGTGCTGGCGGAGGGACCACTCAAGCCGCGCCGCTGGCAGGCCGAGACGGTGAAGGTGCAGGCCGAGCCCCGTGGCGCGGTATGGCTCGATGGCGAGTGGATCGGCGCCCCCCTGACCCTGCGCCTGCACAGCGGCACGCTGCGGCTGGAACTGGCGCGCAACGCCGCCGGGCAGGTGCGGGTGAGCCCTCCATGACCGGCCAACGCGGTTTTACCCTGATCGAAGTGATGATCGCCATCCTGCTGATGGCGGTGGTCAGCCTGATCGCCTGGCGTGGCCTGGACAGCGTCAGCCGCGCCGACCAGCACCTGCGCCAGGCCAGCGATGACCATCAGGCGGTGATGCGTGTGCTGCAGCAGTTGGAGCGCGACCTGGCCTTGCGTGCCACGGTGGAACTGGTCGAGCCGGTCTTGCCCGGCCACGAGCCGTCGGGCAAGCCCTTGCTGCCCGCCATGCGTGTCCGCGCCGAGCGCCTGGAGCTGGTGCGCGCCGGTGCCGTGTCTGGCAGCGGCCTGCAGCGGGTGCGTTGGTATGTGCGCGGCAGCACCTTGTACCGCGCCGCCGCGCCACTGCGCGAAGGCTTCCCATTGCCCGCGCCGAAAGCCGCGGTGGCGGTGCTGGACAACGTCAGCGCATTCAGCCTGCGCACCTGGCAGGCCAAGGGCGGCTGGCGCTCCCCGGCCAGCGAGGCCGACGACAATCCCATCGGGCTCGAGGTGCGCCTGAACCGGCGCGGTCCCCAGGGCGAGGAACACTACCGCCAGGTGCTGGGGCCATTCAACTGACCAGCACCACCCCGCCGGGCAGTTCCAGGCAGCGCGCGCCATAGGCGACACGGATCAGTTCGGCGGCCTGGCGCAACTGATCGAAACTGAACCGCGCCTGCACCCTGCGGCGCCCCAGTGATGGGTTGAGCAGTACCAGGCGCCCGGGGCGGTAGCGGTTGATCTCGTCGATTACCTGGGTCAATGGTGCATCACGGAACACCAGCATGCGCTCGCGCCAGGCCGTCACCTGGCCAATGTCGAAGGCCTCGGGCACGCCGACGCCTTGCGCGCCATAACGCAACTGGCGGCCGGCCGGCAGCGCCTCGAGCCGGCCCTGGGCAAAGATGCGCAGCTCGCCACTCAGGCAGGTGACGCATACGCTGTCGTCGTCCTCGCGCACATTGAATCGGGCCTGCTCGGTACTGATCACCCCTTCCTGCGCCCGCACCTGCATGGGCTGGCGGGCCTGCACTTCGATTTCGCCTGCCAGCAGGGCGATACCCTGTGCCTCGCGGCTGACGCGTGTGCGTACATTCAGCTCCAGTTCGATGCCAGGCGCCAGTTCGACCCGCTGCTGCTCATCCACCTGGGTGGCGAACGCCGCAGGCGGCGCCATGGCCTCGTCCAGCCAGCCGCCACGCCAGGCAACCACCGCCAGTGACGCGGCCAGCGCCCCGCCCAACAACGCCCGGCGCCCGAGCAGCGGCGCCGATGGCGCCTGGCTGGCTTGCTGCGCCGCTGGCCCGAGCAAACACCAGAGCTGACGCGCCTGGGCGAACGCCTCGGCGTGCGCCGGGCTGCGCGCGCACCACTGGTGCAGGGCCCGGGCATCGGCCTGGGTGGCCTGGCCGGAGGTCAGCCGCAACAGCCAGCCCTGGGCCTGGCGCTGCAAGTCGGGATCGGGCGGAATCTGGGGCATGGTGCTCACATGAAGAGGTCGACTATCGTTCAAGACGGTTTTCCCGCGCCGGGACCGAAGCGCTGAAACACTTTTCTGTCCAGACGCATCGCGCAATGCCCCAGCGCCGCCTTGAGTTCCTTTTCCACGGTGCGTGTGGAAATGCCGAAACGCTGGGAGATTTCCTGGTGCGAGGCCTCTTCCAGCCGCGCGGCGATGAAGATCCGCCGACGTCGGGCTGGCAGTTCGTAGAGCGCGCCCAGCAGGCTCTGGATCTCGCGCTGGCCGCCGACGATGCGGGCCGGGTCCTGGTCCTCGGCCACCTGCAGCAGCGTTTCGATCTCGGCGCCGGTGAGCAGCCGGGCATCGGCCTCGCGGCGGTCGGCGGCAACGTTCAAGGCCATGCGGTACAGGTAGGCACCAGGCTTGTGCAGGTCGTGCGCGGCGTCCATGCGATCCACCCGCAGGTAGGTTTCCTGCAGCACATCGTTGGCCAGGTCATCCGAGCCGAGCCGGCGCCTCAGGCGGACCCTGAAGGTGTCGTAGGAGGTCAGAAACAGCTTGACCAGCGCACTGTCCCGAGGTTTGTTCATGCCGCCGCAGCTCCTTGCGAAAGAGGGCAATCCATAGGTTCCGGGCGCAGCAACAGGGTCAGCGGCTGTGCCAGTGAAGTCGGCGGCGCCTGCTCCAGGCGCACCGCCCGTAGCCGCTCGACCAGCGCGGCATCGCGGGCAAAGTCGCCCGTGGAGGCCAGCAGCCGGCTCTGCACCAGCTGCCCGCTGGCATCGATCCAGACCTGCACGGCCGCCCGGTAGCTGCCCGGGCGGGTCGACGGCCAAGCGCACAGGGCGCGCTCGACCGCGAGTTGCAATGCCACCGCATAACTGCCCGACGCCGGGCCTTCACTCCGACCACGCCCGGGCGTTGTGCGCAGGCGCAACGGTTGCAGGGTGAATCCACCGCTGCCGTGGCGCGCCTGCAGACCGGTACCTTGCAACAAGCGCTGCAAACCCTCGCGCGGCGTGTAGCGGCCGCGCAGCGAGCTGGAGCGCTGGCCGGCGAGCAACGCCTGGTCGACCAGCACCGCCAGGCCACTCTGCCGGCCGAAGCTGTCCAGCGCCCGGTCCAGCGCCTGCGCCGGTAGGTCGAAGGTCAGTAACGACTGGCCACGCGCCCCTGGCGCCGCCACCAGCCAGGCCAGTATCAGCGCGCCGGCCACAAGCAATGCACGCACGGGAGATCTGGCCTCCTTGCTGGCCGCCGTCGCCGGGGGAAACGTCATCCTGGGGCCTGTGTATGACGCTGTGGTGACAGGCCTCGGCAATCAAAGCTTCACCCCGTCCCCTGCCGGCAGCGAATAGACTGGCGCAGGGTCTGTATGAAAAGTCTTGAGACGAAGGTCAGGCAAGGCGAAAACAGCCGAGGAACGGTCGGAGTCGCGCTCGACTTTACGGGTTGTAAATGAGCATTCCGAGGCTGTTTTCAACGCAGCATCACCGAGTATCAAGGCTTTTCATACAGACCCTAGGAATGACTGCACGGAGAAGCATCATGATTCGACTGTCGCTGATCACTTTGCCGCTGCTGCTGGCCTGCGCCCTGCCGGCGCTGGCCGAACCGTCCAAGGGCTGCATCGACGTGCAGGTCGGGCAATCGCGGGCACTGGCCTACGATTGTCTGACCCGACAGCTGCAAGGGGCCGATCCGCGCGCCGCCAAGGGCCTGCGCGATCAGCTCGACCCGGTCAGGCAGATGCAACGCAGGGCACCAAACCAGATGGGCTTGGCGACACCGGCAGCGACCTCGACGCGCATGGGCAACAGCTTTGGCAGTTCGGTGTTGCCACAGCGGCCTTGATGGGTCTGACGATGGATCTACAGCGCTTGATCTCACAGGCGCTGCAACTCTCCCGCCAGTCACCAACCACTACCCCTCCCTGCGCAACAGATAGGTATCCATGATCCACCCCTTGCGCCGCCGCGCCTCATCGCGCAACTGGAGGATGCGCCCCTTCACCGCCTGCAACGGCCCGCTCACCAGCAGCTCGTCCGGCGTGCCCAGGTAGGCGCCCCAGTAGATCACCAGTTGCGGATCATCCAGGGCGGCGAACGCGCACTGGCCATCGAGCATCACCAGCACATTGTCGATCCGCGTCTGTTCGCCCAGGCGTCGCCCCGGCAGCACGGTCAGCGGCTCGCCGATACGGTTGAGCGGGATCTGGTGACGGGCGGCCAGCGCCTGGATGCTGCTGATGCCGGGAATCACCTGCAAGGCCAGCGTCAGGCCGCGTTCGCGGACCAGGTCGAGAATACGCAGGGTGCTGTCGTACAACGCCGGCTCGCCCCAAAGCAGGAACGCGCCGACATCATCGCTGCCCAGCTCATCCTCGATCAGCCGGGCGTACAATGCGGCGCGCTGGGCGTGCCAGTCCTGCACGGCGCCGACATAATCCGGCGCCTGGCCGTCCCGGCGCGGGTCCTCGACCTGCACCAGGCGGTAACTGCCCTCGGGCAGGTAGCGCTCGAGGATGGCCCGGCGCAGGCGCACCAGGTCGTCCTTGTCGCTGCCCTTGTCGAGCACGAAGAACACCGTGGCGCGCCGCAGCGCCTCCACCGCCTCGTAGGTGACCTGGCGAGGATCGCCCGGTCCGATGCCGATCAGTAGAAGCTGTTTCATCGCCTGCCCTGCCTGGTTGCCGGTGGTCATTGTCGACCGACCACCGGTCGTTTGGCAAAACGGGTCAGAGGATCGAGAAGTTGTAGCTGACAATGACCCGGGTTTCGTCCATGTCACGCGCCCACTTCTCGTAGTTGCTGCGGTAGGTGGAGTTGCGCAGGCGCACGCTGACGTCCTTGAAGGTGCCGCTCTGCACCTGGTACTTCAGCTCGCTGTCGCGTTCCCATTCCTTGCCTTCGGCGTTGCTGCCAGGGACCTTCACATTGTCGCCATTGATGTAGCGGGTGAAGAAGGTCAGGCCGGGTACGCCCAGAGCCTTGAAATCGTAGTCGTAGCGCACCTGCCAGGAGCGCTCCTGGGCGGCGGCGAAGTCGTTGACCTGGGCATAGTTGACCAGGTAGGGGTTGGTGCCGTCGAGGTACGGCATGGCGCTGTCGCCGTACATGCGCTGCCAGCCGGCGCTGAGCTTGTGCCCACCCAGGCTGTAGCCAAGCATGCCGCTGAAGGCGCGGTGGTCGATGCGCCCGGCACGGGCATTGCCGATGTCGTCGCTCTTGATCACCCGCAGGTCCGCCGACAGCGTGCCGACTTCCAGCGGCTGGCTGGCGACCAGCCCGAGGAAGTGCTGGCGGTAGATGTTTTCCAGCTTGGACACCTGGTACTGCGCGCTGACGCGGTCGTTGAAGCGGTAGTCGACGCCGGCCAGGTCGAAATGATCGGCCTCGATATCGCAGGCATAGCGCTTGTTCTTGCAGTGCACGCGGATGTCCTGGCGGTCGGTGGAGTCCCGCGCGGTGTACTGGTTCAGGCGTGCCAGGGTGAACTTGAGGTCGCGCACTTCCTCGGAGGTCAACCAGGCGCCATGGAACATGGTCGGCAGCAGGCGCCCGTCGTTGTACTTGAGCAGCGGCACGTCCGGCATCATCGAACCGTACTTGAATACCGTGTTGGACACCTTCACCTTGCCGGCGATGCCCATCTTGGCGTACTGGTCGGCGGAATGGCGCGGGTCGTGCCCGGACGACGGCAACAGGCCGCTATTGCTGTCGGCGGGACTGGAGTCGAGCTTGAAACCAATCATCCCCAGCGCATCCACGCCGAACCCGACCGGTCCCTGGGTATAACCGGACTGAACATTGAGAATAAAGCCCTGCGCCCACTCTTCGCGCTTCGACGCGCCTTGCTTGGAACTGGTGTGGCCGTCACGGAAGTCCCGGTTGAAATAGACATTGCGTGCTTCGACCTTGGCACTGCTGTCTTCAAGAAAACCGGCGGCCTGGGCGTTGACACCGGCACACAGGAAGAACAAGCCGGCAACTCGGCGCCCGGGGGCGAGGGGGAAAGGGGCAAACATGCGAAGGAACATCCAGAAGAAAGACGAAAAACCATCCGGGCAGTCATCTGCACCGGCACTACGCGATGAACGAATACACTTCGACCATCATCCATAATTTTCCGCCAAAGGCTCTAGCCTAAGCCATGGGACCATGGTCTAAGGTGGTTGGCCGGGTCTTTTCGAATAACGCGTAAAAAATCGGCAAAGTTCCCGAGTAATTGATAGAAAGTTTGCTGTTTACCCACTCGCAAGCGACTACTACACTCTCGCTTAGCGAACAGCTTTACCCATCCACGTGGCCGGCGTTCAGTCTGGTTTCATGTTCGTCACGTCCCGCCACGGCAGACTTACAGGAGTGAAGACAGTGTCCAGACTTGCAGAGTTTCGTGCTGCCGAAAAAGCGCTCAAGGAACAGATGGCACAACTGGAAGCGCTGAAAAAGGATGCCGGCCTTAAACGCGAAATCGAATTCGAGCAGAAACTAGTCGGCCTGATGAAAAGCTATGACAAGAGCCTGCGCGATATCATCGCCATTCTCGACCCGAAAGCCGTGACCCGCGCCCCGGCCGCGGTCAAGCAGCAACGCCGCCCGCGGGTGGTGAAGGTCTACGCGAACCCCCATACCGGCGAGCGGATCGAGACCAAAGGCGGCAACCACCGCGGGCTGAAAGCCTGGAAGGAACAGTACGGGGCGCAGACGGTGGAAAGTTGGGTGCGCTGATGAAACCTCGACACCTGCTTCACACTTTTTTCACACCCGCAGGCTCAGTATCGAACCAGCTAAAGGACTAGCGACCCCATCACGCGCCCGCACATGCGGGCCTCTAATTCCGGCGCCCCGCACTCGTGCGGGGCGCTTTCATTTGCGCTGCTGGTTGACTTCCGTATCATGGCAAACCTATTCAAGGCCCTGATTCCGGAGTACCCATGAGCCTGCACGATCTGCAAACCCTCCCCGGCGTGACCGCCCAACCAGACACCGCCACCGCCCAATTCGTGTTCAACCACACCATGCTGCGGGTCAAGGACATCGAGAAGTCCCTGGACTTCTACACCCGCGTGCTGGGCTTTCGCCTGGTGGACAAGCGCGACTTCCCGGAAGCGGCTTTCAGCCTGTATTTCCTGGCCCTGGTCGACCCGGCGCAGATTCCTGCCGATGACGCCGAGCGCCATCAGTGGATGAAATCGATCCCCGGCGTACTCGAGCTGACCCACAACCACGGCACCGAGAACGACCCCGAGTTCGCCTACCACAATGGCAACACCGACCCGCGCGGCTTCGGCCACATCTGCATTTCGGTACCGGACGTACGTGTTGCCTGCGCCCGCTTCGAGGCGCTGGACGTCCCGTTCCAGAAGCGCCTGCAGGATGGCCGCATGAACCACCTGGCCTTCGTCAAGGACCCGGACGGCTACTGGGTCGAGGTCATCCAGCCGACCGAACTCAAGGGCTGATACCCACCGGTCGCGCTCGTCGGGCCGGGAACTCCCGGCCCCTCGCTGTGGTATATGGAAGTAACGCCTGTTCCAAGCCACAGCGAGGTAAGGACGATGCAAACCCTTCACTGTGAATACCGCGACCACACCATCACCGCCAGCGTGATGCCCCACCCCGACTCTCCCCTGCCCTATGCTGCAGGCTGCGTGATCACCGACCCTGCCGGCCACAGCAGCAGGCGACTATCGATGCCGATGAAATTCTTCGCCGACCTGGAGAACGCCCAGCACGTGTCCCTGGCCCATGGCCGGGCGCTGGTTGACCAGCAGCTGGATGAGAAGGATCAGCGGGTGTTCTGATAACCCCACGCCAGCAGCCAGCACCCACAGAGATTGCGCTTCGCTCACAGGCAAAGCGAGCAGTGTGGGAGCCGGCTTGCCGGCGATACGGCGCCCTTCTATACCCAATCATCCTTCACGGGCATACGCCACGGCAGCCGCCACCTGTTCGGCTGTCGGCCGGACCCCGGTGTACAACACGAACTGCTCCAGCGCCTGAAGCGCGATGACATCGAGGCCGGTAATCACCGGCTTGCCCAACGCCTCGGCGGCGCGGATCAGCGGTGTGCGTGCCGGCAGGGCAACCACATCGAATACCCGCTCGGCCGCCGCGATGGCGGTTTCGCTGAAGGCCAGCTGGTCGGCCTCCGGGCCCCCGGCCATGCCGATCGGCGTGACGTTGATCAACATCGGCGGGCAGCGGTCCTGCAGTTCAGGCAGCCAGCGGTAGCCGCAAACATCCGCCAGTTGCCGCCCGGCCTGCTCGTTGCGGGCGACGATGATGCCGTCGCGAAAACCAGCGTCGCGCAGCGCGCTGGCCACCGCCTTGGCCATGCCACCGCTGCCGCGCAGGGCGAAGCCGGTCGCCGGGTCGACCCGCCGCTCGGCCAGTAGCTGCCGTACCGCCAGGTAGTCAGTGTTGTAGGCCTTCAGATGGCCTGCGGTATTGACCAGGGTGTTCACCGAGTCGATGGCCGCCGCCGAGGGGTCGACCTCGTCCACCAACGCCAGGCAGGCTTCCTTGTAGGGCATCGATACGCCGCAACCGCGAATACCCAGGGCGCGGATGCCGGCCACGGCGGCCGGCAGGTCCTGGGTGGTCATGGCCTTGTAGTAATAGTCCAGGCCCAACTGCTGATACAGATGGTTGTGAAAGCGCACGCCGAACGTACCGGGGCGCCCGGCCAGGGAAATGCACAACACGGTGTCCCTGCTCGGTGAATGGCTCATCGCGGTTCCTCTGTCATGGCTGAATCGATTGCGCCAGCGTACCAGACCCCGCCGCCGGTCGCCCCTTACACAACCTTTACCCTTTGCCATGGCGCGGTTGACCGAGAGTGCGGTCATAGTAGACAGACCCCGAACGTGGGGTTGTCTTGCGAGGTGTCGCCATGAAGCGTTTCATCCCCGGAATCGCCCTGCTGGTCGGCGCGCTGGCAATCAGCGGGCAAGCCTCGGCCCATGGTGGCGGCTGGTACGGCCCGGGGCCGGTGATCGGCGCGGCCGTGGTGGGCGCGGTGGTCGGGGCGGCCGTATCGGGCGGCCACGACCGCACTGTCTACGTCGAACGCCAGCCGGCCTACTATCCACCGCCACCGGTCTATGTGCAGGCGCCGCCACCGCCGGTGTATTACCAGCCCTATGTGGTCGAGCGCTATGTGCCCGCCCCGCCGCCGGTCTACCGCCGCTATTATGGCCCGCCGCCGGTGTACTACGGCCCGCCGCGCTGGTAAGCGGCATAGTTGATAAAAGCAATGACCACTATCGAGGACATTGATTTCAAACCCTGAAGACGCCTGGGTAAGGTAGGGCCATGTTCGAGAGGAGATCCGCCATGGCCCCGATCCAGATCATGTCCGTTGTCGGCAGCGCAGTCCCCAGCAGCCTGCGCCAACAGGGCCTTTTGGCCTGCTGGTACCTGCTGCGCGACGGTGAAGCCATCAGCGGCCCGTTGACCAGCCGCCGCTGCGCCGAGACCCTGGCCGGCCGCTTGCTCGACCAGACCTTGGTCGCCTGACCCCGAATTTGTTGTGTGTTGCTCCCTAAGCCCTTGTAGCCCGCCACCCGGCGGGCTTTTTTTGCTCGCCAGCCAGCCACCTACAAATGCCCCGCCCACACGGCAAGTGGCAGTGGCGGTTGCTGGTCGAGGATACGGCGCCAGATCAAGCTCAACCGCTCGCCATCGAACAGGGAGGCGGCACCGCCACCAATCCAGCCCCTGGGCTGGATCACCGTCCATTGCCCTGCGGCATCACGCCGGGCCATTTCGAAGCGGAAACTGTAGTTGCCTGGCATGCCCATGCGCAGGTCGGTGACCACCAGCGAGTCACCCATGATGTCGTAGCGCAGCCAGTCATCGGTGAACCAGCGCAGGCGCTCGTACAGTGGCGAGCCCGCCAGTACCTTGGCAGCCTCCAGATTGCGCGACTGGTGCAGCATCTCCGGAGGTTCGCGATCGAACCCGCTGCTCACGCCCTCGTAGTAACCGCCATCCGGGGTTTTCGCCAGCACCCGCCAGATCAGGCTGTTGAAGGCGATGGGCACCGCGCGGACCTCACTGGCCTCGACGCCCTGCGCCTGCAAGGCCAGGTGGAAACGTTGCTCGGCGGCCATGCGCCCGGCCAGGCCGAAGCCCAGGTAGAGCGTGCTGCATCCCAGTGCCAGGCACAGCATCGCGGTCGCCCTGCCTTCCAGGCCCCTGATCGCCGCATAGCCCACCGCCAGCAGCAACGGCACGGTATACACCGGATCGATGATGAACACCGCCGCCCAGCTTTCCGGCGTCAGGTGCAGGGGCCAGAACAGCTGGGTGCCATAAACGGTGAAGGCGTCGAGCACCGGGTGGGTGACCAGCGCCAGCCAGAAGGCCAGGAACAGCCTGCCTGGGGTATAGCCTCGGCCTGGCCAACGCCAGGCGACCAGCCAGGCAAGCAACAGGGCCAGGCCGGTCAGGACGAAGATCGAATGGGAAAAGCCACGGTGGAAGGTCATCTGCGACACCGGGTCGGCGTAGCGGATCACCACATCCAGGTCGGGCAATGTCCCCAGGGCGGCGCCGTAGATCAGCGAGCGGCGGCCCTGGATACGGCCCAGTACGGCGCCTTGCAGGGCCGCGCCGAGCACGGCTTGGGTGATTGAGTCCACGGCAAACGTCTCGTGCAGGGTCTATCAGATGGCGTGACGCAACATTGCCAGTACCTGCGCATGCAACGCCGGATCGCCACACGCCACCACGCAGCCCCCGTTCTGGGCCGAACCGCCATCCCAGGACGTGATGACCCCACCCGCGCCTTCGATGATCGGCATCAACGCCTGCACGTCGTACGGCTGCAGGCTGGCCTCGACGATCACATCGACGAATCCGGACGCCAGCATGCAGTAGGCATAGCAATCACCGCCATAACGCATCAGCCGGGCCTTGCCGGCGACCGCCTCGAACGCCGCCTTGCGCGCCGGGGTGTCGAACATGTCGGGGGTGGTGCACATCAGCGTGGCCGACGCCAGGTCGGCGCAGGCGCGGGTCTTAAGCGCCGTGCCATTGCGCCAGGCGCCGTGCGGGGTGCCGATGAAGCGTTCGCCGGTGAACGGCTGGTTCATCACCCCGAGCACCGGGCGGGTACCGTCGTTGAGAGCGATCAGCGTGCCCCACAGCGGCAGGCCGGTGATGAAGGCGCGGGTGCCATCGATCGGGTCGAGTACCCAGGTCAGCGGGCTGCTGCCCAGTGCCGCGCCCTGCTCTTCACCCAGTATGCCGTGGGTGGGATAGTGAGCCTGGATCAGCGCGCGCATGGCCTCTTCGGCGGCCTTGTCGGCGATGGTCACAGGGTCGTACAGGCGCCCCCCCTTGTCCTCGACATCCAGGCTGGCACGAAAGTAAGGCTGGATCGCCGCCGCGGCGGCATCGGCCAGTTGCTCGGAGAAAGAGCGGAATTCGCCGATCTGTTCAGCGCTCAGGGACATGGGGCGGTCTCGTTGTGGGATGGGATGCGCATCATACCCGAGTCGTGCGCGGACACACCTGCGGCGTCACCCATGATATTGTTATGCCATTATCGCTGCTTCATTTAACCGTCACTGATTCGTTGTACTAGGATAGCTAGCAGCCCCGATGGCCCGGCCGACAGTCAAGGATGCTGGTTGCTGGCGCAAGGGCCTCCGTTCCACCGCCTATCATGGATGACACGATGAATTCGCACCTGCTTTTTCCGCAGATCGGTAAAGTCATAGCCAGTACCGGTAGCCGCCATTTCCCCCGGCACCTGCACGACCTGATCCAGACCCACCTGACCATCGACGCCACGCATATCCGCCAACTGCGCATCAACCCGGCCTGCGCCAGCCAGCCAGACGCGACCCTGATCAGCGAGACGGTGTTCAGCGCCGGCGATACGGGTGACGGCTTCGACGACCCGGCGCGCCTGCACCTGGCCCGGCGCAAGGATGGTTTCCGCTACGAAATCACGGTCTTGCGGGCCGACACCCGCGTTGGTTTCTCAGCTACCGATCGCAGCCGGCTGGAGGACATTTCGCCCTTGCTGCTGCCCATGCTGGAAAAACACATCAATGCCCTGCAGCCTGCCTCGCCGGTACCCGCAGACCCTGACAGCCTCGAACAGCGTTTTCTCGAACGCCTGCGTCAGACCGGCATCCGCCTGTCGGAACGTGAGATGCAAGTGTGCGAGGGCTTGCTGGCCGGGCGCACGGCGCCGCAGCAGGCCGAGTATCTGCGGCTCAAGGTCAATACGGTGGAAAGTTACCTGCGCCGGGCGGCGATCAAGCTGGGCATCAGCGGCCGCCACTCGCTGATGCGCTGGATGTATGCAGAGATCTAGTGTGGTGTTTCACAAATAACGACCATAACTCGCGGCGCTTTTTGCGCTCATGCGGCGTTGTCGCTCCTCGCCGTAGCTGGGCTACGACTCGTCGCGACGCCTTGCTTGAGCACAAAAATCGCTCGCGATTTATTGGTCGTATTTGCAAAACACCACACTAGCCAGACCGAATGCCCACAGGCACGCAAGATCGAGCACCGCGGAAGCGGCGCTCGATCCCGAGCGCTCAGGCCTAGTCCCGTGCCAACGCCTCGATAGGGTCCAGCCGCGCCGCATTGCGCGCCGGCACGAAGCCGAACACGATGCCGATCAAGGTCGAGCAGACGAACGCCGTGACCACCGATCCCAGTGAGAACACCATCTCCCACTGCTTGACGAAAAGCGCGAACAGATACCCGATCCCATAGGACAACCCGATCCCGATCACCCCGCCGATCAGGCAGACCATCACCGCCTCCACCAGGAACTGCTGGCGGATATCCGACTGCCGCGCCCCCACTGCCATGCGGATGCCGATCTCGCGGGTGCGCTCGGTAACCGACACCAGCATGATGTTCATCACCCCGATCCCCCCCACCACCAACGAAATCACTGCGATCAGCGACAGCAGCAGGGTCAGCGAGCGGCTGGTCTTCTGCACGGTCTGCATGATGCTGTCGAGGTTGTTGGTGAAGAAATCCTTGGTGCCGTGGCGCTGCAGCATCAGTTTGTTGACCTCCTCCTCCACCCGCTTGCTCGGCATGCCGTCCTTGATCCGCACACTGATGCTGTCCAGGTGGCGCTGGCCAAGCACGCGCCCGGCGGCGGTCTCGTAGGGCATCCACACGTTCAGGGTGTTGCCGGCGACGAACAGGTTCTTGTTCTCGGCGGTCACGCCGATCACCGTGCACGGCAAGTTGCCGACCAGGATCACCTGCCCAAGCGGGTTGATCCCATCGCCAAACAGGCGCTTGCGCGTGTTGTGGTCGATCACCACCACCTGGGCCTGGCGCCGGGCATCATCGGCGCTGAACACGATCCCTGCGGCCAAGGGGATGTTGCGCACCTGGAAGTACTGCTCGCTGACACCGTTTAGCTGCACATCGGCGTCGATGTTGCGGTAGCGCACCAGCGAACTCTGACCGATCACCGGGGTGGCGCTGTCGACGTAGTAGAGTTCGTTGAGCGCGGTCACGTCAGCCGGCACCAGGGTCTCGATGGCCTTGGCCCGGCTGTCGCCGAAACTGGTGCCGGAGTAGATGTCGATGGTGTTGCTGCCGATCGCCTGGATGTCCTTGAGCACGTAGCCCTTGGCGCCCTCGCCGATGGCCGAGATCGACACCACCGAAGTGATGCCGATGATGATCCCGAGCATGGTCAGCAGGGTGCGCATGCGGTGCGAGACCAGGGCGATCCAGGCCATCTTGAAGGCCTCGCGGAACAACCCGAGGCTGGCCACCAGCCGCCGTGGCGCCTGCTCGCGAGCGGGCGCCGCCTCGGCGGCCGGTGCAGTGGGCTCGGCGCGGGTGCGCCGGTCACTGACGATCTGCCCGTCGCTGACCTCGATGATCCGCTCGGCGTGGGCGGCGACCTTGGGGTCGTGGGTCACCAGGATCACCGTGTGCCCGGCGCCGTGCAGTTCCAGCAGGATGTTCATCACTTCCTTGCCGCTGGCGGTATCGAGCGCTCCGGTCGGCTCGTCGGCGAGGATCACCTCGCCGCCGTTCATCAGCGCCCGGCAGATACTGACCCGCTGCTGCTGGCCCCCCGACAGCTGGCTGGGCCGGTGCGCCAGGTGTCCGCCCAGGCCCAGGCGGCCCAGCAGCTCCCGCGCCCGGGCATGGCGTCCGGCCTGCGCCACGCCGGCGTACACCGCCGGGATCTCGACATTGCGCAGGGCATCCAGGTGCGGCAACAGGTGGTAGCGCTGGAAGATGAAACCGAAATGGTCACGCCGCAGCGCGGCCAGGGCGTCGTCGTCGAGATCACGGGTTTCCTGGCCGCTGACCTGGTAGCTGCCGGCGCTGGCATGGTCCAGGCAACCAAGGATGTTCATCAGCGTCGACTTGCCCGAACCCGAGGCGCCGATGATCGCCACCAGCTCGCCGGCATGGATCTCCAGGTCGATACCCTTGAGCGCCAGGAACTCGCGGTCGCCCGCCATGAAGCTGCGGCTGACCCCGTCCAGGCGCAGCAACGGCTGCTCCTCGAGTGCCGACACCGCCCGTGCCGGCGACAGTTCCACGTTCATGTTCATGCTCACGCCCCCGCCTCGCCCGACACCGGCTCGCCGATCACCACGCGGTCACCTTCGGCCAGGCCGTCCTTGACCTGCACCTTGACGTTGTTGTTGATCCCCGCCTGGACCTTGCGCACCTGGGCGAAGCCCTTGCCGTCGAGCACCCGCACCGGGAAGCTGCCGTCGGCGTCGCGCGGCCCCAGCGCCGCCACCGGCACGGTGAGCACGCCCAGGGCGGTGTCGAGGACGATACGCACCTGGGCGGTCATCGAGATGCGCAGGCGGTGCTCGGGGTTGGGCACCTCGAACAGCGCGTTGTAGAACACCGCGCTGGCCTGCTTGGCGGCGCCGCCGCTCTTGTCGCTGCTTTCCAGGTAGTTCTGCGGCGCGGGCTCGGTGCCGCGCAGCTTGGCGTAGTAACGTTTGTCGTCACCGAGGATGGTGAAGTACACCTGCTGGCCGGGGCTGATATGAATCACATCGGCCTCGGACACCTGGGCCTTGATGGTCATGGTGTCGAGGTCGGCGAGCTTGAGGATTACCGGCGCCAGCTGGTTGGAGATCACCGTCTGCCCTTCCTGGGTGACGATACCCACCACATGGCCATCGATCGGCGCGACGATGCGGGTGTAGCCGAGGTTGACCCGCGCCGTATCGATCTGCACCTGGGCGCTCTTGATCTGCGCGTCCAGCGAGCGCAGGTTGGCCTGCTGCACCTCGAATTCGGACTCGGCGTTCTCGAAGTCCTGGCGCGAGATCGACTCGTCGGCCTGGAGCACGTCGTAGCGTTCGTAGACCCGCTTGGCCTGCTTGAGCTTGGCCTGCACCGAGCGCCGCTCGGCCTGCAGCTTCTCGGCGTCGACCTCGGCCTGGCGCAGCGAGTTGCGCGGCACCAGCGGGTCGATTTCGGCCAGCCACTGGCCTTCGGCGACCTTGTCGCCAAGCTTGACCTTGAGCGACTTGAGCTGCCCCGAAACCTGGGCGCCGACGTCGACCTGGCGGATACCTTCCAGGGTGCCGGTGGCCAGCACCGCGTTTTCGATATCGCCACGCTCGACCGTGGCGGTGATGTACTGCGGCGGCTTGGCTGGGGCCTGTACCGCGTAGAGCACGATGCCGGCGACCAGGGCCACGGCGACACCGAGGGTGATCTTGCGAAACTTCGTCTTTTCCATAAAACCGTTCTTCCTGAAGCTGATGAGGTCCCGTGGGAGCGGGCTTGCCCCGCGATAACGCCACTCCAAGGTGACGCCATCGCTTTGCAAGCCCGCTCTCACGACGGTGTTACTGCTTCACCCTGCTGTGATACAGGGCCTGCCCGTCATGCCACCAGGCGGCCAGGCTGAACACATCCGGCACCTTGAGGATGCTGAAATGGTTGCCTGGCCCCTGCCACACCTCCAGCTGCGGCAGCCATTCACGCCAACCGTCTTCCATGGCCTGTTGCTCGCCCTGGTTGCCGGCGGCGTCCAGGCTCGGATCGGCCACCAGCACCAGCCGCGCCAAGCCATTGAAGCCACCCTCGGGGCGATACACCGTGCGCAGCGCCGTGGCGAAGGTGCGCACCACGCCTTCGAGCGCCTGCGGCGAGGAGCGCGACGGCATCAGGCCAACCCGTACCATCGCCGCGTGCAACTGGCGCAGCTGCCCCTGATCGTCGGTTTCGGCGAAGGCTAAAGGCTCGATGCCCAATGACTTGCCGGTGGACAGTTGCAACGACTCGATAAGCCGCTGCAGGGCCTGGGTATAGGTGTACGGCTTGCCGCAACTGCCCCCCGCGCCCGGCGCCTCGCTGTCGATCAGGGTCAGGGAGCGCACCTCGCGCCCCTTGGCCTGCAGGCGTATCGCCATGGCATGGGCCACCCAGCCACCGAACGAGTGCCCGACCAGGTTCAACGGTCCTTCGGGGTACAGCGCCTCGATGGCCTGGGCATGGCACGCCGCAGCCACCTCGACCGAGCAATGGGGCACTTCACCCGCAGCCAGGCCACGCGCCTGCAGGCCATGCACCGGCCAGTCCGGCCCCAGCGCCTCGGCCAGGCCGATGAAGCTGGTCACGCTGTCGCCGGCGCCCGGCACGCAGAACACCGGCACATGGCCCGGCACGCCACTCTGGATTGCCAGTAGCGGCTGGTGCGCCGCCGGCGCGAGCGCCGACGCGGCCTGCATCGCCTGGGCGATGGCCTGGCCGAGCACGGCGGCTTGCGGGTCCTGGACCATGCTCTGGTGATCGCCCGGCACGCTCAGGCACTTCAGCTCCTGCCCAGGCAAGGCCTCGGCCCAGCCCAGGCTCGGGCTGTCGGTGACGATACCGGCGCTGCGCTGTTCGGCGATGAACAAGTGCAGCGGCACCGGCAACGGCGCCAGGCGATAGTGAGCCAGGGCATGGCCATGGGCCAGGTGACGCTCGAAGAAGTGGCGCAACTGTCCATCGCTGGCCTGGGCCAGGCCGGGCACCAGCAACTGCCGCTCACGGCAGTAGGCAAGCAGTGCCTCGAAGGGCAATGCGCCCGGCTGCAACGCCTCGATCTCGGCCAGTTGCATAGCCCCCGCCTCGCCCTGCGCCTGCCAGTGCACGCGGCAATGCAGCAGCAACTGCGCTTGCACCAGATACGGCCCTTGCCAGCGCGCCTTGCCTTGGTCGCTCAGGCGCGGCACGTAGGTGTCGATCAGGCCGACGAAGGCCACCGGCTCGTCCGCACCCAGCAATTGCGCCGCTACCTCGTAGGCCAGCACACCGCCGAACGACCAGCCGGCCAGGCGATACGGCCCGTGTGGCTGCACGGCGCGAATCTGCCGCACCAGGCGCGCAGCCAGGCACTCCATGGTGTTCAATTGCACCTGCCCGACGGCGACGCCGGCCAGCCCATAGATAGGGAAATCACCTTCGATATGCCGCCCCAGGACCGGAAAATACAGGTCCAGGCCACTGAACTCATGGATCAGGAACAGCGCAGGCTGGCTGCCTGCGGCACGCACCGTGACCAGGCCTTGCGCCTCGTCCTCGGCCGCCACCTCGTCGAGCAGCGGCGCCAGGGCGGCAATGGTCGGGTGCTGGAACAACTGGGCCAGGGTCGTGTGCAGGCCAGCCTGGCGCATCTCGCCCACCAGGCGGATCGCCGACAGCGAATGCCCGCCCAGCTCGAAGAAGCTGTCATGCCGCCCGACTCGCTCGACCTCGAGCACCTGCGCCCACAGCGCCGCCAAGGCCTGCTCCACCGGCGTCACCGCCGCCTCGAACACCGCCACGGCCAGGTCCTGCGCGCCCGGCAGTGGCAGGGCCCGACGATCGACCTTGCCGTTGTTGGTCAGCGGCAGCGCCTCAAGTGCGACGAACGCCGCCGGCAGCATGTACTCCGGCAACCGATCGCGCAGGAAAGCACGCAACGCCGCACCGTCCAGGGCCATGTCGGTACGGGTGTACCACGCCACCAGGCGCAACGGCCCCTGCTCCAGGCGCAGGGCCATGACCACGGCCTCTTCCAGGCCCGGGCACTGGGTGAGGTGTTGCTCGACCTCGCCCAGCTCGATGCGAAAGCCGCGGATCTTCACCTGGTCGTCGGTGCGGCCCAGGCATTCCAACTGGCCATCCTCGCGCCAGCGGGCCAGGTCACCGGTGCGGTACAACCTCGCCCCGGCACCTGCGGCGAATGGATCGTCGAGGAAGCGTTCGGCGGTCAGCTGCGGACGATTCAGGTAGCCGAGGGCGACGCCGTCGCCGCCGATGTACAGTTCGCCGGTGACGCCCTCGGGCAGCAAGCGCCCGTGGCAATCGAGGACATAGGCCGTGGTGTTGCCGATCGGGCCGCCGATCGGCACATGCTCGGCGCCGTCGACCACCGCCCGCACCGCACTGGCGGTGGCGAAGGTGGTGGTCTCGGTGGGCCCATAGCAGTGCACCAGGCGCAACTGCGGCGCCTGGGCCAACAAGGCGCGGAAGCTGGCGGGCTCGCCGCGCTCGCCGCCGCACAACAGGATGCGCAGCCCGGCCAACGCCTCGGGGATCAGTTGCACATACTGGTTGAACAGCGCCGTGGTGACGAACATCACGCTGGCGCCGCCCTGGCGCAGGGCGGCGGCGAACTGCGTCGGCTCGACCAGGGTCTGGTGATCGATCACCAGCACCTGGCCTCCGTTGAGCAGGCCGCCCCAGACATCCATGGTCGCGGCGTCGAACGCCGGGTTGGCGACGAAGGCGAAACGGTCCGTGGCGTTGAAGTCGGCATAGCCGTTGTTCAGCACCAGCCGGGCGATGCCGCGATGGGTCACCCGCACCCCTTTCGGCGTGCCGGTGGAGCCGGAGGTGTACATCACGTACGCCACCGCGTCGGCCTCCTGGGCCAGGCCCGGGTTGTGCGTGGGCTGCTCGTCCAGCGCCAGGCAGTCCAGGTCGATGCGCCGCGCCTCGCAATCCGCGGCCAGGCTGCCAAGGGTCAGCAACACCGCGGCCTGGCAGTCCTGGACCATGAACGCCTGGCGCTCGGCCGGGGCGTTGATATCCAGCGGCACGTAGATCGCCGAACACTTGAGCACGGCCAACTGCGCGACCAGCAACGGCAGCGAGCGAGGCAGCAGGATCGCCACATGATCGCCGGCCGCCACCCCCTCGCCAATCAACCAGTGCGCCAGGCGGTTGGCCTGCTCATTGAGCTCGGCGTAGGTGAGCTGGCGCTCGTCATGCAGCGCCGCCAGCGCCAACGGATGGCGCGCCACCTGCTGCTCGAACAGGCGGTGCACGGGCACCGACCTGGGGTAGGCGCGTTGCGTGGCGTTGTAATCCAGTAATCGACGACGCTCCTCGGCCGGCACGATGTCCAGCCGCTCCAGGCCTTGCTCGGGATCATGTGCCAGGGCCTCGACCAGGTGTGCGAGAGCCTGCTCGAGGTAACCGCACAGCCGCCGGGCGTCCAGGCCCGCCGCGCACTGCGCGGTCAGGCTGAAGCGCTCCCCGAGGTCGTCGATGCTCAGGGCCAGCGGGTAGTTGCTGCGTTCCTGCGCATGCAGCAGCTCGATGCCCTGCCAGGCACGCCCATTGGCAGTGTCATGGGCCAGCGCGGCGGCACTGTGGCGGTAGTTGAGCAAGGCGCTGAACAGCGGCGCACCGGGCGGCAAGGCACTGCAGCGCTGCGCCAGGGCCAGTTGCGCATGCTCGTGCACCAACAGCCCGGTCAGCCGGCGGTGGGTGTCGAGCAGCGCCTCACGTACCGGCAGGCGGCCCACGTCCAGGCGCAGCGGCAAGGTGTTGATGAACACGCCCAAGGCCCGCTCCATGCCTTCACCGCCCTGCAGGCGACCAAGCAGCACGGTGCCGAACACCACGCTGTCGCGCCCCGACAATTGCCCCAGCACCAGGCCCCAGGCCAGGTGCATCAGGCTGGCCGCGCCCACACCCAGCAGCCGCGCCTGTTCGCGGGCCCGCCGCGCCAGCTCGTCGTCCAGCCAGTGCTGGGCTTCGGCCACGGCGTCGGCGTGGGCCAGCGGATGCGGACCGTAGGCCAGGGTCGGCTCGTCGATATCACCCAACTGCTCGCGGAAGTATGCCTCATGCTCGGCCTCGCCGGCACCCTGCAGCACCTGGGCGATGTAGTTGCGGTACGGCACCGGCGGCGGCAAGCGCAGCTGCTCGCCGAGCAGGCAGGCCTCCAGTTCGGCGCGCAACACGTCCTGGGCCACGTGATCCATGACCAGGTGGTGGAACAGCAAGGTGGCGGTGATCCGCCCGCTGCTCGGGTCCTGGCGGTGCACCAGGCGCAGGAGCGGCGCGCGGGTCAGGTCCAGGCGCAGGCTGATCGGCTCATCCGCGGCCAGTTCCTGCACGGGCAACGCCGCCTGGCGCCATACCACCTGCACCGGCTGCGCCAGACCTTCCCAGTACAACGAAGAACGCAGGATGTCGTGCCGGGCGATCACCTGGTCCAGCGCCTGGCGCAACGCCTCCAACCGAGCCTGGTCGGCCACCGCGAAACGCGCCTGCAGCAGGTAGGGATCGTCACCCTCGCTGGCCAGGTGGTGATAGAGGATCCCCGCCTGCAACGGCCCCAGCGGATAGATGTCCTGTACATTGGCGGCACCGCCAGGCACCTGATCGACGATCCGCTCGATGTGCGACTGCTCCAGCGCCACCAACGGCAGCAAGTCCGGCGTGATGCGCCGGCAATCACTGCCGATGCGGTTGGCCGGCACCCGGCTTCCGCCATGCTGGCTCAGGGTCGCGGCCACGGCGGCCAGGGTCGGTTCGGCGAACAGCACGCGGATGTCCGCGTCCAGGCCCTCGGCACGCAAGCGGGCGATCAGGGTCACGGCCAGCAGCGAGTGGCCACCGAGCTCGAAGAAATGGTCCTGGCGCCCTACCCTCGGCACATTGAGCAACTCGGCCCATAGCGCCGCCAGATGGCGCTCGGCCTCGCCTTGCGGCGCCTCGTAGGCACGGCTGAGCACCGCGTCGGCACCAGGGTCGGGCAGACGCTGGCGGTCGAGCTTGCCATTGGCCGTCAATGGCATGGCCGGCAATGCCACATAGGCCGACGGCACCATGTAGTCCGGCAAGCGCGCCTGGGCATGCTTGCGCAATACCGCCACGCCCGGCACCGCATCGTCGGCCGTGAACCAGGCGACCAGGCGCTCGCCGCGCAGCAGCACCGCCACTTCGCGCACACCCGGATGGCTGGCCAGGCAGGCCTCGATCTCGCCCAACTCTATGCGCAGACCGTGCAGTTTCACCTGGAAATCGTTGCGACCAAGGAATTCCAGCTCGCCATCGGCGCGGCGGCGCACCAGGTCGCCGCTGCGGTACAGGCGCTCATCGACCACGAACGGGCTGGCGCCGAAACGTTCGGCCTCCAGCGCCGGCAGGCCCAGATAGCCACGCGCCACGCCGACACCACCGATGTACAACTCGCCCACCACGCCCCGCGGTACCGGCATGCCGTTGCTGTCGAGCACATACAGGCGGGTGTTGGCGATCGGCCGACCGATCGGTGGCGCCTCTTCGGGCACGGGCTGCCGGGGCTCGAGGGTCCAGACGCAGCAGTCGACGGTGGCCTCGGTGGGGCCGTAGACGTTGTGCAGCCGCACCTGCGGCAGGCGCTCGCGCAACTGGCGCAGCAACGCCGAAGTCAGCTCGCCACCGCCACAAACCACATCGGTGAGGCTGTCGCAGGCCGCGCTGGCCTCCAGGGCGAGGAACTGCTGCAGCAGTGCGGGCACGAACTGCACCACGCTGACCCGCTGGCGCTGGATCAGCGCCGCCAGGTAGTCCGGGTCGCGCTGGCCATCCGGGCGCGCCAGCACCAGGCGCAGGCCGGCACACAGCGGCCAGAACAGCTCCCATACCGACGCATCGAAGCTCACCGGGGTCTTGTGCAGCAGCGCACCTGATGCGCTCGGGGCGATCAGCCGCGAACTCCAGTGCACCAGGTTGCACAGGCTGCGGTGCTCGACCATCACCCCTTTCGGCGTGCCGGTGGAGCCGGAGGTGTAGATCACGTAGGCCAGGTGGCGGGCGCCAAGGCCCGGCACCTGTGGATTGTCCGGCGACTGCTCGGTCCAGTCCGGCTGGTCGAGGTCCAGCCGCGCCACCGGGCTGTCGCTGAAGCGCCGGTTGCTGGCGGCATCCACCAGCAACGCCAGCGGCGCGCTGTCTTCGAGCATGTACGCCAGGCGCTCATCCGGGTAGCCCGGATCCAGCGGCACGTAGGCGCCACCGGCCTTGAGCACCGCCAGCAGCCCGACCAGCAACCGTGGCCCCCGCGCCAGACACACGGCGACCCGGCTGTCGGCGACCACGCCCTGTTCGATCAGGCGGTGGGCCAAGCGGTTGGCCGCCGCATTCAATTCGGCGTAGGTCAGTTGCCCGTCCTCGGCCTGCACCGCGATGGCCTGCGGCGTACGCGCCACCTGCGCCTCGAACAGCGCGTGCAGCGGTTGCTGCAGGCCGCCGATCCGCTCGCTGGCGTTGCAGGCCACCAGTTCCTGGCGACGTTCGGCGGCGCCGAGCAGCTCGACCTTCGCCGGCACGGACTGGTCGCTGCCCGCCATCGCCCAGAGTAGTTGCTCCAGGTAACCCAGGTGCCGCTCGATGGTCGCCCGGTCGAACAGCGCGGTGGCGAACTCCAGGGCGCCGCCGTAGCCGTCGGCGGTCTCGCCCAGGCTCAGGGTCAGGTCGAACTTGGCGAAGGTCTGCGTGCCACCCAGCGCCTCCAGCTGCAGCCCACCCAGGCGCAGGGCCTCGCCCGGCACACCGTTCCACGCCAGCGATACCTGGTAAAGCGGTGTGTGGGCCAGGCTGCGCGGCGGGTGCAAGCGTTCCACCACCTGTTCGAACGGCAGGTCCTGATGGTCCTGGGCCTGGCTCACGCAGGCCTTGACCCGGGCCAGCAGCGCGCCGACATCGGGGCTGCCGGCGGTATCGATGCGCAGCGCCAGGGAGTTGACGAACAAGCCGATCAGCCCCTCGACCTCGGCCTGCCGGCGGTTGGCCACCGGGGTGCCGATCACTACCTCGGCCTGGCCGGACAGGCGCGCCAGCAACACCGCCCAGGCGCCGGCGAAGAGCATGAACGGGGTGACCCCATGACGCAGGCACAGCGCCCGCAGGTCTTCGCTCAAGCGCCGATCCAGGCGCACTTCTACGCGGTCGCCAAGGTAGTCCTGACGGGCCGGTCGTGGCCGGTCGGTGGGCAGGGTCAGCAGCACCGGCGCACCGGCCAGGGCCTGGCTCCAGTAGTCGCCCTGGCGCTGCAAGGCCTCACCGCTCAGCCAGCGACGCTGCCACAGGGCGTAGTCGCCGTACTGGATCGCCAGCGCCGGCAGCGGGTCGTCGCGGCCTTCGCTGAAGGCCTGGTACAACGTCGCCAGCTCCTGGGTGAACACCCCCATCGACCAGCCGTCGGCAACGATATGGTGCAAAGTCAGCAACAGCACATGGTGGTCCGCCGCCAGGCACAGCAGGCGGCCGCGCACCGGCAGCTGGTGCGCCAGGTCGAATGGCAGCATCGCCTCGGCCTGCATCAGCTCGGGCAACTGCTGCGCCGCGCCGCGCAGGTCATGCCAGGCCAGGGCGAAGCCGCCCCGTCCGGGCGCCACCCGCACCCGCGCCTCGGCGCCTGTCTGGGTGAAGTGGCTGCGCAGGCTCTCGTGGCGCTCGACGATGCGCTCCAGCGCCCGCTCCAGGGCCTCGCGGTCCAGCGGGCCGCGCAAGGCCAGGCCCAGGGGAATATGGTAGGCGGCGCTGGCATCGTCCATCTGCGCCAGGAACCACAGCCGTTGCTGGGCGAACGACAGCGGCAGGGACTGCCCGCGCGGCGCCGGCTCGATGGCCGGCAGCACGTCGTGGCGATCCTCGGCCAGGGTCGCCGCCACCGTCAGCAGGCGGTCGTCGGCGAACAGCTCGCCCAGCGACAGCTCCAGGCCCAGCCGCGTGCGCACCTGGCCCACCATGCGCATGGCCAGCAGCGAATGACCGCCCAACTCGAAGAAGCGGTCCTGACGCCCCACCCGCTTGAGCTGCAACAGCTCGCACCACAGCTCGGCCAGGGCAACCTCCAAGGCCCCTGCCGGGGCCTCGTAGGCCTGGCTGTCCGCTTCGCGCTCGGGCAACGGCAGGGCCCGGCGGTCGACCTTGCCGTTGGCGGTCAGTGGCCAGGCATCCAGTTGTACCCACGCCGCCGGCACCATGTAGGCCGGCAGGCGTTGTTGCAGCGCGGCACGCAGGGTACCGACCGGCTGCGCCTCGGCGCCGGCAATGTAGTAGGCCACCAGCCGCGGCTGCCCGGGCTGGTCCTCGCGGGCCACCACCAGCGCTTCGGCGACCCCCTCCAGGGCGAGCAGCTGCGCCTCGATTTCCCCCAGTTCGATGCGCAGGCCGCGCACCTTCACCTGGTCGTCGTTACGGCCCAGGTAGTCCAGGGTGCCGTCGGCATTCCAGCGCGCCAGGTCGCCAGTGCGGTACATGCGTGCGCCGGGCACCTCGCTGAACGGATCTTCGAGGAAACGCTCGGCGCTCAGGTCTGCGCGGTTCAGGTAGCCGCGGGCCACACCGGCCCCGCCCACGTAGAGTTCGCCGGCCACACCGCACGGCACCAACTGCCGCGCATCATCCAGCAGGTACACGCGGGCATTGGCGATCGGCCGGCCGATGTCCAGCACGCCGCCCGGCAGCACCAGGCCAGAGGTCGCGACCACGGTCGCCTCAGTGGGGCCGTAGTTGTTGACCACGACAAAGCCGGGGTCGCTAGTGAACTGGCGCAGGCGGTCGCCGCCGATCAGCAAGGTGCGCAGGGTCGGATGACGCAGCCCCTGGGTGAAGGCGTACTCGGCCACCGGGGTCGGCAGGAACGCCACCTTCAGGGGTTGCTCCAGCCACCAGGCCAGCAGACCGTCGAGCTGCTCGTTGCCCAACTGCGCTGGTGGCAAGTGCAGCACCGCCCCGGCGCACAGCGCCGGCCATACTTCCCAGGCCATGGCGTCGAAACCGAAGCCGGCGACGCTGGCGGTGTGATCCCCCGCGCCCAGCTCGAAGGCCTTGCAGTGCCAGTGCACCAGGTTGGCCAGGGTGCGGTGCTCGACCATCACGCCCTTGGGCTGGCCGGTGGAGCCGGAAGTGTAGATCACATAGGCCAGGTGGCTGGCCAGCAGGCGGGGGATCTCGGGGTTGTCCGCACGCTCCGGCCAGTGCGGCCTGTCCAGTGCCTGCGCCGCCACGCCCAGCCCTTCAAGGCGCACCAGCAACGCCTGCTGCGCCAGCACCACCACCGGGGCGCTGTCCTCGAGCAGATAGCGCAGCCGCTCGTCCGGGTGCGCCGGGTCCACCGGCACGTAGGCGCCACCGGCCTTGAGCACCGCCAGCAACGCCACCAGGGTGTCGAGGCCTCGGCGGGCCACCACGGCCACCCGCTCGTCGGGGCCGACACCTTGCCCGATCAGGTAATGGGCCAGGGCGTTGGCGCGCAGGTTCAGCTCGCCATAGGAGAGGGGCATGTCGCCTTGGCTGGCGGCCAGTGCCTGCGGTGCGCGGGCCGCCTGGGCCTCGACCAGGCCATGCACCGTCTGCCCGTTCGGGAACGCCAGGGCACTGCGATTGAAGGTGTCCAGCAGGCGCTTGCGCTCGGCCCCGCCCACCAGTTCGACCTCGGCCAGCGGCGCCTGGTCATTGGCCAGCATGGCGCGCAGCATACTGTCGAAATAACCGGCGAAGCGGCGCACGGTGCTTTCATCGAACAGCGCTGTGGCGTACTCGAGGCTGCCGACCAGTGCCTCGCCCTGCTCGCCCATGCTCAGCGACAGGTCGAACTTGGCTACCTGGCCGACCTGTTCCACGCCTTCCAGCTGCAGCCCCGCCAGGGTCCGCGCGGCGCCCTCGGTGGCCAGCCAGTTGAGGGTGGTCTGGAACAACGGGGTATGGCCGAGGCTGCGCGCCGGCCGGACGATCTCCACCACCTGCTCGAAGGGCAGGTCCTGGTGCGCCTGGGCGTCGAGCAGGCGGGCCTTGACCTGCGCCAGCAGGCGCTCGGTGCTCGGCGCGCCCGCGGTATCGATACGCAGGGCCAGGGTATTGACGAACAGACCTACCAACGGCTCCAGTTCGGCGCGCCCGCGCCCGGCCACCGGGCAGCCCACCACCACCTCGGCCTGCCCGCAAAGCCGGGCCAGGGTGGCGGCCCAGGCGCTGAGCATAACCATGTACAGCGTCACCTGGTGTCGCTGGGCCAAGGCCCGCAGGCCGGCCCCCAGGCGCGCATCCAGCTGCAGCGCCAGGCTGGCGCCGCTGAAATCCTGGCGCGCCGGTCGTGGCCGGTCGCTGGGCAGGCTCAGCAGCGTCGGCGCGCCGTCCAGGGCCTGGCGCCAATAGTTGGCCTGGCGTTGCAGTTGCTCACCGGCCAGCCAGCGCCGCTGCCACACGGCGTAGTCGCCATATTGGATGGCCAGCGCCGGCAGCGGGTCGTCCTTGCCCTCACGCAGCGCCGGGTACAGCGCGTTCAATTCGCGGGTCAGCACGCCGAGGGACCAGCCATCGGCGACGATATGGTGCACGGTGAGGAGCAGCACATGGTGCGCCTCACCCAGGCGCAGCAGGCTGGCCCGCAGCAACGGCCCCGTCGTCAGGTCGAAGGGGGCGGCGGCCTCGTCGCGCAGGTGCCCGGCCAATGCCTGCGGCGCCAGCGTCCGGCGCTGCAGCCAGCCGGGTTGCGGGGGCGCGGCGATGATCACCTCGGCACTGTCGCCACAGGGCACGAAGCGACTGCGCAGGCTCTCGTGGCGCGCGACGATGCGCAGCAAGGCGGCCTCCAGCGCGTCGGCATCCAGTGTTCCGCGCAGGCCCAACGCCAGCGGCACGTTGTAGGCCTGGCTGCCGCCTTCCAGTTGAGCGAGGAACCACAGGCGTTGCTGGGCAAACGACAGCGGCAAGGGTTGCTCCCGAGGCACCGCGACCAGCGCTGGCAGCTCGCTGCGCCCGGCGCCGGCCAGCACCTGGGCCACCGCCGCCAGCTCGGGATTGGCGAACAGGTCGGCCAGGGCCAGTTCCACGCCAAGGCGCAGCCGCACCTGGGAAACCATGCGCATGGCCAGCAGCGAATGCCCGCCCAGCGCGAAGAAGTGGTCATGCCGGCCAACCCGCTCCACGTGCAGCAGCTCGCCCCACACCTGGGCCAGGGCCTCTTCCAGTTCGCCTTCGGGAGCCACGTAGGTGCGCTCGAACAGGGCCGATCGTTCAGGCGCCGGCAGCGCACGGCGGTCGAGCTTGCCGTTGGCGGTCAGGGGCAGTGCGTCCAGCGACACATACGCAACCGGCACCATGTATTCCGGCAGATGGGCCAGCAACTGCCCGCGCAGTTGCTCAGGCTGGGCCGGTTCCAGGCCCGCCTGGGCGGTGAAGTAGGCCACCAGCCGCGGTTGGCCGGGCTGGTCCTCGCGGGCCACCACCACCGCCTCGCCGATGCCCGGCAAGCCGTTCAGGCGGCTTTCGATCTCACCCAGTTCGATGCGCACGCCGCGAATCTTCACCTGGTCGTCGTTGCGGCCCAGGTAATCGAGGGTGCCGTCGGCCAGCCACCGCACCAGGTCGCCGGTGCGGTACATGCGTGCACCGGGTGTCGTGCTGAACGGGTCGTCGAGGAAGCGTTCGCGGGTCAGTTGCGCACGGTCCAGGTAGCCGCGGGCGACCCCGGCGCCGCCGATGTAGAGCTCGCCGGGCACACCCAGGGGCACGGGCTGCAGGTACGCATCGAGCACGTACAGGCGGGCGTTGTCCACGGCGCCGCCGATGTGCAGGGCGCCGCCCGCCTCCACCACGCCGGAGCTGGCCACCACGGTGGTCTCGGTGGGGCCGTAGTTGTTGACCACGGCGAAGGTCTGGGTGCGGTTGAACTGGCGCAGGCGGTCGCCGCCGATCAGCAAGGTGCGCAGGGTCGGGTGTTCGAGCTGGTGGCTGAAGGCATACTCGGCCACCGGCGTGGGCAGGAAACTGACATCCAACGGCTGGGCGCGCCACCAGGCCAGCAGCGCGTCAAGGTCTTCGTGGCCTTCGCTGGACGGGGCCAGGTGCAGGGTCGCCCCCGCGCACAGCGCCGGCCAGACTTCCCAGGCCATGGCGTCGAAGCCGAAGCCGGCCAGGCTCGAGGTGTGACGCCCCTGGCACAGGTCGAACGCGCGGCAGTGCCAGTCCACCAGGTTGTTCAGGTTGCGGTGTTCGACCATCACCCCCTTGGGCTGGCCGGTGGAGCCTGAGGTATAGATCACATAGGCCAGGTGCGCCGGGCTCAGGCCGCTCACCTGGGGATCGTCACAGCGCGCCGGCCAGTCCGGCTGGTCGAGTGCCAGCACCGGCACCGCGCCTGTGCCCAGGCGGCCGCGCAGCGCCTGCTGGGTCAGTACGGCCACTGGCGCGCTGTCATCCAGCAGGTAACGCACGCGCTCGTCGGGGTGTGCCGGGTCCACCGGCACGTAGGCGGCGCCGGCCTTGAGCACCGCGAGCAGGCCGACCAGGGTGTCCAGGCCGCGCCGGGCGAACACCGCCACCCGGTCGTCGGGGCGCACGCCCAGGCCGATCAGCTGATGGGCCAGGGCATTGGCGAGCTGATTCAACTGCTGGTAACTCAGCGACTGGTCGTCACAGGTGGCGGCCAGGGCCTGCGGATGGGCCTGGGCCACGGCCTCGATGCGCCGGTGCAACGGCCCATGCGTGTCTGTGGCGCCGGGGGTCTGGTTGAAGGCTGCCAGTATGTGCTCGCGCTCTTCGTCCGGCAGTATCGGCAACGCGCGGACGGCAACAGCGGGTGCTTGCACCAAGGCCGCGAGCAGGCTGCGCAGGGTCTGCTCCAGATAGGCGCAGACGCGTTGCGCCGGCACTTCGGGGCTGGCCAGCAAGGTCAGGCGGAAGGCTTCGCCGAAGTCGTCGACGCTCAAGGTCAACGGGTAGTTGGTGGCCTCGGCGGCATGCACGATCTCGATACCTGCCCAGCCTGCCCGGCGCACCGCCTCGGAACCCGAGGGCGCGCTGTGGCGGTAGTTGAGCAAGGCGTTGAACAATGGCGTCGGTGCCGCCACGCCGCTGCAGCGCTGGGCCAGGGCCAGGGGCGCATGCTCGTGGCGCATCAGCGTGCTCAGGCGCTGGTGGGTAGCCTTGATCGCCGTGGGCAGGTCGACGGCATCCAGGTCGACCCGCAGCGGCAAGGTATTGATGAAAATGCCCAGCGCCCGGTCGGTGGCTTCGGCACCTTGCAGGCGCCCCATCAGCACGGTGCCGAACACCACCTGCTCGCGCCCGGTCAGGCCACCCAGCACCCGCGCCCAGGCCAGGTGGAACAGGCTGGCGACGCTCACCCCTTGGCTCCGCGCCTGGCTGCGCAGGTCGCGGCACAACGCCAGGTCGAGATCCAGGGCGTGCTCGTCCAGCGCCGCGCCGTCACCCTGCACATCGCCCAGGCCATAGGCCAGGGTCGGCCCATCGACGCCCCCGAGCATGTCGCGGAAAAACGCCTCGTGCTCGGCCTCGCTCACGCCCAGCAGGGCCTGGGCCACGTGGTTGCGAAACGGCACCGGCCGGCCCAGATGGGCACTCTCGCCGAGCAGGAAGGCGAGCATTTCGTGGCGCACCACTTCCAGGGCGCTGTGGTCCATGGCCACGTGGTGGAACTGCAGGGTGGCGTGGACCTGCCCGCCGGGCTCCGGCGCCTGGCACTGCAGGCGGATCAGCGGGGCCTGGGTCAGGTCGAAGCCAGTGTCGGGCAACGCGCCGGGAGCCAGTTGCACGACACGCAGCCGGGCCTTGCGCCAGACCACCTGCAGCGGCGTTTCCAGGGTTTTCCAGTGCACCGAGGTGCGCAGGATGTCGTGCCGCTCGATCACCCCTTGCAGCGCCTGGGCGAAGGCCTCGACCCGGCTGCTGTCGGCAAACACGAAGCGCGCCTGCATCACATAGGGATCATGCTCGCCGGCACTGGCGTGGTGGAACAGCATGCCCTGTTGCAGCGGCACCAGCGGGTAGATGTCCTGCACGTTGGCCGCCCCGCCGGGGATGGCCGCGACCAGCTGGTCGAGGCTGTCCTGGTCGAGGTCGGCCAGGCTGAGCATGGCGGACGTGATGCGCTCGCAATCGGCGGGGATGCGGTTCTCCGGCACTTCGACGCTGCCCTGGCGCGCCGCCACGTATTCACCGCGCTCCAGCAGGGCGACCAGCGCCGGCTTGTGCTCGCGCAAGCGTGCCACCAGGGCCGTGTCGGTCAGGGCCTGGCGATTGCCCTGGACCACCAGCTGGCCATCCTTGAGGGCCAGCTGGACATTGTTGGCGGTCAGTGTCGCCAGTAGTTCGTTGATGCTCACAGGACGATCTCCATTCTGTCTGTGATGGCGGCATAGCCTGCCAGCGTCGGGTGTTCGAACAGGCTGCGCACGTCGGCCTCCAGGCCCGCTTCGCGCAGGCGCGAGGTGAGGGTCACCGCCAGTAGCGAGTGGCCACCCAGTTCGAAGAAGTTGTCATGGCGCCCTACCCGCTCCACGCCCAGCAGCTCGCTCCAGATCCGCGCCAGCAGCTGTTCGGTATCGCCGGCCGGCGCCTCGTAGTCGCGGCTCGGCAGGTCAGCTGCCGGCAGCGCCTTGCGGTCGAGCTTGCCGTTGGCGGTCAGCGGCAGGGCCGGCAGCGGAATGAACAGTGCGGGCACCATGTATTCCGGCAGTTGCCCGAGCAACGCTTCGCGCAAGGCCTCGGCCGGCGGCACGTCGCCGGTGACATAGGCCACCAGGCGCGGGCCGGCCGGCTGGGTGTCGTGCACCAGCACCACGGCTTCGCGCACCCCGGCCACACGAGTGAGGCAGGCCTCGATCTCGCCCGGTTCGATGCGCAGGCCGCGCAGTTTGATCTGGTGGTCGGTGCGGCCGAGGAACTCCAGTACGCCGTCGGGACGCTGGCGCACCAGGTCGCCGCTGCGGTACAAGCGGTCACCTGCCACGAACGGGCTGGCGATGAAACGCTCGGCCTGTTGCTCCGGCAAGCCCAGGTAGCCCCGCGTCACCCCGGCCCCGCCGATGTGCAACTGACCGGCAACGCCGAACGGCACCGGTTGGTCGTGGGCGTCGAGGACGTACAGGCGGGTGTTGTCGATCGGCCGGCCAATCGGCAATGCGCCCGACGGCAGCGGGTCCCGTGCCTCCAGGGTCCAGACGCTGCAATCCACCGTGGTCTCGGTGGGGCCATAGACGTTGTGCAGGCGCACCTGCGGCAAGCGCTCGCGTACCTGGCGGGCCAGGGCTTCGGTGAGCTCGCCACCACCGCAGACGATGTCGGTGAGGCTGGCGCAGGCGGCGCTGGCGTCCTCGTCGAGGAACTGCTGCAGCAAGGCCGGCACGAACTGCACCACCTTGACCTGTTGCCGCTCGATCAGCCCCGCCAGGTACTGCGGGTCGCGCTGGCCATCCGGGCGCGCCAGCACCAGGCGCAGGCCCGTGCACAGCGGCCAGAACAGCTCCCACACCGAGGCGTCGAAGCTCACCGGGGTCTTGTGCAGCACCGCGCCTTCGCTCGGGAACAGCCCGGCGCTCCAGTGCACCAGGTTGACCACGTTGCGGTGCTCGACCATCACCCCCTTGGGCACGCCAGTAGAGCCGGAGGTGTAGATCACATAGGCCAGGTGCTGCGAGGTCAGGCCAGGCACCTGCGGGTTGCTGTCCGGCAGGTCGCCCCACGTCGGCTGATCGAGGTCGACCAACGTCGCCGACGAACTCACCAGGGCGCGGGTGGCCTGTTGCACCAGCAACGCTCGCGGCTGGCTGTCGGCGAGCATGTGGCCGAGGCGCTCGGCCGGATAGTCCGGGTCGAGCGGCACGTAGGCGCCACCGGCCTTGAGGATCGCCAGCAGGCCGACCAGCAGCGGCAGGCCGCGCTCGACGCAGATCGCCACCCGGTCGTCGGGCTGCACGCCCAGCGCGATCAGGTGGTGAGCCAGGCGGTTGGCCTCGGCATTGAGCTGGATAAAACTCAGCTCACCCTGCTCCGCGCAGATGGCCACGGCCTCGGGCGTACGCAGGGCCTGGGCCTCGAACAGCGCCTGGAGGGTCTGGGTCAGGTCGTGAGGCCGCGCCGTGCGGTTGCAGTCGTGCACCAGCTGACGGCGCTCATCGAGCGACAGCACCGGCAGTTTCAGCAACGCCTGGCGTGGCTCGCATGCCAGCGCTTCGACCATTGCCTGCAGCACCTGTCGCAGTTGCTCACAGACCCGCGCGGCGCCGACCGCCGCCGGGGTCAGGGCCACCAGACGGAAGCCTGCACCAATGTCGTCCACGCTCAGGCTCAGCGGATAGTTGCTGCGCTCATTGCTCTGCAGGGTCTCGATACCCTGCAGCGCCAGGCGCTGGGCCTCGTCCGCCTGGGTGCCGTGACGGTAGTTGAGCATCGCGCTGAACAGTGGCGCCGGCGCCGGTACGCCGCTGCAGCGCTGGGCCAGGGCCAGCGACGCATGTTCGTGGGCGAGCAAGGCGCTGAGGCGCTGCTGGGTCTGATGCACGCCGTCCAGCAAGGTCGTGGCGCGCAGGTCCAGGCGCAGCGGCAGGGTGTTGATGAACATGCCCAAGGCCTGTTCGGCGCCCTCGCCAGCCTCCAGCCGGCCCAGCAGCACGGTGCCGAACACCACGCTGTCGCGGCCGCTGGTGGCGGCCAGCAGACGGCCGTAGGCCAGGTGGAACAGGCTGGCGACGCTGACACCCAACCGCCGGGCCTGTTGCCGCAGGTCTGCGCACAGGGTCTCGTCCAGCCACAGCTGGGCCTCCTCGATGCCCTGGCCATCGACCTGCACGTCGCCCAGGCCGTAGGGCAAGGTCGGCTCGTCGATATCACCCAGTTGCTCGCGGAAGAATGCCTCGTGCTCGGCCTGGCTGACGCCCAGGCGCGCCTGGGCCACGTAGTTGCGGTACGGCGCGCCCTGCCCGGCGGGCACCGCTGCGCCCTGCAGGTAACCGACCAGCTCGCGGCCCAGTACATCCAGAGCGGTATGGTCGAGGACGATATGGTGGAATTGCAACGCGGCCAGCAACCCTGGACCTTGCGGGTCCGGCCAGTGGTACAGGCGCACCAGCGGGGCCTGTTCCAGGGCCAGGGCGTGCGGCACCGCGGCTTCATCCGCCACCTCGAACACCGCCAGAGCGGCCTGGCGCCACACCACCTGCACCGCCTGCGGCAGGCCGTCCCACAGCACCGAGGTGCGTAGCACGTCGTGGCGGGCGATCACCTTGCCCAGGGCATCGACGAAGGCGTGCAGGCGTTCTTGGCTGGCGAACGCCATGCGCGAGGCCAGCACGTAGGGGTCGTGCTCCGGCGAGCTGAGGTGGTGGTAGAGGATGCCCTCCTGCAACGGCGCCAGCGGGTAGATGTCCTGCACGTTGGCCGCGCCGCCCGGCACCGTGGCGACGATGCGCTCGATGGCGGCCGGTTCAAGATCCACCAGTGACAGCATGTCCGGGGTGATCCGGGTGCAGCCGGCCGGGATCCGGTTGGCCGGGACCTCGACCCGGCGGCCCTGGCCCAGGGTCGCCGCCAGCGCCGCCACTGTCGGCTGGCCGAACAGGGTGCGCACGTCGGCCTGCAGACCCGCTTGGCGCAGGCGCGCGGTGAGGTTGACCGCCAGCAGCGAGTGGCCGCCGAGCTCGAAGAAGTTGTCGTGGCGACCGACCTGCTCGATACCCAGCACTTCGGCCCAGATCGCGGCTATTGCCACCTCGCAAGCACCGCTCGGCGCGACATAGGCTTGGCGAACCAGGGCCGAGGGGTCGGGATCCGGCAGCGCCTTGCGATCCAGCTTGCCGTGGTTGGTCAGTGGCAGTGCGTCCAGGCGCACCAAGGCTTGCGGCAGCAGATGCGCCGGCAGGCTGGCCTGCAAGCCCTCGCGCAGGCGCTCGATATCGACCGTTGCCGCTTCGGTAAACCACGCCAGCAGGCGCTCGTCGCGCACCAGCACCACGGCATCGGCGATGCCCGGCTGGGCCTTGAGCGCGGCCTCGATCTCGCCCAGTTCGACCCGCACACCGCGAATCTTCACCTGGTCATCGTTGCGCCCCTGGTAGTCCAGGGTGCCGTCGACGTTCCAGCGCACCAGGTCGCCGCTGCGGTACATACGGCCAGCGGCGAACGGGTCGTCGAGGAAACGCTCGGCGGTAAGGTCGGGGCGGTTGAAGTAGCCGCGGGCCACCTGCGCGCCACCGATGTACAGCTCGCCGGTCACGCCGACCGGCACCGGTTGGCGCTGCGCATCCAGCACATAGACGCGGGTATTGGCGGTCGGCTTGCCGATATGCAGCGCGCCACCCGGCTGAAGTTGACCGGACGTCGCGACCACCGTGGTCTCGGTCGGGCCGTAGTTGTTGACCAGCACGAAGCCCGGATCGCGGTCGAACTGGCGCAGGCGGTCGCCGCCCACCAGCAAGGTGCGCAGGGTCGGGTGCTGGCGTTCGCGGCGCAGCGCCTGCTCGGCCACCGGCGTCGGCAGGAAACTGACCTGCAGCGGTTGCTGCAGCCACCAGTCGAGCAGTTCGTCGACATGTTCGCCGCCAATGTGCGCCGGCGGCAGGTGCAGCACCGCCCCGGCGCACAGCGCCGGCCAGGCCTCCCAGGCCATGGCGTCGAAGCCGAAGCCGGCGACGCTGGAGGTGTGGCTGCCGGCGCCCAGGCCAAAGGCCTGGCAATGCCAGTGGACCAGGTTGGCCAGGGTGCGGTGCTCGACCATCACGCCCTTGGGCTGGCCGGTGGAACCGGAGGTGTAGATCACATAGGCCAGCTGATGCTCGTCCAGGCCCTGGACAACCGGATTGTCATCGGCCTGGTCCAGCCAGTCATCGCCATCCAGTGCGACCTTGGCCACCGCGTCCACCAGCGACTCAGTGCTCGATTCGACCAGCACCAGCGTCGGCGCACTGTCACTGAGCAGATAGGCAATACGCTCCGCCGGATAACCCGGATCGACCGGCACATAGGCCGCGCCGGCCTTGAGCACGGCCAGCATCGCCACCAGCCGCTGCGGACCGCGCGGCAGGCACAGCGCCACGCGATCCCCCAGGACCACGCCACGCTTGATCAGGTAATGGGCCAGACGATTGGCGCGCTGGTTCAGCTCGCCATGGCTCAGGCTCACCTCGCCCTGTACCACGGCCAGCGCCTCGGGCGCCTGGGCCTCGACCAGCGCATGCACGGTGTGGCCTTTCGGGTAGCTCGCAGCCGTGGCATTGAAGCCTTCGAGCACTTGGACCTGCGCTGTGTGATCGAGGATGGGCAATGTGTCGACCTGCACCGCGCCATCTTGCTCCAACGCCAGGACCAGCCCGGCCACCGCCGAGTTCATCCAGCCCGCGACCCGCTCGGCGCCGATACCCAACAGGGCCAGCACACTGAGGGTGAAGCCTTCGCCGTGGTCATCCACGCTCAGGGTCAACGGATAGTTGCTGCGCTCCTCGCCGCCCAGCTGATGCATGCCCTGGAAGCTGTCGCTATCAGCCGCGGTCACATCAACCGGGCTGTGACGGTAGTTGAGCAACGCACTGAACAACGGCGACGAGGCCGCCACGCCACTGCAACGCTGGGCCAAGGCCAGCGACGCGTGCTCATGGCCAAGCAGCGCCGACAGCCGCTGGTGGGTAAGCCGCACCGCGTCACTGGCCCCCTTGGCCGTGTCGATGCGCAACGGCAAGGTATTGATGAACACGCCCAACGCACGGTCGGCGCCCTCGCCGCCCTGCAGGCGGCCCATCAGCACGGTGCCGAACACCACGTCGTGACGCCCCGCCAGCACGCCCACCACGCGGGCCCAGGCCAGGTGCATCAGGCTCGCGGCACTGACACCCTGCGCCCGCGCCTGTTCGCGCACCCGGCGCGACAAGGCGGGGTCCAGTGGCAGGCGGGCTTCCTCGATATCACGCCCGTCGCCCTGCACATCGGCCAGGCCCATGGGCAGGGTCGGCTCCTCGACATCGCCGAGCATGTCGCGGAAGAACGTTTCGTGCCCCGCCTGCGCGGCGCCCAGGCGCACCTGGGCCACGTAGGTGCGGTACGGCACAGGAGGACTCAGCAGGTGCTGGCGCCCGGACAGCAACGCCTGCATTTCATGGACAATGACCTCCATCGCCGTGTGGTCCAGGGCCAGATGATGGAAGTGCAGCACCGCGACCACGCGCTGCCCGGCCGGGTCCATGGCGTAGGTCAGGCGCAGCAGTGGCGCCTGGGTCAGGTCCAGGCGCTGCGAACGTGCGTCGAAATGATCGTGCAGGCGCTCGATCACCGCCTCCTCGCCCAGCCCAGTGACTTCGTGCACGTCCAGGCGGGCTTGGCGCCAGACCACCTGCACCGGCTCCGCCAAACCTTCCCAGACCACCGAAGTGCGCAAGATATCGTGGCGGTCGATGACCTGTTGCAAGGCACCGGCACAGGCTTGCAGCCGCTCCAGGCTGTCGAAGGCCAGGCGGGTCTGCAGCAGATAGGGATCACCCTGCTCCGCACTCAGGTGGTGATAGAGGATGCCTTCCTGCAACGGCGCCAGCGGATAGATCTCCTGCACATTGGCGGCGCCGCCCGGCACGCTGGCGACGATGCGGTCGATGCTGGCCTGGTCCAGTTCGATCAGGCTGAGCATCTCTGGGGTGATCCGGGTCGCATCGTGGGGGACACGGTTCTCGGGTACGGCCACCTCTCGTCCAGCGCCCACCGCCGCCGCCAGCGCGGCCAGGGTCGGCTGGGCGAACAGCACGCGCACGTCGGCAGCCAGGCCGGCCTTGCGCATGCGCTCGACCAGGCTCACCGCCAGCAGCGAGTGGCCGCCCAGTTCGAAGAAGTGGTCGTGGCGACCGACCTGCTCGACCTTGAGCACCTCGGCCCAGATCGCGGCCAGTGCCGTCTCCACCTCGCCCTGCGGCGCCTCGAAGGCGCGGCTGACCACGGCCTCGCTGCCTGGCTGCGGCAGCGTACGGCGGTCGAGCTTGCCGTTGGCGGTCAGGGGCAACGCGTCCAGACGTACATAAGCCGACGGCAGCATGTAGTCCGGCAGCACGCCTTGCAGGCGCTCGTGCAGTTCGCCGATGGCCGGGGCCTCGCCGGTGAAGTACGCCACCAGGCGTTTGTCCCCCGGCGCGTCCTCGCGCACGATTACCGCCGCGTCACGCACGCCCGGGCATTCGCCCAGACGCGCCTCGATCTCGCCCAGCTCGATACGGAAGCCACGCAGCTTGATTTGCTGGTCGGCGCGGCCCAGGTAACGCAGGGTGCCGTCGGCCTGCCAGCTGACCAGGTCACCGCTGCGGTACATCGTGCCGCTATTGAACGGATCCGGCAGGAAGCGCTCGGCCGTCAGCTCCGGCTGGCCCAGGTAACCCAGGGCCACGCCGTCGCCGGCGATATACAGCTCGCCCACCGCCCCCACCGGCAGCAGTTGCTGGCGGGCATCGAGCACGTAGCAACGGCTGTTGCCGATCGGTTTGCCGATGGGAATGCTGCCCTCACCCACCGCAGTGATTTCGTGGGTGGTGCTGAAGGTGGTGGCCTCGGTCGGGCCGTAGCCATTGAGCAGGTGCTGCGGCGCGCCGTCACGCAGTACCCGGGCGATCACCGCCGGGTCCAGCACGTCGCCACCGACCATCAGGTAGCGCAGGCCACGGAACGCCGGCAGCAGGTCGTCGGCGAACTGGTGGAACAGCCCGGCAGTCAGCCACAGCACCGTGACGCCCTGCTCCAGCAGCACCTCACGCAGGCCCTGGCGCGACAGCACCTGGTCCTGGTCGATCACCACCACCGCGCCGCCGTTGAGCAGCGGCGCCCAGACTTCCAGCGTGCTGGCGTCGAACGCCGGGTTGGAGGCGAACGCCACGCGGTCCTGGCTATTGAAGTCGGCAAAACCGTTGTTGATCACCAGCCGCACGATGGCCCGGTGCGGCACCTGCACGCCTTTCGGCATGCCGGTGGAGCCGGAGGTGTACATGATGTACGCCGCGCTGCCGGCGTCCACCGCCAGCCCCAGCGGCGCGGCCGCATAGGTGCTCAGGTCGAGCCGGTCGAGTTCGACCCGGCGCGCCCCCGCCACTTCGGGCTGGTCGCTGTGGGTCAGCAGCAGCGCCGCCCCGCTGTCGCCGACCATGAACGCCTGGCGTTCGACCGGGGCATTGCCGTCCAGCGGCACGAACACCGCCGCGCACTTGCTCACCGCCAGCTGGGCCGCCAGCAGGTCGAAGGAGCGTGGCAGCAACAAGGCCACGCGATCACCGGCACGCACGCCCAGTTCCAGCAGATACCCGGCCAGCCGATTGGCCTGCTGGTCGAGGGCCTGGTAACTCCAGCGCCTTGTGCCATGGGCCACCGCCAGCGCATCCGGGCTGGCCTTGGCCTGCGCCTCGAACAACACATGCACGGGCAGATCACGTGGGTAGTCGCGCCCGCCGGCGTTGAATTGGCGCAGCACCCGCTCGCGCTCGGCTTCCGGCAAGCCATGCAGCCGGCTCAGTGGCATTGCCGGGGTATCCGCCAATGCCTCGACCAAGCGAGCCAGGGCCTCCTGCAACAACTGGCAGACCAAGCCGCCGTCCACGGCCGACACCGCCTGCACGGTCAGGGCGAACCCATCCCCCAGGTCGTCGACGCTGACCACCAGCGGGTAGTTGCTGCGCTCATGGGCGGCCAGCAGTTCGATCCCCTGCCAGGCCTGGGCCTGCTCCGTGCCGCCAGCCGCGCTGTGGCGGTAGTTCAGCAGGCTGGTGAACAGTGCCTGTGAGGCCGGAACACCGCTGCAGCGCTGGGCCAGGGCCAGGGAGACCTGTTCATGGGCCAGCAGGCGCGCCAGGCGCTGGTGGGTCAGGCGCACGCCTGCGACCACGTCCATGTCACCCACGCTGACCCGCAACGGCAGGGTGTTGATGAACATGCCCAGCGCCCGTTCGGACCCTTCGCCGCCTTGCAGGCGGCCAAGCAGCACGGTGCCGAACACCACCTCTTCACGGCCGGACAACTGCGCCAGCACCTGCCCCCAGGCCTGGTGTACCAGGCTGGCGACACTGATCCCCAGCGCCCGCGCCTGACCGCGCAAGCGTTGCGCCAGGCTGTCGTCCAGGTACTGGCGATGGTCGAGCACATGGCTGCCATCGCCCAGCGCGTCACGCAGGCCGAACACCTCGGTCGGCTCGTCGATATCGCCCAGCAGCTCGCGGAACATTGCCTCCTGCGCCTGATTGTCATCGCGCAGTCGCGCATGGGCCACATAGTTGCGGTACGGCACGCTGTCGCCCTGAGGCTCGCGGCCCAGCAGCACATCGCCGACCTCCGCCACCAGCAGCTCCATGGCGGCATGGTCGAGGAGGATATGGTGCAGCAGCAGGGTTGCCTGCAATCGACCATGCTCCACACTGCTGCTCAGGTGCATCAAGGGTGCGCGCCCCAGGTCCAGGCGCACGCTGTCCAGTGCTGGCTGGATGTCCAGGCGCGCTTGGCGCCAGACCACCTGCACGGCCTCATCGAGCCCCTGCCAGTGCACGCTGGTGCGCAGGATGTCGTGACGGGCGATGACCTGGTTCAGCGCGGAAACGAAGGCGTCCAGCTCGGCCTGGCCGGCGAAGGCGAAGCCCAGTTGCAGCACATAGGGGTCGACCTCGGCGCTGGCCAGGTGGTGGTAGAGAATGCCCTGCTGCAACGGCGCCAGGGCATAGAGGTCCTGGACATTCGCCGCGCCGCCGGGGATCTGCCGCACGACCTGGTCGAGCGCCGCCTGGTCCAGTTTCGCCAGTGGCAGCATATCGACAGTGATGCGCTGACAATCGGCCGGAATGCGGTTGGCCGGCACCTCCACCACCACTTCGCCACCCACCGCCGCCGCCAGCGCCGCCAGGGTCGGCTGGCCGAACAGCACCCGCACATCCGCCGCGAGGCCCGCCTGGCGCATGCGCGCGGTCAGGGTAACGGCCAGCAGCGAGTGGCCGCCGAGCTCGAAGAAGTTGTCGTGGCGACCAACCGGTTCGACACCCAGCAACTCACGCCAGAGTTGCGCCAACAGGGTCTCGACCTCGCCTTGCGGCGCCTCGTAGACCTGCTGCGTCGCCTCTGGCTGCGGCAGCGCCTTGCGGTCCAGCTTGCCGTTGGGGCTCAGCGGCAGCGCCTCGAGGTAGGTGAACGAGGCTGGCACCATGAACTCCGGCAATTGGCCGAGCAGTGCCGCGCGCAAGGCCTCCGGCGCCTGCCGGGCGCCGGTGTAGTAGGCCAGCAGGCGCTGGTCGCGGGCCAGCACCACGGCTTCCTTGACCCCGTCGACGCGGGTCAGGCAGGCCTGGATCTCGCCCAGCTCGATGCGCAGGCCGCGCAGCTTCACCTGGTCGTCGTTGCGCCCGAGGTACTCCAGGTTGCCGTCGGGCAGATGCCGGGCCAGGTCGCCCGTGCGGTACAGGCGACCACCGGCCTGGCTGGCGAACGGATCGTCGAGGAAGCGCTCGGCAGTCAGTTGCTCGCGGTTGAGGTAGCCACGCGCCACCTGCACGCCGCCGATATACAGCTCGCCGGCCACGCCCCGCGGCACGGGCTGGCCGTGGGCATCGAGCACGTACAGCGTGGTATTGGCGATCGGCTTGCCGATCGGCGTGTTGTCCGGCGCCGTCACACAGTGCCAGGCGCTGACGTCCACCGCCGCTTCGGTCGGGCCGTACAGGTTGTGCAGCTCGACCGTCGGCAGCTGTGCCTGGAAGCGCCGCACCAGGCTGCCGGGCAAGGCTTCGCCGCTGCACAACACGCGCTTGAGGCGGTGCGGCAGGACATCGCCATGGGCGAGGAACACATCGAGCATCGACGGCACGAAGTGCAAGGTGCTGACCCGCTCGGCGCGGATCACCTCGCGCAGGTACTCGGGGTCGCGGTGCCCGCCAGGGCGCGCCATCACCAGCCGTGCCCCGGTCTGCAGCGGCCAGAGGAACTCCCACACCGACACGTCGAAACTGAACGGGGTCTTCTGCAGTACCACGTCGTCAGCGCCCAGGCGATAGGCGTCCTGCATCCACAGCAGGCGGTTGACCACTGCGGCGTGCTCGTTCATCACCCCCTTGGGCAGGCCGGTGGAACCGGAGGTGTAGATCACGTAGGCCAGGTGGCGCGGGGTCAACCCGGCCACCTGTGGCGCCTGTGCCGGTTGCTCCAGCCAGGTTGGCAGGTCGAGGTCGATCACCGGCACCGCGCCGGCCTGCGGCACATGGCGTGTGGCGGCGTGCACCAGCACCGCCAGCGGGGCACTGTCGCCAAGCATGTGCCGGATGCGCTCGGCCGGGTACTCCGGGTCCACCGGCACATAGGCGCCGCCGGCCTTGAGGATGGCCAGCAGGCCGACCACCATCGCCAGGCCCCGCTCGACGCAGATCGCCACCCGGTCGTCGGGCTTCACGCCCAGGGCGATCAGGTGATGGGCCAGGCGGTTGGCCTGGTCATCCAGCTGGCGATAGCTCAGCTCGCCCTCCTCTGCCTTTACCGCCACCGCATCAGGGGTGCGCCGCACCTGGGCCTCGATCATTCCGTGCAGGGTCTGGTCGAGGTCGTAGGCCTGGGTCGTGTCATTGAAAGCGCCCAGCACCTGGCGCCGTTCATCGGCGCTCAGCACGGGCAGGCGCTGCAGTTGCTCCTCGGGGTGCTGTTCAAGCGCCAGCAGCAGACCGTCGAGCACCTGCAGCATCTGCGTGCAGACTCTTTGCGCGCCAACCTGGGCAGACACCTGCACGCCCAGGCGCAGGCCGTCGCCGAAATCATCCACGTTCAGGCTCAGCGGATAGTTGGTGCGCCCCTCGCTGCCCAGCGCCTCGATACCTTCCCAGGCTTGCGCCTGCGGCGCGGCCCGGCTGCTCTGGCGGTAGTTGAGCAAGGCGCTGAACAGCGGCAGCGGCGCCGCCACCTGGCTGCAGCGCTGGGCCAGGGCCAGCGAGGCGTGCTCGTGGAGCAACAGCGCCGAAAGCTCGCGGTGCGTGGCCAGCACGCCTTCGCGCACGCCGAGCTCACCCAGGTCGACCCGCAGCGGCAAGGTATTGATGAACATGCCCAACGCCCGTTCGCTGCCCTCGCCGCCCTGCAGACGGCCCAACAGCACGGTACCGAATACCACCTGGTCCTTGCCGCAGGCACTGCCCAGCAGGCGCGCCCAGGCCAGGTGCACCAGGCTCGCGGTGCTCACCCCCAGCTGGCGAGCCTGGTCACGCAGGCGGCCATAGCGGGCCCCCTCGAACTCGACCTCGGCCTCATCGAGCGCCAGCCCTTCGCCTTGTACCTCGCGCAGGCCGAACGGCAGGCTCGGCTCGTCGATATCGCCCAGGCGGGCGCGGAAGAACGCTTCATGCTCGGCCTCGCTGACGCCCTGGCGCGCCTGCACCACATAGTTGCGGTACGGCACCGACGGCGGCAGCGGCTCGTCGTGGCCCGACAGATAGCCGCGCAGCTCGGCCTGCACCGCCTGCATGGCGATGTGGTCGAGCACGATATGGTGGAACTGCAGCACCGCCTCGATCCGCTGGCTGCCCGGCACGGTGCGGTGCAGCAGCCTGATCAGCGGCGCCTGGCCCAGGTCCAGGCGTGCCAGGTGCTGCGCGTCGAGCGGCGCCAGTTGCAGCGGCGCCTGGCGCCAGACCACTTGCACCGGTTGCGCCAGGCCGTCCCAGAGCACCGCGGTGCGCAGGATGTCATGCCGGGCGATGACCTGCTCCAGGGCCTGCGCGAACGCCTGCAAGCGCGCCGGGCTGTCGAAGCGCAATTGCGCGCGCAAGGCATATGGATCGGCGTCCGCGCTGCTCAGGTGCAGGTAGAGGATGCCTTCCTGCAACGGTGCCAGCGGGTAGATGTCCTGCACGTTGGCCGCGCCGCCCGGCACCGTGGCGATGATACGGTCGATGGCGGCCTGCTCCAGCGCAACCAACGGCAGCATGTCCGGGGTGATACGGGTGCAATCGGCCGGGATCAGGTTGGCCGCAACCGGCACCTGGCGGCTGTGCCCCAGGGTGGTTGCCAGCGCCGCCACCGTCGGCTGGCCGAACAGCGTGCGCACGTCGGCTTGCAGGCCGGCCTGGCGCAGCCGCGCGGTCAGGCTTACGGCCAGCAACGAATGGCCGCCCAGTTCGAAGAAGTTGTCGTGACGCCCTACCCGCTCGACACCCAGCAACTGCGCCCAGATTTCGGCCAGCAGGGTTTCAGTGTCGCCCTGTGGCACTTCGTAGCCGCCCGCCTGCAGATCCGGCAGCGGCAGTGCCTTGCGCTGCAGCTTGCCGTTCGGGGTCAGTGGCCAGCTGTCGAGATGGATGAACAGCGCCGGCACCATGTACTCCGGCAGCTGTGCCAGCAAGGCCCGGCGCAGCGCGTCGGCCTGTTGTGGTTCACCCCGGTGATAGGCGACCAGGCGCGCACCGCTGTGCGGATGCGCGTGCACCAGCACCAGCGCTTCACGCACACCCGCGATCCGGTTCAGGCAGGCCTCGATCTCGCCCGGTTCGATGCGCAGGCCGCGCAGTTTGATCTGGTGGTCAGTGCGGCCGAGGAACTCCAGCACGCCGTCGTGGCGCTGGCGTACCAGGTCGCCACTGCGGTACAGGCGCTCACCGTCGACGAACGGGCTGGCGATGAAACGCTCGGCCTGTTGCTCCGGCAAGCCCAGGTAGCCCCGCGTCACCCCGGCCCCGCCGATGTGCAACTGACCGGCAACGCCGTACGGCACGGGCTGGTCGTGGGCGTCGAGGACGTACAGGCGGGTGTTGTCGATCGGCCGGCCAATCGGCAATGCGCCCGTCGGCAACGGATCCCGCGCTTCCAGGGTCCAGACGCTGCAATCCACCGTGGTCTCGGTGGGGCCATAGACGTTGTGCAGGCGCACCTGCGGCAAGCGCTCGCGTACCTGGCGGGCCAGGGCTTCGGTGAGCTCGCCACCACCGCAGACGATGTCGGTGAGGCTGGCGCAGGCGGCGCTGGCGTCCTCGTCGAGGAACTGCTGCAGCAAGGCCGGCACGAACTGCACCACCTTGACCTGCTGCCGCTCGATCAGCCCCGCCAGGTACTGCGGGTCGCGCTGGCCATCCGGGCGCGCCAGCACCAGGCGCAGGCCCGTGCACAGCGGCCAGAACAGCTCCCACACCGAGGCGTCGAAGCTCACCGGGGTCTTGTGCAGCACCACGCCTTCGCTCGGGAACAGCCCGGCGCTCCAGTGCACCAGGTTGACCACGTTGCGGTGCTCGACCATCACGCCCTTGGGCACGCCAGTAGAGCCGGAGGTATAGATCACATAGGCCAGGTGCTGCGAGGTCAGGCCAGGCACCTGCGGGTTGCTGTCCGGCAGGTCGCCCCACGTCGGCTGATCGAGGTCGACCAATGTCGCCGACGAACTCACCAGGGCGCGGGTGGCCTGTTGCACCAGCAACGCCCGCGGTTGGCTGTCGGCGAGCATGTGGCCGAGGCGCTCGGCCGGATAGTCCGGGTCGAGCGGCACGTAGGCGCCACCGGCCTTGAGGATCGCCAGCAGGCCGACCAGCAGCGGCAGGCCGCGCTCGACGCAGATCGCCACCCGGTCGTCGGGCTGCACGCCCAGCGCGATCAGGTGATGGGCCAGGCGGTTGGCCTGGGCGTTGAGCTCACGGTAGCTCAGTTGCCCCGCTTCAGCGTGCACGGCAATCGCTTCGGGGGCGCGTGCGGCCTGCCGCTCGAACAGCGCCTGGATCGGCTGCTCGGAATCATTGGCCCGCGCCGTGGCGTTGCAGCCCTGCAACAGGTAGGCGCGTTCCTCGTCCTGCAGCACCGGCAGTTGCAGCACCGTCTGCCCGGCTTGCGCCTCCAGGCCTTCGACCAACGCCAGCAGTACCTGCCGCAGCTGCCCGCAGACCCGCTGGGCGCCAACCGTCGCCGGGGTCATGGCCACCAGGCGGAACCCTTGGCCCATGTCGTCCACGCTGAGGCTCAGCGGGTAGTTGCTGCGCTCCTGGCCGTCGAGGAACTCGATGCCCTGCCAGTCAAGGCGCCGGGCCTCGCTGGCCTCCTGGCCGTGGCGGTAGTTGAGCATGGCGCTGAACAGCGGCGCCGGCGCCGGTACGCCGCTGCAACGCTGGGCCAGGGCCAGCGACGCATGTTCGTGGGCGAGCAAGGCGCTTAGGCGCTGCTGGGTATGGCGCACCGCCTCGGGCAGGGCCGCGCCCTGCAGGTCCAGGCGCAGCGGCAGGGTGTTGATGAACATGCCCAGCGCCCGCTCGGCGCCCTCGCCAGCCTCCAGCCGGCCCAGCAGCACGGTGCCGAACACCACGCTGTCGCGGCCGCTGGTGGCGGCCAGCAGGCGGGCGAAGGCCAGGTGGAACAGGCTCGCGGGGCTGCTGCCCAGTTGCCGGGCCTGCTGGCGCAGGCGCGCAGCCAAGGTCTCGTCCAGCCACAGCTGGGCTTCCTCGATAGCCTGGCCATCGCCCTGCACGTCGCTCAGGCCGTAGGGCAGCGTCGGCTCGTCGATATCGCCCAGCAGCTCGCGGAAGAACGCCTCGTGCTCGGCCTGGCTGACGCCCAGGCGCGCCTGGGCCACGTAGTTGCGGTAAGGCACCGGGGCCTGCAACGGTGCCGTGGTGCCTTGCAGGTAGCCCAGCAGTTCCGCGCCGATGATCTCCAGGGCGGTGTGGTCGAGGACGATATGGTGGAACTGCAGCAGTGCCTCGACCCGCTGGCTGCCGGCATCGGCGCTGTACAGCAGGCGAATCAGCGGTGCCTGGCTCAGGTCCAGGCGTTGCAGGTCCTGCCCTTCGAGCGGTGCGACCAGCAGCGGCGCCTCGCGCCAGACCACCTGCAGCGGTTGCGCCAGGCCCTCCCAGAGCACGGCGGTACGCAGCACATCGTGGCGTGCGATGGCCTGGCGCAATGCAGTGGCGAAGGCTTCGAGCCGCGCCAGGCTGTCGAAGGCCATGGGCGACTGCAGCACATAGGGGTCGTGCTGCGGCGAGCTGAGGTGGTGGTAGAGGATGCCTTCCTGCAACGGCGCCAGCGGGTAGATATCCTGCACGTTGGCCGCACCGCCCGGCACCGTGGCGACGATGCGTTCGATGGCGGCCGGTTCCAGTTCCACCAGTGGCAGCATGTCCGGGGTGATCCGGGTGCAGCCGCTCGGGATCCGGTTGGCCGGGACCTCGAGCTGACGGCCCTGGCCCAGGGTCGCCGCCAGCGCCGCCACTGTCGGCTGGCCGAACAAGGTGCGTACGTCGGCCTGCAGGCCGGCCTGGCGCAGGCGCGCGGTGAGCGTCACCGCCAGCAGCGAGTGGCCGCCGAGTTCGAAGAAGTTGTCGTGGCGACCGACCTGCTCGATACCCAGCACTTCGGCCCAGATCGCGGCTATTGCCACCTCGCAAGCACCGGTCGGCGCGACATAGGCGTGGCGAACCAGGGCCGAGGGATCGGGATCCGGCAGCGCCTTGCGATCCAGCTTGCCGTGGCTGGTCAGTGGCAGTGCGTCCAGGCGGACCAAGGCCTGCGGCAGCAGATGCGCCGGCAGGCTGGCCTGCAAGCCCTCGCGCAAGCGCTCGATATCGACCGTTGCCGCTTCGGTGAACCACGCCAGCAGGCGCTCGTCGCGCACCAGCACCACGGCATCGGCGATGCCCGGCTGGGCCTTGAGCGCGGCCTCGATCTCGCCCAGTTCGACCCGCACACCGCGAATCTTCACCTGGTCATCGTTGCGCCCCTGGTAGTCCAGGGTGCCGTCGGCGTTCCAGCGCACCAGGTCGCCGCTGCGGTACATCCGGCCAGCGGCGAACGGGTCGTCGAGGAAACGCTCGGCGGTAAGGTCGGGGCGGTTGAAGTAGCCACGGGCGACCTGCGCGCCACCGATGTACAGCTCGCCGGTCACGCCGACCGGCACCGGCTGGCGCTGCGCATCCAGCACATAGACGCGGGTGTTGGCGGTCGGCTTGCCGATATGCAGCGCGCCACCCGGCTGAAGTTGACCAGACGTCGCGACCACCGTGGTCTCGGTCGGGCCGTAGTTGTTGACCAGCACGAAGCCCGGATCGCGGTCGAACTGGCGCAGGCGGTCGCCGCCCACCAGCAAGGTGCGCAGGGTCGGGTGCTGGCGTTCGCGGCGCAGTGCCTGCTCGGCCACCGGGGTCGGCAGGAAGCTGACCTGCAGCGGCTGCTGCAGCCACCAGTCGAGCAGTTCGTCCACGTGCTCGCCGCCAATGTGCGCCGGCGGCAGGTGCAGCACCGCCCCGGCGCACAGCGCCGGCCAGGCCTCCCAGGCCATGGCGTCGAAGCCGAAGCCGGCGACGCTGGAGGTGTGGCTGCCGGCGCCCAGGTCGAAGGCCTGGCAATGCCAGTGGACCAGGTTAGCCAGGGTGCGGTGCTCGACCATCACGCCCTTGGGCTGGCCGGTGGAACCGGAGGTGTAGATCACATAGGCCAGCTGATGCTCGTCCAGGCCCTGGACAACCGGATTGTCATCGGCCTGGTCCAGCCAGTCATCGCTGTCCAGTGCGACCTTGGCCACCGCGTCCACCAGCGACTCAGTGCTCGATTCGACCAGCACCAGCGTCGGCGCACTGTCACTGAGCAGATAGGCAATACGCTCCGCCGGATAACCCGGATCGACCGGCACATAGGCCGCGCCGGCCTTGAGCACGGCCAGCATCGCCACCAGCCGCTGCGGACCGCGCGGCAGGCACAGCGCCACGCGATCCCCCAGGACCACGCCACGCTTGATCAGGTAATGGGCCAGACGATTGGCGCGCTGGTTCAGCTCGCCATGGCTCAGGCTCACCTCGCCCTGCACCACGGCCAGCGCCTCGGGCGCCTGGGCCTCGACCAGCGCATGCACGGTGTGCCCTTGCGGATAATTGACGGCCGTGGCGTTGAAGCCCTCCACCACCTGGCGCATAGCCTCGTCATCCAGCATCGGCAGATGATCGAGTCCCTGGCCCGGCGCCCGCTCCAGCGCCTGCAACAGTTGGCCTAGCGTATTGACCATCCACGTGCCGACCTGCGCCGCAGGCAATCCCTCGGCGGCCAGCACGCTCAGCGAGAAACCCTCGCCCAGGTCATCGACGCTCAGGGTCAACGGGTAGTTGCTGCGCTCCTCGCCGCCCAGCAGGCGCACACCCTGCCAAATACCTTCACCGTCCCGGGCCGCCTCGGCGCTGTGCCGGTAGTTGAGCAAGGCACTGAACAACGGCGCCGAAGCCGCCACGCCGCTGCAACGCTGGGCCAGCGCCAAGGGCGCATGCTCGTGACCGAGCAGGGCCGACAAGCGCTGATGAGTGACGCGCACGGCCTGCTCCACCGGCAGCGCGGTGTCCACCCGCAGTGGCAGGGTGTTGATGAACATGCCCAGGGCGCGGTCGGCGCCCTCGCCGGCTTGCAGGCGGCCCATCAATACGGTGCCGAACACCACATCGCGACGCCCTGCCAGCACGCCCACTACCCGCGCCCAGGCCAGGTGTACCAGGCTCGCGGCGCCGACGCCACGCTGCCGGGCCTGCTCGCGCAGGCCTTGGGCCAGGGCGTCAGGCAGCATCAGGGCGGCATGCTCGACCCGTCCGCCATCGCCCTGCACATCGGCCAGGCCAAAGGGCAGGGTCGGTTCTTCGACATCCCCCAACTGGGCGCGGAAGAACGCCTCATGGCTGGCCTGATCGTCGCCCAGGCAGACCTGGGCGACATAATTGCGATACGGCACCGCGGCAGGCAGCGTGGCGCCACGCCCGTCCAGCAGCACCTGCATCTCCTCGCCGACCACGGCCATCGCGGCGTGGTCGAGGGTCAGGTGGTGGAACTGCAACAGCGCCACCCACTCGCCCTGGCGCGGATCCTCGGCATAGACCAGTCGCAGCAAGGGTGCCCGGGTCAGGTCCAGACGCTGCTGGCGGGCATCGAAACGCGCCAGCAACTGCTCGATCACTGACTCCTCACCCAGGCCGGTGACTTCGCTGAGCGCCAGGTTGGCCTGGCGCCAGACCACCTGCACCGGCTCCGCCAGGCCTTCCCAGACCACCGAAGTGCGCAGGATGTCGTGGCGGTCGATGACCTGTTGCAAGGCCGCTGCCCAGCTACGCAGGCGCTCGAGGCTGTCAAAGGCCAGGCGCGACTGCAGCAGGTACGGATCGCCCTGCTCGGCGCTCAGGTGGTGATAAAGGATGCCCGCCTGCAACGGTGCCAGCGGGTAGATCTCCTGCACGTTGGCGGCGCCGCCCGGCACGCCGGCGACGATGCGGTCGATGCTGGCCTGGTCCAGTTCGATCAGGCTGAGCATCTCTGGGGTGATCCGGGTCGCATCGTGGGGGACACGGTTTTCGGGTACGGCCACCTCTCGTCCAGCGCCCACCGCCGCCGCCAGCGCGGCCAGGGTCGGCTGGGCGAACAGCACACGCACGTCGGCAGCCAGGCCGGCCTTGCGCATGCGCTCGACCAGGCTCACCGCCAGCAGCGAGTGGCCGCCCAGTTCGAAGAAGTGGTCGTGGCGGCCGACCTGCTCGACCTTGAGCACCTCGGCCCAGATCGCGGCCAATGCCGTCTCCACCTCGCCCTGCGGCGCCTCGAAGGCGCGGCTGACCACGGCCTCGCTGCCTGGCTGCGGCAGCGCACGGCGGTCGAGCTTGCCGTTGGCGGTCAGGGGCAACGCGTCCAGACGTACATAAGCCGACGGCAGCATGTAGTCCGGCAGCACACCTTGCAGGCGCTCGTGCAGTTCGCCGATGGCCGGGGTCTCGCCGGTGAAGTACGCCACCAGGCGTTTGTCTCCCGGCGCGTCCTCGCGCACGATCACCGCCGCGTCACGCACACCTGGGGATTCGCCCAGACGCGCCTCGATCTCGCCCAGCTCGATACGGAAGCCACGCAGCTTGATTTGCTGGTCGGCTCGGCCCAGGTAACGCAGGGTGCCGTCAGCCTGCCAGCTGACCAGGTCGCCACTGCGGTACATCGTGCCGCTATTGAACGGATCCGGCAGGAAGCGCTCGGCCGTCAGCTCCGGCTGGCCCAGGTAACCCAGGGCCACGCCGTCGCCGGCGATATACAGCTCGCCCACCGCCCCCACCGGCAGCAGTTGCTGGCGGGCATCGAGCACGTAGCAGCGGCTGTTGCCGATCGGTTTGCCGATGGGAATGCTGCCCTCACCCACCCCAGTGATTTCGTGGGTGGTGCTGAAGGTGGTGGCCTCGGTCGGGCCGTAGCCATTGAGCAGGTGTTGCGGCGCGCCGTCACGCAGTACCCGGGCGATCACCGCCGGGTCCAGCACGTCGCCACCGACCATCAGGTAGCGCAGACCACGGAACGCCGGCAGCAGGTCGTCGGCGAACTGGTGGAACAGCCCGGCAGTCAGCCACAGCACCGTGACGCCCTGCTCCAGCAGCACCTCACGCAGGCCCTGGCGCGACAGCACCTGGTCCTGGTCGATCACCACCACCGCGCCGCCGTTGAGCAGCGGCGCCCAGACTTCCAGCGTGCTGGCGTCGAACGCCGGGTTGGAGGCGAACGCCACGCGGTCCTGGCTATTGAAGTCGGCAAAACCGTTGTTGATCACCAGGCGCACGATGGCCCGGTGCGGCACCTGTACGCCCTTCGGCGTGCCGGTGGAGCCGGAGGTGTACATGATGTACGCCGCGCTGCCGGCGTCCACCGCCAGGCCCAGCGGCGCAGCCGCATAGGTGCTCAGGTCGAGCCGGTCGAGTTCGACCCGGCGCGCTCCCGCCACTTCGGGCTGATCGCTGTGGGTCAGCAGCAGCGCCGCCCCGCTGTCGCCGACCATGAACGCCTGGCGCTCAGCCGGGGCATTGCCGTCCAGCGGTACGAACACCGCCGCGCACTTGCTCACCGCCAGTTGGGCCGCCAACAGGTCGAAGGAGCGTGGCAGCAACAAGGCCACGCGATCACCGGCACGTAGGCCCTGCTCGAGCAGGTAGACGGCCAGGCGATTGGCCTGGTCATCGAGCTGGGCATAGCTCCACTGGCGTTCACCGTGGATCACCGCGAGTGCCTCTGGCGTGCTCGCGGCGTGGGCTTCGAACAGGCGGTGGGCGGCCAGGTTGCGCGGGTAGTCGCATGCCGTGGCATTGAAACGACCCAGCACGCAATCGCGTTCGACCCTGGGCAATCCATGCAGACTGTGCAGCGCGACCTGCGGGGTCTGCTCCAGCGCCGTGACCAACTGCGTCAAGGCCCACTGCAGCAAGCGGCAGACGCGCTCGCCATCGACCGACGCCACGGCCTGCACCGTCAACCGGAAATCATCCCCATAGTCGTCGACGCTGACCACCAGCGGGTAGTTGCTGCGCTCCTGCGCGGTCAACAGTTCGATCCCCGGCCAGACCGGCCCCTGCGCAGGCTGGCCAGCACTGTGGCGATAGTTCAGCAGGCTGCTGAACAGCGCCTGCGAGGCCGGCACGCCGCTGCAGCGCTGGGCCAGGGCCAGGGAGGCCTGTTCATGGACCAGCAGGCGCGCCAGGCGCTGATGGGTCAGGCGCACGCCTTCGGCCACACCGCCGCTGCCCACGCTGACCCGCAGCGGCAGGGTGTTGATGAACATGCCCAACGCCCGATCGGCACCCTCGCCGCCCAGCAGGCGACCGAGCAGCACGGTGCCGAACACCACCTCTTCGCGCCCGGACATCTGCGCCAGCACCTGGCCCCAGGCCTGGTGCACCAGGCTGGCGACACTGACCCCCAGCGCCCTGGCCTGCCCGCGCAGACGTGCGACCAGCGCCGGCTCCAAGGGCCAACGGCTTTCACCCACCGAATGGGTGTCGGCCATGGCCTCGCGCAGGCCGAACGCCTCGGTCGGTTCGTCGATATCGCCCAGCAGCTCGCGGAACAGTGCCTCGTCGGCCTGCGGGTCCGCGCCAAGACGTGCCTGGGCCACGTAGTTGCGATACGGGATGCTGGCCGGCAGCTCTGCGGAGCCTTGCAGCAACGCCCCCACCTCGAGCATCAGCTGCTCCACGGCGGTGTGGTCGACAAGAATATGATGCAGCAGCAGGGTCGCCTCCAGCCGCCCTGCCTGGCGCTGGCTGCTCAGGCGCAGCAACGGCGCCTGGCCCAGGTCGAGGCGCGGTGTTTCGAGCGCCGGGCTCAGCAGCAGCGGCGCCTCGCGCCAGACCACCTGCACCGCCGCGTCCAGACCCTGCCAATGCAGGCTGGTGCGCAGGATGTCGTGACGGGCAATGACCTGGTTCAGCGCGGCGACGAAGGCGTCCAGTTCGGCCTGCCCAGCAAAGGCGAAACGCGCCTGCACCACATAGGGGTCGGCGCCTTCGCTGGCCAGGTGATGATAGAGAATGCCCTGCTGCAACGGCGCCAGACCGTAGATGTCCTGGATATTGGCCGCGCCACCGGGGATCTGCCGCACCAGTGTGTCGATGGCGTCCTGGTCGAGATCGGCCAGGGGCAGCATGTCCGCGGTGATCCGCGTGCAGCCTGCCGGGATACGGTTGGCCGGCACGTCGACAGCGGCCCGCCCCCCCACCGAGGCCGCCAGCGCGGCCAGCGTGGGCTGGCTGAACAGTACCCGCACATCGGCCTCCAGCGCCTGCTGACGCATGCGCTCCACCAGGCGTACCGCCAGCAGCGAATGGCCGCCCAGTTCGAAGAAATTGTCGTCACGCCCCACGGGCCCCACACCCAGCAGGTCCGCCCAGATCGCCGCCAGGGCGGTCTCGATCGGGCCCTGGGGCGCCTGGTACTGGCGCACCGGCGCTTCGGGGGTCGGCAGGGCCTTGCGGTCGACCTTGCCGTTGGGCGTCAGCGGCATGCCATCGAGGTGGATGAACAGTGCCGGCACCATGTACTCCGGCAACTGCTCCAGCAGACGCTCGCGCAGGTACTGCGCGGCGTGATCCTGGCCAGTGTGGTAGGCCACCAGGCGCTGGCCGCTGTGCGGGTGCTCGTGGACCAGCACCAGCGCCTCGCGCACGCCGTCCACGCGGTTCAGGCAGGCTTCGATCTCGCCCGGTTCGATACGCAGGCCGCGCAGCTTGACCTGATGATCATTGCGGCCGAGGAACTGCAACGAACCGTCGGCGCGCTGGCGCACCAGGTCACCGCTGCGGTACAGGCGCTCGCCGCGCACGAACGGGCTGTCGATGAAGCGTTCGGCCTGTTGCCCGGCCAAGCCCAGGTAGCCACGCGCCACGCCCACGCCACCGATGTGCAGGTGCCCGGCCACGCCCCAGGGCAGCGGCTGGTCCGTGCCGTCCAGTACGTACAGGCGGGTGTTGTCGATCGGCCGGCCGATCGGCAGCGCGCCTTCCGGCACGGGCTGATCAGGCTCCAGGGTGCAGACGCTGCAATCGACCGTGGTTTCGGTGGGGCCGTAGACGTTGTGCAGGCGCACTTGCGGCAGGCGCTCGCGCACCTGGCGCACCAGGGCTTCGGTCAGCTCGCCCCCGCCGCAGACGATGTCGGTGAGGCTGCTGCACTGCGCGCTGCGCGCCTGTTCGAGGAACTGCTGCAACAGCGCCGGCACGAACTGCACCACGCTGACCCTGGACTCGATGATTCGCCGCGCCACATAGTCCGCGTCACGCTGGCCGTCCGGCCGCCCCAGCACCAGGCGCAGGCCGCTGCCCAGCGGCCAGAACAGCTCCCACACCGAGGCGTCGAAACTGATCGGAGTCTTGTGCAGCACCGCGCCGTCCGCAGTCGCGGGGCACAGCCCGGCGCTCCAGTGCACCAGGTTGACCACGCTGCGGTGCTCGACCATCACACCCTTGGGCAGGCCGGTGGAGCCGGAGGTGTAGATCACATAGGCAAGGTGGCGCGAAGTCAGCCCGGCCACCCGTGGGTCGGTCGCCGGCAGGCTTTCCCAGTCCGCCTGGTCGAGGTCTATCTGCGGCACGGCCAGCGCGCCCGGTACCTCGCGGGTGGCCGCGTGCACCATCACGGCCAGCGGCGCGCTGTCGACGAGCATGTGGCGGATGCGCTCGGCCGGGTAGCTCGGGTCCACTGGCACATAGGCGCCACCGGCCTTGAGGATGGCCAGCAGCCCAACCACCATCGACGGGCCACGCTCGACGCAGATCGCCACCCGGTCGTCCGGGCGCACGCCCAGGGCGATCAGGTGGTGGGCCAGGCGGTTGGCCTGTTCGTTGAGCTGCCGATAGGTCAGCTGTTCACCTTCCGCCTCGATGGCCACCGCCTGTGGATGCAGCAGCGCCTGGCGCTCGAACAACGCGTGCAGCGGCTGGTCGAGGTCGTGTTCGGCGGCCGTGGTGTTGCAGCCGGTCAGCAGTTGATGGCGCTCCTCAGGCGTCAGCACCGGCAGCGCCAGCACGGGCAGGTCGGGGGTGCGCTCGAGCGCCTCCACCAGCCCCTCGAACACCTGTCGCAGTTGTCCGCACAGTCGCTCGGCGCCCCATTCAGCGAGGGCCTGGACCGTCAGGCGCAGATCGTCACCCAGATCGTCGACCGCCAGGTTCAGGGGGTAGTTGGTACGCTCCTCGGTGCCAACCACATCGATGCCCGGCGCCACTGCGATCACCGCGGCGGCGTCGCCCGCCGCGCTATGGCGATAGTTGAGCATGCTGTTGAACAACGGCATCGGCGCCACCACACCGCTGCAACGCTGGGCCAGGGCCAGCGGCGCCTGTTCGTGGCCGAGCAGCGCGGTCAACTGGCGGTGGGTCAGCAACAGTGCATCCCGCACACCCTGCCCCTGCAGGCCGACCCGCAGCGGCAAGGTATTGATGAACATCCCGAGGGCGTGTTCACCGCCCTCGCCCGCCGCCATGCGCCCCAGCAGCACGCTGCCGAACACCACCGACTCGCGCCCGGACCACGCCCCCAACAGGCGCGCCAGCCCCAGGTGCATGATGCTGGCCGGGCTGACCCCGAGCAACCGGGCCTGGGCACGCAGACGTTGGCTGAGGCCGGGCGCCAGGGTGATCCGTGCTTCCTCCATGGGCTGGCCGGCCACCTCCTGGACGCCGAAGGCCAGGGTCGGCGCATCGATATCGGCCAGCATGGCGCCAAAGAATGCTTCATGGGCCTGTTCGTCCTGGGCCTGGCGGCTTCTGGCCAACAGGTCACGGAACGGCACCGGCGCTGGCAACCGCTCGCCATCACCTGCGAGATAGGCTTGGATCTCGCGGCGCACGATGTCCAGGCCGGTGTGGTCCATGACCGTGTGGTGGAACAGCAGCAAGCCCAGTACCCGGCCGTCGCGATCCTGGCCATGCACCAGCCGCAGCAAGGGGGCCTGGGCCAGGTCCATGCGGTAATGACGCGTGTCGAAACGGGCGCGCAATTGCTCCAGCGGCTCGTCACCGTCCAGGCTTCCGACTGCCTCGCAAGCCAGGGGCGCCTTGCGCCACACCACCTGCAGCGGCTGGTCCAGGTATTCCCAGGCCAGTGCCGTGCGCAGGATGTCATGGCGCTGGATCACCCAGTCGAGCGCCTCGGCGAACGCCTGCAGGTGCGCCGGGCTGGCAAAACGCAGCTGCGCCTGCAGCACATAGGGATCACCCTCGGCGGCCGTGAGGTGGTGGTAGAGCATGCCTTCCTGCAGCGGCGCCAACGGGTAGATGTCCTGCAGATTCGCCGCGCCCCCGGGCAGCGTGGCGACGATGCGGTCGATGGCGGCCTGGTCGAGCCCGGCCAGGGGCAGCATGTCGGGGGTGATGCGCAGCGCCGGGCTCAGCCAGCCATCCTCCAGGCCCGCAAGCATCTCCAGCAGCGCTGGCTTGTGCGCCGCCAATGCGTCCCACAGCGCGTCATCGAGGGTGTCGTCATCGCCCTCGACGATCAGGTCGGCCTCCTCGCGCTGGAGTCGGATCGCACGGGTGGAAAGCGCTGCCATGAGTTCGCTGAAGAGCATTGGTAAGCATCCTGCTTTTGCCAGTCGGAAATGCTCGGAACGCTAATGGATCGCGGGGGGGCGGGCTGACATGGGAAGGGGGGACAACGGCAGGAGCAGAAGGGTTCAACGCTAGTGTGGTGTTTCACAAATAACGACCATAACTCGCGGCGCTTTTTGCGCTCATGCGGCGTTGTCGCTCCTCGCCGTAGCTGGGCTACGACTCGTCGCGACGCCTTGCCTGAGCGCAAAAAACACTCGCGATTTATTGGTCGTATTTGCAAAACACCACACTAGGGAGCCAGGCCGCTCAGGCGCCTGACTCCCCGATTGACAAAAGAGCGGGTTCAGCCAGCCAGCGCTTGCAACTCGGCCAACTCCCCTTCGGTCAAACCCACGCCCTCGCGCAGTGCCACTTCACGCTCACGGTAGCGCCGTTCCCCCGGCATGCGCGTCAGCCCCGCTTCCTGCATCTGCTCCACCAGTTCGCGGCTGCGCTGGGCAAAACGCTCACCTTGCGCCTTGGTGGGGTCGATCACGATAAGCAACTGCCCGGTCCATGGGGTCTTTGCCCCCGGATGCCCGGACCAGTCGAACTCCCAGGAAAAATGGCCCCCCGTCAGCGCTGCCGCCAGCAGTTCGACCATCATCGACAGCGCCGAGCCTTTGTGGCCGCCGAACGGCAGCAAGGCCCCCCCTTCGAGAATCGCCCTGGGGTCGTTGGTCGGCTGGCCGGCGGCATCCACGCCCATGCCCGGCGGCAGCTGTTCGCCGGCCCGGGCGGCAATCTGCACGTCGCCATGGGCCATGGCACTGGTGGCCATGTCGAAGACGATCGGGTCGTGCCCCGCGCAAGGCGCGGCGAAGGCGATGGGGTTGGTGCCGAACAACGGCTTGCGCGCGCCATGGGGCACCACGCAGGTCATGCTGTTGACCACGCTCAGGGCCACCAGGCCTTCATCGGCGAATGGCTCGACATCCGGCCACAGCGCGGCGAAATGGTGCGAATTATGGATCGCCAGCACCGCGATGCCGGCCGTGCGCGCCTTCTCCACCAACAGCGCGCGGGCGGCGGCCAGGGCCGGCTGGGCAAACCCACCCTTGGCATCGACCTGCACATAAGCCGGCGCCAGGTCGGTTACCTGCGGCTCGGCGCGGCCATCGACCCAACCGCTGGCCAGGGTCGAGACATAACCGGGAATACGGAACACCCCGTGGCTGTGGGCACCGTCACGCTGGGCGCTGGCGCAGTTGTGGGCGAGCGCGGCGGCCACCGCCGCGCTGCAGCCATGCCGCGCGAAGATCGACTGCAATAACGCCCGCAGTTCGGTAAAAGGCACGCGCACGACAGGGCCGGTGGAAGGTGAAGACATCTGGAGCTCCTTTCTTGGAATTGGAATCGCTACAGCGCAACTGCACAGACTTTCCCGCCAATGACAGCTATCTGTCAATTATTGACTTGATGACAGAAAACAGCCATTTTGGCTTCCACGCCAGAAATCAGCCGGAACCGACCATGAGCCAATCGATCAAGCAACGCCTGGAAAGCAGCTTGCACACCGCTGCCGCCTCGGGCCGCCAGATCGCCAGCTACATGCTCGCCAACCTCCATGAGCTGCCGTTCCAGACCTCGGCCAGCATCGCCGCCAAGCTGGGCGTGAGCGAATCGAGCGTCGGCCGCTTCTGCCGCGCCCTGGGCTATGCCCACCTCAAGGCCCTCAAGCACGACCTGCAGAACGACCTGGGCGACGGCCCGTGGCTGGCCGGCGACCGCCTGCAGGCGTTTCGCCAGCAACCCGAGGACGACCAGCGCTCAGGCAGCCTGGAGCTGGAGATGGCCGCGCTGGTGCGCGTGCACGAGTACAGCCGCGGCGAAACCTGGCAACAGGTCGCTCGGCGCCTGGCCGACAAACCCCGGGTATTCGTCGCCGGCTTTCAGACCGAGCGTGGCGTGGCCATGTGCATGAGCCACCTGCTGCAGTACCTGCGCGACGGCGTGCAACTGGTCGATGGCAGCGCCGGGCATTTCGGCGAGGTACTGCTGGGGCGCCCGCAGGACTGCGCGCTAGTGGTGTTCGAGGCGCGCCGCTATTCGCGCCACGCCCAGCAGCTGTGCCACAAGGCGCGTGCGCTGGGCATTCCGGTGACCCTGGTCACCGACACCTTCTGTGACTGGGCTGATGCCGAAGCCGACGAGGTGTTCCGCATCCCCACCGAATTCAACCTGTTCTGGGAATCCACCGCGACCATGCTGTCGTGGGTGCACCTGATGGTCAACGAGGTCTGCAAGCAGCTCGGACCGGATGTTGAAAAACGCTTGGAAGCAACTGCCGCTCTACATAACGAGTTCGTCGGCTACACCTCGTGGCCGGCGGGCAAACAACAATAGCAAGAGTGCGATGACCGAGGTGCGAGATGAAAGGAACCATGGCTGTGGTGGGTGCGTGCGCCCTGCTGCTGGCGGGCCACGCCAGTGCCGAGACCCTGCGCTTTGCCACTGAAGGGGCATATCCCCCCTTCAATTACGTCGATGCCGACAACAAGCTGCACGGCTTCGACATCGACATCACCCATGCCCTGTGCGAACAGATGAAGGTCGAGTGCACCCTGGTGGCCCAGGACTGGGAAGGCATCATTCCGGCGTTGATGGCGCGCAAGTACGATGCGGTGGTGGCCTCGATGATCGACACCGAGGAACGGCGCCGGAAGATCGCCTTCACCGACCACTACTACCGCACCCCACTGACCGTGGCCGTCGCCAAGGACAGCCCGATCAGCGACGCGCAGACCGACTTCAAGGGCTACACGGTCGGCGCGCAATCCGCCTCGACCCAGGCGATCTACGCTGAGGACGTATACGGCAAGGCCGGCGCGGACGTGAAGCTGTACCCGACCCTTGACGAAGCCAACGCCGACCTTGCCGCAGGGCGCCTGGACGGGGTGATCGCCGACAAGTTCCCGCTGCACGAATGGCTGAACAAGAATGGCAAGGACTGCTGCAAGATCCTCGGCGATGTCGACGGCACCGAGGCCGACGCGGCAATTGCCGTGCGCAAGGACGACCAGGCCCTGCGCACGCGGCTGAACGAGGCGCTGGCGGCGATCGTGGCCAATGGCACCTACCAGAAGATCGCGAGCAAGTACTTCGCCTTCGACATCTACCAGTAATCTCGTGGAGGCCGGCCTGCCGCGCGATGGCGCCTGATCAGTGAACCACGCCATCGCGGGGCAAGCCCGCTCCCACCAGGGCACCTGTTTCCTGGGGGTTAGCCATGCTCGATCAACTCTCCCTGCTTTCCTTTGCCAGCGGCGGTTGGGGCCAGGCGTTGCTGGCCGGCGCGCTGGTGACCGTGTCGCTGGCCCTGGCCTGCCTGCCCATCGGCCTGCCACTGGGCTTGCTGGTGGCGCTCGCCGCGCGCTCGCGCAAACGCCTGCCGCGGGCCTGGGCCACCCTCTTCTCCACGGTGTTTCGCGGCCTGCCCGAACTGCTCACCCTGCTGATCATCTACTACGGCTGCCAGATCGCCGCGCAGAAGCTCCTCGCCGCGCTGGGCTATGAAGGCGAGGTGCTGATCAACACCTTCCTCGCCGCCATGGCCGCCTTCAGCCTGGTGTTCGCCGCGTTCTCCAGCGAGATCTGGCTGATGGCCTTCAAGACCCTGCCCAAGGGCCAGCTGGAGGCCTGCGCGGCCCTGGGCCTGGGCAAGCGCACCGGGTTCTTCAAGGTGGTGCTGCCGCAACTGACGCGCATCGCCCTGCCGGGCCTGTCGAACAACTGGCTGAGCCTGCTCAAGGACACCTCGCTGGTCTCGACCATCTCGCTGATCGACCTGATGCGCCAGACCAACCTGGCGGTCAGCGTGACCAAGGAACCGATGCTGTTCTACGGGGTGGCCTGCCTGGTCTACCTGTTGTTCTCGGCGCTGTCGGGCAGGGTCTTTGCCCTGCTCGAGCGGCGCAGCAATCGCCACCTGCAAGGAGCCCGCCCATGAGCCTGGAGCAACTGCTGGCCTACGTGCTCGACCCGGACTTGCTGGACCGCTACGGCGCGCGTTTCGTCGATGGCCTGCTGGTCACCGCCAAGCTGGTGGCGATCTCGTTCACCCTCGGCGCGCTGCTGGGCATGCTCCTGGCGCTGGCGCGCATGTCACCCAGCCGCGTGCTGCGGCGCCTGGCGGCTGGCTACGTGTACTTCTTCCGCGGTTCACCGCTGCTGGCCCAGCTGTTCCTGCTGTACTACGGGCTGGGTTCGCTCAAGGGTTTCTGGCAGGAGCTGGGCCTCTGGTGGTTCTTCCGCGAGGCCTGGTACTGCGCCCTGCTCGCCTTCACCCTCAACACGGCGGCCTACCAGGCCGAGATCTTCCGCGCCAGCCTGATGGCGGTCGCGCCGGGCCAGTACGAGGCGGCCAAGGCACTCAACCTCAAGCGCTCGACCACCTTCTTCAAGGTGGTCCTGCCACAGTCGCTGCTGGTAGCCATAGGCCCGCTGGGCAACGAGCTGATCATGATGATCAAGGCCAGCGCCATTGCCTCGCTGGTGACGATCTACGACTTGATGGGGGTGACCAAGCTGGCCTTCTCGCGCAGCTTCGACTTCCAGATCTACCTGTGGGCGGCAGTGCTCTACTTGCTGATCGTCGAGGTGGTCCGGCGCACCTTGAAACACCTGGAAGCCCGCCTGGGCCGCCACCTGAACTGACTGAAGGAAATCTTCCATGCATTGCCAGACCATCGTCCTGGGCGCCGGCATCGTCGGCGTCAGCACCGCCCTGCATCTGCAGGCCCGCGGACGCCAGGTGATCCTCATCGACCGCGACGAGCCAGGCAGCGGCACCAGCCATGGCAACGCCGGGCTGATCGAGCGTTCCAGCGTGATCCCCTATGCCTTCCCGCGCCAGTACAGCGCCCTGCTGCGCTATGGCCTGAACCGCCAGCCCGACGTGCGCTACAGCCTTGCCCACCTGCCCAAGGCCGCACCCTGGCTGCTCAGCTACTGGCGCCAGTCCGCTCCCGGGCGCCTGGCCAAGGCCGCCGCCGACATGCTGCCGCTGGTGCAGCGCAGCGTCGAGGAACACGATGTGCTGATCGAAGCCGCCGGCCTGCAAGGGCTGGTGCAAGCCAAGGGTTGGATCGAGGTGTACCGCGACGCCGCGCTGTTCGCCCAGGCCAAGCACGACCTTCAAGGCCTGGCCCGCTACGGCCTGCGCTACGAGATCCTCGAACGCGAGCAACTGCAGGCCCGCGAGCAACAACTGGACGGTGGGGTGATCGGTGGCATCCACTGGCTCGATCCGAAGACCGTGAGCAACCCCGGCGGCTTGACCCGTGGTTACGCCGCGCTGTTCGTCCAGCGTGGCGGGCAGTTCCTCTACGGCGATGCGCGCAGCCTGCGCCAGGTCGAGGGCGGCTGGCAGGTGGACAGCCGCCGGGGCACGGTGATGGCCGACGAGGTGGTGGCCTGCCTCGGCCCGCAGTCGGCCGACCTCTATGAACGGCTGGGCTACCACTTTCCGCTGGGGATCAAGCGCGGCTATCACATGCACTACGCGACCCGCGACGGCGCCGAACTGGGTCACTCGATCTGCGACACCCAGGGCGGCTATGTCCTGGCGCCGATGGCCCGGGGGGTGCGCCTGACCACCGGCATCGAGTTCGCCGCCAGCGAAGCCCCGGCCAACGAGATCCAGCTGCGCCGCTGCGAGGCCCTGGCGCGCAAGCTGTTCCCGGCCCTGGGCGAGCGCCTGGACGACAAGCCCTGGCTGGGCCGTCGCCCCTGCCTGCCAGACATGCGCCCGGTGATCGGCCCGGCGCCGCTGCACAAGCACCTGTGGTTCAACTTCGGCCATGCCCATCATGGCCTGACGCTGGGCCCGGTCAGTGGCCGCCTGCTGGCGGAGCTGATGACCGGCGAGCGCCCCTTCACCGACCCTGCGCCCTACAGCGCCGCACGCTTCGCCTGAACCTTGAGCGGGAGAACAACAAGATGACCGCACCCTTGAGCCTTGCCAGCCTGCACCCTGCCCCCGACCCGCGCCCGGAGCTGATCCGTATCGAGGGCCTGAACAAGCATTACGGCGCGTTCCATGTGCTGCACGATATCGACCTGTCGGTGCGCGAGGGCGAACGAATCGTGCTCTGTGGCCCGTCGGGCTCGGGCAAGTCGACGCTGATCCGCTGCATCAACCGCCTGGAGATCGCCCAGCAGGGCAGCATCCGCGTGGCCGGCACCGACCTTGCCAGCACTGGCCGCCAAGCCAGCCAGGTGCGCAGCGAAATCGGCATGGTGTTCCAGCACTTCAACCTGTTCCCGCACATGAGCGTGCTCGACAACTGCCTGCTGGCACCGATGAGCGTGCGCGGCCTGTCACGGCGGGACGCCGAGGAACGGGCGCGCTCGTACCTGAGCAAGGTCGGGATCGAAAGCCAGGCGCACAAGTACCCCAGCCAGCTCTCCGGCGGCCAGCAGCAGCGGGTGGCGATCGCCCGGGCGTTGTGCATGAAGCCGAGGATCATGCTGTTCGACGAGCCGACCTCGGCACTCGACCCGGAGATGGTGGCCGAGGTACTGGACGTGCTGGTGCAACTGGCCGGCACCGGCATGACCATGCTCTGCGTGACCCACGAGATGGGCTTTGCCCGACAGGTGGCAGAGCGGGTGTTGTTTCTCGAAGGTGGGCACATCATTGAGGACTCTTCACCGGAAGTGTTCTTCGGGCAGCCCAGGACGGCGCGGGCACAGGCGTTTTTGAAGCAGATCCTGCATTAGTGGTTCGTGGCCCTGCGCAGATATACGCAACCCAGTCAGCCTCCGGCAAAACAGCGTTGCAATATATGAGGTTTTAATCTTGATCTTGATCTTGATCTTGATCTTGATCTTGATCTTGATCTTGATCTCAAGATTAGTTTCAAACTCACTAGCGACAGCTGCGCCAGTGCAAGCGCCGCCCGTAACTTCGCGACTTCAGGAGGCCGAACGCAGGCCTTGCGGAGGGAGGTGACGGGCATGGATGCCCGTCAAGCGCTGCGCCCCAGGATGGGGCGTTCAGCGCGGTCCTCCCGGGAGCAAGGCCGGAGTGAGGGGACCCGGAGCGAAGCGTAGGGCCGGATGAACGGAGCGCAGCGTTTTTTGGTTACTTTTTGTCGCGTTTGACAAAAAGTGACTCGCCGTAAGGGCGAAAAGGTGACTATGCGTCAGTATAGTAAATGAATGCGCTTACAACTGTGAAAACCCACACCAATCGCATTTGAATTTGAATTTGAATTTGAATTTGAATTTGAATTTGAATTTGAATTTGAATTTGAATTTGAATTTGACTTACACAGTGAGCGTTTTGAAAGCTATATGCGCATTCAGTTGCGATGGTGACGCATAATCACCTTTCCGCCCTTACGGCGGGTCCCTTTTTGAAGGATCAAAAAGGGACCAAAAAATCCTCGCTCCATTCATCCGGCCCCTACGCTTCGCTCCGGGGTCCCCTCACTCCGGGCTCGCTCCGGGAGGACGCGCCGACGGGCCATCCATGGCCTGATCGGCGCTTGACGGGCATCCATGCCCGTCACCTCCCTGCGCAAGCCCTCCGTTCGGCCTCCTGAAGTCGCAATTTGTGTCGCCTGAACTATCGCGCGCTTAGAAGCAAAAGCAGAGCAAGAGCAAGAGCAAGAGCAAGAGCAAGAGCAAGAGCAAGAGCAAGAGCAAGAGCAAACAGTGGATGAACCATTCGTCGATAACGGATAAAAACCTGTCGAATTACCCAAAGGCCACCCGACTACGGGATGAACCCCAAAGCGTGGAGTCACGCCCATGAGCCATCCCACTCCCAAACACACCGTGGCAACCCGTAGCCAATGGCTCGCTGCCCGGCACCAGCTCTGGCTGCACGAGAAAGCCTTCACCCATCAACGCGACGAGCTCGCCGCCGCCCGCCGCGCCCTGCCCTGGGTAGCGGTGGAGCCGGACTACCGTTTCCAGGGCCCGGACGGCGATCTAAGCCTGGGCGAGCTGTTCGCCGGACGCAGGCAGTTGCTGGTCTATCACTTCATGTTCGCCGACGGCTGGCACGAAGGCTGCCCGGGCTGCTCGTTCCTGGCCGACCACTTCGACGGCGCCAACCTGCACCTGGCCCACCACGATGTTTCCCTGGTGGCGGTTTCGCGGGCGCCCTTTGCCGAGTTCCAGGCGTTCCGCCGGCGCATGGGCTGGCACTTCCCATGGTTTTCCTCGCACGGCAGCCGCTTCAACCAGGATTTCGGCGTCACTGTCGCCACCGATGGCAGCGCCCAGTACAACTACGAACCCTACACCGGCGACGAAACGGAGCTGCCCGGGCTCAGCGCGTTCTACCGGGATAGCGACGGCAGCCTGTACCACACCTATTCCACCTATGCCCGCGGGCTGGACATCCTGGTCAACGCGTACAACTTCCTCGACCTGGCGCCCCTCGGGCGCAACGAGGACGGGACGATGGACTGGGTGCGGCATCATGATCGCTATGAAAGTGCCAGTGACAAGCCGCATTGCTGCAAGGATTGAGTTCCGGCGGGATCAGATCGCCTGCACCGCCAGCAACTCCGTCAACACCTCGGCCAGTGCCTTGACCATCACATCCGCCGTGGGCCGGTGCACGATGACGATTTCGTAGCTGTCCACCTCCGGCAGCCCCTGCTCGATGCCCAGCACCCGGTGCTCGAGCAGCGCTGCCCGCGGCGGCAGCAGGCTGATGCCCATGCCGTCGGCCACCGCCGCCTGGATACCGCTGAGGCTCGAGCTGGTGAAGCTGATGCGCCAGCGCCGGCCCATGCCTTCGATCGCGCTGATCATGTCATCGCGGTACAGCCCGCGTGGCGGAAAGGTCACCAAGGGAATCGGGTCGAGATCGAAGGACGGCATGCGCGCGCTGTCGATCCATTGCAGGCGCTCCGGCCAGCAGGCCACGCCCTCGCGGCTGTTGCGCCGCTGCTTGAGCAGCACCAGGTCGAGCTCGCCGTTGTCATAGGCCTGGCTGAGATCGCGGCACAGCCCGCTGGTGACTTCCAGCTTGACCTGGGGATGCTGCCGGCTGAACGCGGACAACGCATTGGTGGTGCGCCCGCCGACGAAATCCTCCGGCACGCCCAGGCGCACGGTTACCCCGACCATGGCCCCGGCCAACGCCTCGAGCATCTGGTCGTTGAGGGCCAGCATGTGCCGGGCATAACCGAGCAGGGTCTGCCCGGCATCGGTGGGCAGCACATCGCGGTTGCCACGCACCAGCAGGCGGTGGCCGACCATGTCCTCGAGGCGGCGGACCTTCTGGCTGATGGTCGACTGCGTGGAATGCAGGCGCGCCGCGGCGGTGGTGAAACTGCCGCAGTCAGCCACCACGACAATGGCGCGCAACAGGTCGAGGTCGAACAAGGCCCTATTTGGTTTTACGCTGGCAGACATCTTGATATTCGACTTCTGAATGACAAGCCTGACTTCTACCACGGGCACCGATACCCGGCAACATGCGCAAATACACTGGGTTCCATCCAGATTATTCACTTCTGCTACAAACACAGGCCCCCTAGCATGGACCCTCGTCCTATCAGGAGCCGCCCCCATGCGCCTGCCGCTCACCGCCTTGCTGCTGACCCTGTCCACCAGCCTTGCCAGCCACGCCGAGACCCCCGCCATGAACACAGCGTTGCTCGATGCCGCCCGCCGCGGCGATGCCCCTGCCGTGCGCCAACTGCTCGACCGGGGCGCGCAGGCCGATACCCGCAACGACCAGGGCCAGACCGCGTTGCTGGTGGCCACCCACGCCAATGAAGTGGAAGCCGCCAAGGTGCTGATCGAGGCCGGCGCGGACGTCAACGCCAAGGACAATATCAACGACAGCCCCTACCTGTACGCGGGCGCACGGGGGCTGGACGACATCCTGCGCCTGACCCTGGCCCATGGCGCCGACCTGAAGAGCACCAACCGCTACGGTGGTACCGCGCTGATCCCGGCCGCCGAACGCGGGCATGTCAGCACCGTGCAGTTGCTGATCGCGGCCGGTGTCGATGTGAACCACCTCAACCGCCTGCACTGGACCGCGCTTCTCGAGGCGGTGATCCTCGGCGATGGCGGCCCGCGGCATGTGGAAATCGTGCGCCAGTTGCTGGCGGCCGGGGCGGACCCGCTCATTGCCGACAAGGACGGCGTGACCGCGCTGGAGCATGCGCGCCAACGCGGTTATCGCGAGATGGTCGCCTTGCTGGAAAGCCCCAGGCGCCGCTGACGCGCCGGTTATTCCACAGCCTCGAACGGCAGCCCTACATAGTTCTCGGCGATATTCGCCAGCCCCGCCGCCGACCCCAGGTAGTACTCGCGATCGGCCGCCTGCATCTTACGGTCCCAATCATCCTGGTGTTCGCCGAAGTCATGCAGCAGTTGGGTCATGAACCAACTGAAGCGCTCGCCCTTCCATACCCGCCGCAACGCCATGGGCGAATACTGCGCCAGCAGGTCGGTGCGCCCCTCGCGGTAGACCTTGACCAGGATCCGGTACAGGTAGTTGACGTCCGAGGCCGCAAGGTTCAGGCCCTTGGCGCCGGTGGGCGGCACGATGTGGGCGGCGTCGCCGACCAGGAACAGACGGCCATGCTGCATCGGCTCGACCACCAGGCTGCGCAGCGGCGCGATGCTTTTCTCCAGCGCAGGCCCGGTCACCAGTTGCTCGGCCACCGCCTGTGGCAGCCGCGCCTTGAGCTCGGTCCAGAAGCGTTCATCGGACCAGTCCTCCACCCGCTCTTGCAGTGGCACCTGCAGGTAGTAGCGGCTGCGCGTCTGCGAGCGCTGGCTGCACAGCACGAAACCGCGTTCGTGATGGGCGTAGATCAGCTCATGGTTGACCGGCGGGGTATCGGCCAGCAGTCCCAGCCAGCCGAACGGATAGACCCGCTCGTACACCTTCAGCACGCTGGCCGGGATGCTCTGCCTGGCCACGCCATGGAAGCCATCGCAGCCGGCGATGTAATCGCACTCCACCCGGTGCTGGCGACCGTCCTTGTCGAACGTCAGGTAAGGCCGCGGCCCCTCGATGTCATGGGGCTGGACATTGTTGGCCGCATAGATGATCGGCGCCCCACTCTGCTCGCGAGCCTGCATCAGGTCGCGGGTGACCTCGGTCTGGCCGTAGACCATCACCGTCTTGCCACCGGTCAGTGCCTTGAGGTCAAGACGCTGGCGATGGCCATCGACCAGCAACTCGACCCCTTCATGGACCAGCCCTTCGCGATCCATGCGCTGGGCCACGCCGGCTTCGCGCAGCAACTCGACCGTGCCCTGTTCGAGCACGCCGGCACGGATGCGCCCCAACACATAGTCCGGGGTCTGACGCTCGACGATCAGCGTGTCGATGCCGGCGTTGTGCAGCAGCTGGCCGAGCAGCAGGCCGGACGGGCCGGCGCCGATGATTGCAACCTGAGTTTTCATTGTTGTTGTCTCACGATGACGATGCCGGCTTTGCACTGGCAATGGCCGCACATCTGCTGTTAGGGTTTGCACCTGTATTTTTACTGCTGAAAAATGTGCAGAACGTGCGAAATCCGCTTTGAAAACTGCACTTTCCTGAAATTCGTTCGATTAACGGACAGGTCCCACCCCATGCACAGCCCCCTTCCCGGCATCCCGTTGTTCCAGCTGTATGGCGAGCACCGTGCCTGGCCGGATACCGACCTGCTGCACTGCGAGTCGATCCCGGCACGCAGCCGTCTGCACCACTGGGAGATCAAGCCGCACCGGCACGCAGAACTGTTCCAGCTGCTCTATGTGCAACACGGCGAGGTGCAGGTGGAGATCGAGGGCGAGCGCCGGGTGATTCGCGAGGCGGCGATCCAGGTGGTGCCGCCGCTGACTGTCCATGGCTTTCGCTTCAGTGCCGATATCCAGGGGCATGTGCTGACGTTCGGCACGGCCTTGGTGGTCGATCTGGAAAAGCGCCTCGGCGCCCCCCTGAGCGTGCTGGCGGCGGCGCGGTGCTACCCGCTGGGCAAGGACCGCGTGCGCCTGCACGGCCTGATCGACACGCTGCAGCAGGAGTACCAGGGCTGCGCCCCGGCCCGCGGCCCCATGCTGCAGGCACTGGTCACCGCGCTGATGGTGTGGATCAACCGCCAGCAAGCCGCCTTGCCAGCGCGCAGCCAGGACGAACGGGACCAGCAGTTGCTCGGCCGTTACCTGCGCCTGGTCGAGGCGCATTACCGCGAGCACCTTGCCGTGGACGATTTCGCCGCGCGCCTGGGCATCACCAGCCTGCTGTTGAACCAGCTGTGCCGGGCACTGGCCGGGCAATCGGCGTTGCAGGTGATCCACCAGCGCCTGCTGCTCGAAGCACGGCGCAATCTTGCCTACACGCGCATGAGCATCGGCCAGTTGTCCGACAGCCTGGGGTTCAGCGACCCGACCTACTTTGCGCGGTTCTTCAAACGGCTCGACGGGCAGACGCCCAAGGCCTACCGCAAGTCCGTGAATGCCTGAACGGGCCGGCGAGCGCAACCCTTGCTTGACGTATACGTCAACCTGGCATTAGGTTACTCGCATTCCCTCCCCCGAGCGCAAGCATGAGCAGCCAGACCTACAGCATTTCCGACCTGTCCCGCGAACTGGACATCACCACCCGCGCCATCCGCTTCTATGAGGAGCAGGGTCTGCTCAGCCCTGAACGACGCGGCCTGGAACGCATCTACTCGGCCCGCGACAAGGTCACGCTCAAACTGATCCTGCGCGGCAAGCGCATCGGTTTCTCGCTGGCCGAATGCCGTGAACTGATCGAACTCTACGACCCCTCCGGCGGCAACCAGAAACAGCTCACCAGCATGCTGGCGAAGATCGCCGAACGCCGCGCCCAGCTCGAACAGCAGATGCTCGACATCCAGCAGATGCACCTGGAGCTGGACACCGCCCAGGAGCGTTGCGAGCAGGCCCTGGCCGCCACCCTGAACCCGCCGCACACCCACCGTTGATCCGCCACAGGAAGCCCGCCATGTCATTGCCCAAGAATGTCCGCCTGGTCGAAGTCGGCCCGCGCGACGGCCTGCAGAACGAAGCCCAGCCCATCAGCGTCGCCGACAAGGTGCGCCTGGTGGACGACCTCACCGACGCCGGGCTCGCCTACATAGAAGTGGGCAGCTTCGTCTCGCCCAAATGGGTCCCGCAGATGGCCGGCTCCGGCGAAGTGTTCGCCGGTATCCGTCAGCGCGAGGGGGTCACCTATGCGGCGCTGGCGCCCAACCTGCGCGGTTTCGAGGATGCCCTGGCCGCCGGGGTGAAGGAAGTGGCGGTGTTCGCGGCGGCGTCCGAAGCGTTCTCCCAGCGCAACATCAATTGCTCGATCAGTGACAGCCTCAAGCGTTTCGAGCCGATCATGGAGGCCGCCCGCAGCCAGGGTGTGCGGGTGCGCGGTTATGTCTCCTGCGTGCTCGGCTGCCCCTACGAGGGACGCATCAGCGCCGAGCAGGTGGCACCAGTGGCCAAGGCCCTGCACGACATGGGCTGCTATGAAGTATCGCTGGGCGACACCATCGGCACCGGCACCGCCGGTGACACCCGCCGCCTGTTCGAGGTGGTCTCGGCTCAGGTGCCCCGCGCGCAACTGGCCGGGCACTTCCACGACACCTATGGCCAGGCGCTGGCCAACGTCTATGCCAGCCTGCTCGAGGGCATCAGCGTGTTCGACAGCTCGGTGGCCGGCCTGGGCGGCTGCCCCTACGCCAAGGGCGCCACCGGTAACGTCGCCAGCGAGGATGTGGTGTACCTGCTGCAAGGGCTGGGCATCGACACGGGTATAGACCTGGACCAGCTCATCGCCGCGGGCCTGCGTATCAGCGAAGTGCTCGGGCGCGCCACCGGTTCGCGGGTGGCGAAGGCCCGCGGCGTTCGCTGAGTCACACGGTTGTCACACAGGTGTGGGTGGAGTGTTACCGCCTACACGCTGTGCAGAAGAAAATCGGGTAACAGGGAAACAATTCGACAAATTTTCACGTGCCAATCCACTCTGCAAAATCACCAAACCATTGATTTTAAAGGGTTTGTAAAAGTTGGCACGCCACCTGCTATATCTTTTGGCATAACAAGAACAAAAAACGCGATACCCAATAAAAACAACAGTAAACGGCTCTGACATAACAAGAACAACACGGCAGAGGCGTAGCAAGCAGATTTTTTTGGAGTCGACGTGCATTCCAGGGGTTCCGGCCCCGCAACCTGGCAAGAACAATAAAACTACCTCCGAGGTAGCGGCAGTCAAGGTTGGATCACGTTGGATGAACGCAGGTCAGCGCTCAAAAAAATACGTTTGCTCTTGGCCCCGGTTGGGGGCCCCGCAGTGCAGAGACGACAGCCGACAAAAACAACAACAGGCCAGTCTCCAATAATAAGAAAAGAGCAGGCAACAACGCTTATGAGGGGAGCTTCGGCTCCCCTCAGTGCTTCCTGCCCTCCTCCTCCTCGCGCTTGTCCTCATGCTCGCCTTCGACCTTGTCCACCAGCAACGGCATGCTTGCCAGCACCAACAGCGCCAGCACCGTGCTGATCAGTGCCGTGGCCTCGCGCCCCATCCCTGCAGCCGTGCCGATGGCGGCGGTCATCCATAGCCCGGCGGCGGTGGTCAGGCCCTTGACGTGACTGGTGTCGCGGCCGTTGCCCTTGAGAATCGTGCCCGCGCCGAGAAAGCCGATACCGGCGACGATGCCCTGGATCACCCGGCTCAACGCCTGCTCGTCCGCCCCGGCCATGCTCGGCGCCAGGACGAACAAGGCCGCGCCCATGGACACCAGCATGTGCGTGCGCACGCCGGCCGACTTGCCCTTGCTCTCGCGCTCGAAGCCCAGCACCGCCCCCAGCAAGGCCGCCATCAGCAGGCGGATGAGGATCCGCGAGACCTCGCGCTCGTCGGCAACATCGGCGAATTCGGTGTGCAACGTCGCCAAAAAGGCTTGCCAGAATGCTTCCATCGGATGTCTCCAGAGATCCCGCCGAACAGGTCTCAAGGAGTGTAGGTGGATTGCTCAGGCGTGAAACCCTGCAACTGCTCCAGCCAGTACGCCACGTCCAGTTCGTCGATCTGCTCGGGGCGCAGGAAGCGCTCGGCATATTGCCGGTACACCCCTCTACTCAGGAACAAGCGCAGCAACTGCCCGTCGACATGCTTGTCCCGCGCCATGAACACCAGGATCTTCACCGACTCGGACAGGGTCTTCGGCGCCTTGTAGGGCCGGTCCGCCGCGGTCAGTGCCTCAAAGATGTCGGCAATCGCCATCACCCGCTCGGGGATGCTCAGCGCCTCCTTGCCAAGCCTGCGCGGGTAGCCGCTGCCGTCCAGCTTCTCGTGATGGTTGCCGGCGATTGACGGCACGCGCCTGAGCTGGCGCGGGAACGGCAGCGCGCTGAGCATGATGATGGTCTGCACGATGTGCTCGTTGATCTTGAAGCGCTCTTCGTCGTTGAGCGTGCCGCGGCGGATCGACAGGTTGTACAGCTCGCCGTGGTTGCTGGCATGGGCCGGCAGGCGCATGTCGAAACCCCAGTGGTTGCGCGGGTCGTCCTTGGCCACCGGCGGCGTACGAGCGCCCCAGGGCACCCGGTGCTCATCGCGGTCGGCAAGCAGTGGCTCGTCCACTGGCAAGGTTGCCGCCGAGGTGTCGGTGAACCGCGCTGCCTCGTCGCGGGAGATGCCCAGGCGGTTGTCGAAGTGCCGCCGCCAGCGGCGCTGGCCAATAGTGCGCAGGCGCTCGATGTCGGCCTCCTGCATGAACTCGCCACCGATGTTGGCGTTGGCGACGAAGGCGAAGTCCTCCTGCAAGGTTGCCCGGCATGCCTCCAGCGTGCGCCGCAGCGCCGGCTCATCATCGCCGTTGGCCACGCCTTGCCAGTAGGCGATTTCGGCATCGCGCCAGAGCACCTCGAAGCGCATGCGCACCTCGTGGATGCGGTTGTACAAGGTCTCGAGCTTGGTCGCCTTGTCCACCACGTATTCGGGGCTGGTGATCTTGCCGCAGTCGTGCAGCCAGGCGGCCACGCGGAATTCGTAGCGCTCGGCCTCGCTCATGCTGAAGTCGGCATAGGGGCCGCTGTCAGCCTGCACGGCCTGGTCCAAGAGCATCTGCGCCAGTTGCGGCACCCGTTCGCAATGGCCGCCGGTATAGGGGCTCTTGGCGTCGATGGCGTCGGCCAACAACTTGATCATGGCGTCCAGCAGGCGTTGCTGGGCCTCGACCAGCTGACGGGTCTCGATGGCCACGGCGGCTGCACCGGACAGTTCCTCGACAAAGCGCTGGAACGGTTGGCCCACGGCCGCGTTCGCATCGGCGAGTTGCAGCACCAGGATGCCGAGCAGCGCCTGGCCGCGGTCATTGAGCACCACCGCCAGGCTGCGCCCTTGCCATGCGAGGGCTTGGGTCACCGCGCTGGCCAGGTCCTGCCGCTCGCCTTCAGGTAGCGTCAGTTCCTCGGGGTAGTCATGGCCGCGACTGGCGGCGGCCAGGCGCAACCGGCTGTTGTCGTCGTACAGATACACCGCACCGGCACTGACGCCTGCTGCCGCCACCAGGTGATTGAGCACGCCGTCGAGCATGCTTTCGAGTTGGGTCTCGCGGCTCAACGTAAGGGTGATCGCCTGAAAGTTGCGGATGGTGCCGGACATACGGCTCAGCACCCGGCTCAGCTCACGCACTTCGCAGACCCGCGAGACAACGCCCACCTCACGGCTGAAATCGAAACTGGCCAGGCCCTGCACCTGCTCGGTCAGCCGGCGCAACGGACGGCCGATGCGTCGGCCCAGTAGCCCGCCAAGCAACAACAACACAGCTGCCACGGCTACGGCCCAGAGCAATTGCTCGAACAGCACCTTGCGCGCCCCGGCCAGCAGTTCGTGGGCCGGCACGGCGATCAGCACCTGCAGGTCCTGCCCGGCCATGGAGGTAAGCGGCAGGCGCATGCCGTACCAGGTCTGCCCCTCGACCTGGTACGGCTGCGGGCTCGCGCCCTGGGGCATGTCGGCGTAGATATGCGCAAGGCTGCCGATGCCCAGCTCGCCGATGCGCGACAGGCGCACGCTCTCACCCTCGCGCACGACAACCCGTTGCAGGTCCGGGTAGGCCACTACGTTGCCCTGATCGTCGACCACGGCGATCTCGGTGCCGGCGGTGATGCGCAGGTCGCGGCTCTCGCTGGCCAGGTCATTGACCGAGACATCCATGCCGATCACCGCCGTGCCCTCGGCGCTGCGCTGGGCCATGGTCAGGCCGATCTCGCGGGTGGTAAAGAATACGTAGGGACGAGTGAGTACGGTCTCGGGCTGCGCGCTGGCTTCGATGAACCAAGGCCGTTGGCGTGGATCGTATTGGTAGTCGGGCTTGCTCTGGCGCTGCAACAGGGTCAGTAGCGAGTCATAGAAGCGCCACTCGCCCTGCATCGCGCCATCGGCGCCCTGGGTGACGGTCTGCACCAGGAACGCCGTGTCCGCCGGTGCCGCGAAACGCTGCAACAGCTGCGGGTCGCGCAAGCGGCGGACCAGCAGGAATTCACCATTGGGGTAACCGACGTAGGCGGCGCTGAGCATGCGGTTGGCACGCAGGCTCTCGACCAGTTGCGGCAATTGCTCGAGGCGCTCGGCCAACGTACCCGACGCCGGGCTGAAGGCCAGCAGGCGAATGCTGCTCTGCACCGGGTCGACCAGGCGCCGGGCGCGCTCGTCGATAGTTCGGCCGACCTGCTGGGCGGCATCGCCGGCGGCGGCCACCAGGGCCTGGCGCACGCCCAGGTAGCCTTGCCAGGCCAGGGCCGCGCCCAGTGCCAGCATGCCCAGCATGATCGCCAATGCCACCAGCCACTGCAGGGAAATGCTCCGGCCACGGTTGTTCATGGCCGTCTACTTCGAGCGGACACCCGTCCAGCCATCTGCCTCATCATCGCGCAGCCCATCCCAGTTACTCCCGTGTGGCGATTTCCACAGTGTAATCAGCCCATGCGAACGTGCTGGCCCGAGATATCCGCTGGCCGCGAGACAGCCAGATAGTGGCATGATGCCATGCAAGACTGCATGAACTTTTCCGGAGCGATTGCAGGGCGCGGTTAGATGAAACAATCCATCGTATACAAAACAAGCGAATTCTGTTTACACTGCCTCGCGCCTACGACAACGGTCATCGCCGTTGCGTATTGCGACAGGCTCAAGCCATGCGACATCCACTACCGCCCGCCTTCACCGGGCATCCTTCCCGAATGCCGCTTGCCGCATTCGCCTTGTCACCGTCTGCCCACCTGCCCGATGCGCCCGCCATGGCGCAGCCTTCGCACGTGCGCGGTGAACCGTTCGCCCCTGTCATCGACGCCCGGCCACGCCGCGGCGCCTGACGGCCCTGGTGCGCCCGGCCCATGCACCAGGCGCCTCTCTACAATCAGAAAACACATCCCAAACGGGAGGGGACACACATGCCCAAGACCCTACTGGTCAAGAACGCCGAACTGCTGGTGACCATGGACGGCGAACGCCGTGAAATCAAACGCGGTGGCCTGTACATCGAAGACAACGTGATCCGCCAGGTCGGCCCCAGCGAAACGCTGCCGCAAAACGCCGACGTGATCCTCGACATGACCGGCAAGGTGGTCATCCCGGGCCTGGTCAACACCCACCACCACATGTACCAGAGCCTTACCCGCGTGGTGCCGGCGGCCCAGGACGGCGAGCTGTTCAACTGGCTGACCAACCTCTATCCGATCTGGGCGCGACTGACCCCGGAGATGATCGCGGTCTCGACCCAGACGGCCATGGCCGAACTGATCCTCTCGGGCTGCACCACCTCCAGCGACCACCTGTACATCTACCCCAACGGCTGCAAGCTCGACGACAGCATCCACGCCGCCGAGGAAATCGGCATGCGCTTCCACGCCGCTCGCGGCAGCATGAGCGTCGGCCGCAGCCAGGGCGGCCTGCCGCCGGACTCGGTGGTGGAAAAGGAAAGCGACATCCTCAAGGAATCCCAGCGTCTGATCGAGGATTACCACGACGCCAGCCATGGCTCGATGCGGCGCGTGGTGGTGGCGCCCTGCTCGCCGTTCTCTGTCAGCCGCGACCTGATGCGCGAAGCAGCGGTCCTGGCCCGGGAGTACGGCGTGTCGCTGCATACCCACCTGGCCGAGAACGTCAACGACATCGCCTACAGCCGCGAGAAGTTCGGCATGACCCCGGCCGAGTACGCCGAGGACCTGGGTTGGGTCGGCCACGATGTCTGGCACGCCCACTGCGTGCAGCTCGACCAGCACGGCATCGAGCTGTTCGCCCGCACCGGCACCGGGGTCGCCCACTGCCCGTGCTCGAACATGCGCCTGGCCTCAGGGATAGCGCCGATCCGCAAGATGCGCGACCACGGCGTGCCGGTGGGGCTGGGGGTCGATGGTTCGGCATCCAACGACGGCGCCAGCATGATCGGCGAGGTACGCCAGGCCTTGCTGCTGCAACGGGTCGGCTTTGGCCCGGATGCGATGACCGCCCGCGAAGCGCTGGAAATTGCCACCCTGGGCGGCGCCAAGGTACTCAACCGTGACGATATCGGTGCCCTGGCACCGGGCATGGTCGCCGACTTCGTCGCCTTCGACCTTGGCCATGTGGCCTATGCCGGCGCCCTCCACGACCCGCTGGCGGCGCTGGTGTTCTGCACCCCGACCCATGTTGACACCAGCGTGATCAACGGGCGCGTGGTGGTTCAGGACGGGCGCATCGCCACCGTTGACTTGCCGCGGGTACTGGAGCGTCACAACCAGCTGGCGCGGCAGTTGGTCCTCGGCGAGTAGCACAGCCCTTTCCAATCACACCGTTTGGCGTGGGAGCGGCGGTGCGCCGATGCGACTTGCCCCCGTGATCAGGGCTGACCTGCTATGGAACAGCCATTTCCTTGAGCCGCCGTGCCAGTTCCAGGGCCACCCGCCCGCTAGCCGGCGTAGGCATCAGCTGGGTGAACGGGATATCGATCATGCGGTTCTCGCGCACCGCCCGCAGGCTCGAAAGCACCGGGTCGCGGGTCAGCAACTGACGCTTGCGGCTGGCCGGCGACCACAGGGCGTCGGCCAGCAGGATCACGTCGGGGTCGCTGCTCAGCAATGCCTCACGGTTGATCGTCACGCGGTACTGGTCGATCCCGGCAAGCACATTGCGCGCCCCGGCGGCGGCCAGCAACGGCGTGACGAGCCCGCGTCCGCCCTCGCTGTCCAGCCCCCGCACCTCGCTGTCGAAGTAGAACACTGACAGCTGCTTGCCGGTCGGTGCGATCGACCTGGCCAGCGCCAAATCCGCCTCCATCGCCTCGATCAATGCCTGGGCCCTCGCCTGTCTGCCCAACAGCTCGCCGAACACAGTCAGGTCACGCCGGACATGGCCGTAGTAGTCCAGCGAGTGGCCGTTACAGGCCGACTCGAGCAGGTAGGTGGCAATCCCGTTGCCGGCCAATCTGCTGCGCGAGGTGATCCCATCGCCAAATGCCGTGGCGAATCCGCCGACCACCAGATCCGGCCTTTGCGCGTACAACACTTCGCTGGCCGGATACTCCCGGGCAATCACTGGCACACCCTGGTAGCGGCCCTGCTTGTAGGCGGCGCCGTTGTCGTCCAGGTAGGCCACCCCGACCATCGACGGACCCGCGCCGAGGGCGAGCAGCACGTCGGCCGCGTGCTGGTTGAGGGCGACGATACGCGCAGGCGCCGCAGCGGGCCGTTGCCAGTCCTGCCCGCAGTTGCGATAGCTGCCGGCCAGGGCAGGTGTGCCACAGCACAAGGCCAGCGACAGCAGCCAGGCTTTACGCATCGCACGCCCCTCCCTTGATCAACAGTCCTTCGGCGATCCTTGCGCCCTGCAGATGCGTTTCCACCAATTCCTCCACCTCCCGATCATCACGTACCCGATACCAGCAGCCGTCCGGGTGCACCGTCAACACGGGCCCCAGGTTGCAGGGAAACTGGCAACCGGTGCGGGTCAGCAGCACGCCGCCCGGGGTCTCGATCAGGTCACGTTCCAGCAACCGCCGGCGCAGGCGTTTCCACAGCGGCAAGGCGCCGCGCCGTACACAGCGTGGGCCGGTGCAGAGGAACACCTGGCGGGCATGCTCGGGTACCCGCGACCAGTCCGGGTCGCTGGCCACCGCGTTGACCTGGTCGCACGCCAGGTGGCGCACAGGTTCGCCGATGCTGGCACAGGCCACTCGCGCATCCAGGCCGCGCCGCCCCAGGGCCTGGGCCGTGACCCAGACGCCGGCCCGACCTTGCGCCAGGCGCCCCAGCTCATCGCGCAGCCAGTCAAGGTAGGCGCTGTCCGAGGTGGGTTCCAGGTCCACCACCAGCAGGCGTTCCACGCCCTGGTCGAGGGCCTCGCGGACCACCGCCCAGAGCCCGTCGAACCCCTCCAGGGTGTCGACGATATCCCGGCCCGCCTCGTGGCCACGCAGGTCACGAATCTCGGCGCCAAAAGCTTCCGCCGCCGAGCCGCCACCCAGGCCGGGGCCGACGAACAACACGCGCTGGTAGTCCATGCTCACGCCCCTCAGAAGGTGTAGGTGTAGCGCAGTTCGCTGGTGAACGGCCGCCCGAGATTGTCAACGTTACTCGCCCGACTGGTGACATAGTCGCGGTCGAACAGGTTCTCCACCAGCAGGCTCAGCCGGTGCTGGCGGGCGCCGTCCAGGTAGCGATAAGCATCGGCGTCGACCACCGAGTAATGGCCGTAGTCGACGCCTTTGGAGCTGACCACGTCGCGGATATAGCGAATGGCGCCCCCGGCCCCCCACCTGCGGTCCGCCGATTCGTAACCGAGCCGCGAACGGGCGAAGAAACTCGGCACGTCGTTGATCGTTGCCCCGGTGCGCGTCTCGGTGAAGTTGCGGGTCATGTCGGCCTGCAGGCTCCATTGGTCGTCGAGCTGGATACGCGCATCGGCCTCGAAGCCACGCATCTGTACCTGCCCCTGGCCGTTGACCCACTGGCTGCCGTCCAGGGTGATCAAGTCGGTGATCTTGCGGCGGAACACGGTGACGCTGGCGCTGAATTCACGCTCCAGCAGCAGGCCGTGGTAGTCCAGGCCAAGCTCGGCATTGCGGCTCTTCTCGGGCTTGAGGTCGCGGTTGCCGATCTCGTCGCCTGGCTCGTTGACGAACAGCTGCTCGGCGTTCGGCAACTTGTAGGCGCTGCCATACTGGCCGCGCAGTTGCCAGTTGTCGTTCAGGTCGTACAGCGAGGTGAGCATGCCGACGGTGGCGCTGTCGCCGCCGCTCATGGCCTCGTGGCGCAGGCCGAGGCTCGGGTGCCAGTTGGGCAAGGCCTCGATCCTGGGCCGCAGTTGGGCGTACAACGCATTGGCCTGGGCCTCGTTGTCGTCGATCACCAGCACGTCGTCCTGGCCCTTGAACCACTGGTTGTCGGAACCGAACACCAGCACGTGGCCGCCGTCGAGCTCGGCCTTGCCCTCGGCCTGCACGCCCCAATCGGTGAAGCCCCAGTAGTCGTTGTGGTTGACCACGTCGCGGGAGCCGTCGGCGCGGTTGTTGATGCGCGTGTAGCGAGTGTCCCAGTCGTTGACGTGGCCCTTGACGAAGTAGCTCAGGCGTTCGCTGATGCGCTGTTCGAAGGTGGCCGTGGCGATCTGCTGCACGCGGTCATTGGTGGTCTTGTAATTGTTCACCGGTCGGGCGAAATCGAGGTTGGCGTCGGTGTACTGGTAGAACAGCTCCAGCCGCGCATCGTCGCCGAAGGCCTGGATCGCCTTGCCGCCGAAGGTGGTCACCTCGTAGCCGCGCTTCTTGTCGCTGACGTTGCCGCTGTAGTCGCGGTTGCGAAACGGCTGGTAACCGTCGGAGACGTTGTGACTGACATAGGCCAGCAGGCCCAGGTCGCCGAAGCCATTGCTGAAGATCCGCTCGACGCGGGCGTCCTTGCTGCTGCCGGCGAAGCTGTCCAGGCCCAGGTTGACCTCACCTGAAGCCTGACGGCGTTGCGGGCTGCGGGTGACGATATTGATCACCCCCGCCACGGCCTGGGTGCCGAACAACAGGCTCTGGCCGCCCTTGAGCACCTCGATGCGCTCCACCGCGTTGGCCGGCAGGGTGTCCAGGTACAGGCCGCCGTACAGGCGGTTGTTCAGGCGTACACCGTCGAGCAGGATCAGGGTGTCGTCGTTGCGCCCGCCGAGCAGCGAGTAGGTGCCGTAGTCGAACGGGCCGTTCTTCGGCGCGACGTAGAAGCCGGGGATGAACATCTGCATCACCCGGGTGATGTCGGCGCCGGGGCCGGCGCGCTCGATCTGCTCGCGGCTGACGATCTCAACCTTGCTGCCGTACTGGGCCATGGCGGCGACCGTGGTCGACTCCACCGACGGCGCGGCGACGATCTGCTGGTCGAGGATCAGGGGGGTGTTTTCGGCCAGTGCCAGGGGGCTGGCCAGGCAGCCCAGGAACAAGGTCCGGGCCTTGGGGAAACGACGTCGGGAGTGAATCACAGCAATCATGCTCTTCTCGAAAGTGACTTTCGCAGAAGCACGCAGGAGCACGGATCGCGCACACGCCAATACCGGCCCATGCCCGCCCACCGCAGGAGTTTGCCTACAACATTCCAGGCCGGTCTCCGGGCTCGCAAGACAAGGGTTCGTACGGAAAGTCGCCGAGCGGCGATCAGGCAAGGCGAAAACAGGCGAGGAACGGCCGGGGTCGCGCCCGACTTGACTGGTTGTCAATGAGCATTCCGACCGGGCTGGCGCACCAGCCTGTTTTCAACGCAGCATGATCGTCGCGCAGGCACTTTCCGTGCAAAGCCTAGATGTCTTCACCTTCCCATGACGCGCGGGCCACAGTGGTCTGTCGAAGGCATCACTTGCATACCGTTGCGGGGGCAGCACCGGACTGGCGCGAAGCGCGTACCGGTTTCCCGTTTCACCCCGTGCGCGACGGCATGGGGCACCTGAAATCGGTCGGCATCTGAACACCTGGGGCCAATGGGCGTCAAGCGAGGCGAGCGAATCGTTTCGAATGTTTTTTATCGCCGGAACACTCTAGTCAGATGTGTCAAAAGTTGTAGAATCCGCACGCCTAACCCATTCCCATTCCCTTCGAGCTTTGCCGATGAAGCTGGCCCGCCACACACGATCGCAAGTCGCCTGGGTGCTGTATTTCAGCATCCTGTTCGGCTCGTTGCTGTGCGCCATGGGCCATGGACAGATGGCAGGCTTTCGCCTGGCCGGCCTGGATGACGCCGCCTGGTGCGCGGCCGACAGCAGCGGCGTGTTCAAGGGCGACCAGGACATCACCGACCCGGTGCTGCCCGCCGGCGGCGACTGCGTGATCGCCAGCCTGTTCAGCGCCACCCTGCTGGCGGTGTTCTTCGGCCTGCTGGCCCTGCTCGCCGGGGAGTCGAGCAAACCCTTACCCAGACAACCCGCGCCGACCCTGCCCAAGCAGCGCTGGCCCCTGGTCAATCCCCGCGCCTCCCCCGCTTCGCTTCTCGCGTTCTGACATCGCCACGCCCGAGTGCCGCCTGATCGGCAGCGGGCGTGCGCCCACCGATTTCAGCCAGGAAGCCTTGCATGTTCCGCATGACCACTTTGGCGCTGCTCGTTGGCAGCGCAACCTGCGCCTGGGCGCAGGATGACACCCTGACCCTGCCCGCCAGCAACGTCACGGCCACCGCCGCCACCAAAGAAGCCACCACCCTGGACCTCGACCGGCCTATCGAAAGCGGCTCGCGGCTCAACCTCAGCGCCCGCGAAAACCCGGCCTCGGTCAGCGTCGCCGACCGCAAGACCATGGAACGCATCGGCGCGCGCAACTTCCAGGACGCCGCCAACGCCCTGCCCGGGGTCAACGCCTCGGCACCGCCCGGCTGGGGCGGCTACGTGTCGTACCGTGGTTTCAACGGTGCCCAGGTCAGCCAGTTGTTCAACGGCATCAACCTGCAGTACGGCGCCGCCGGGCGCCCGGTCGGGGCATGGATCTACGACCGTGTCGAACTGCTCGGCGGGCCGTCGTCGTTCCTCAACGGCAGCGGCGCCGTGGGCGGCAGCCTGAACATGATCACCAAGCTGGCCAACCGCGACGAGGACACCTTCGAAGGCCGCGTCAGCTACGGCCGCTACGACACCATGGAAACCTCGGTCGGCTTCAACAAGGCGCTCAACAGCGGCGACGGCCCGCGCCACTACGCGCGGCTCGACTACAGCCGCACCAGTACCAATGGCTACATCGACCGCCAGGAGAACGGTGCCGGCAACCTGGCCTTCTCGCTGCTCAGCGACATCAACGACCAGCTGTCGCACACCCTGGCCATCGAGTACCTCGAAGAGAAGGAAGACAGCCCCTACTGGGGCGCGCCGGTGCTGCAACCGGCCAGCGGCACCCTGCACATCGACAAGCATCACCGTTTCGACAACTACAACGTCGAGGACGGCCGCTACGAGCAGCGCACCCGCTGGCTGCGCTCGATCACCGACTACCGCATCGACGACAGCAACCAGTTGCGCAACACCTTCTACCACTACAACGGCCAGCGCGATTACCGCAACCTCGAGGTGTACCGCTACACCCCCGGCAACACCGCCATCGCCCGCTCCGGCGGCTACCGCCAGCGCCACGACCAGGAGGTCAACGGCAACCGCGTCGAGCTGACCCACCAGGGCCAGCTGTTCGGCCTGGCCAGCGACTGGGCGTTCGGTATGGACTACAACCGCAACCAGCAGACCGCCTACCCGTTGTCCATTAACCCAAGCAATTTCAAATCTGACCACTTCCTCGACATCTCTGGCATGGACGCTCCACGCGCCAAGGGGCGCAGCACCACCACCGACACCACTGCGGGCTTTGTCGAAAACCGTACCCGCCTGACCGACCAGCTGTCGCTGGTCACCGCGCTGCGCTACGACCATATCGACTTCGACGTGGTCGACCACGTGACCCGGGCCAAGCTGAATCGGCGCTGGGATGCCTTCACCGGGCGCCTGGGGCTGGTCTATGACCTGACCTCCAATGTCAGCCTTTACACCCAGTACAGTACCTCGGCCGAGCCGCCAGGGGGCTCGCTTACCGGCGCGTCGATCAGCCAGGTCGGCGACTTCGACCTGAGCACCGGCAGGCAGGTGGAAGTGGGCAGCAAGGTCGACTTCCTCGACGGGCGCGGCTCGGCCACGGCGGCGGCCTACCGCATCGTGCGCAAGAACATCTCGGTGCCCTCCTCGACCGTGCCCAACACCACCGAGCAGGCCGGCCAGCAGACCTCCACCGGCATCGAGCTGGCGGCGTCGTTCAAGGTCACGCCCAAGCTGCTGGCAGCGGGCAACTTCAGCTGGGTCAACGCCGAATACGACGAGTTCAACGAGACCATCGGCGGCGTGGTTTACTCGCGCAAGGGCAAGAATCCGGTGAACATCCCCGACCGGGTGGCCAACCTCTGGCTGACCTACGACCTGGCGCCGGGCTGGCAGGTCGGCGCCGACGCCCGCTACGTCTCGGCGGTCTACGCCAACACCGCCAACACCCAGTGGGTGCCTTCGTACACCGTCTACGGGCTGTCGATGACCCACGACCTGGACCAGCACGTGCAACTCAGCGCCCGCCTGCGCAACCTCACCGACGAGGTCTACGCCCGCTTCATTCACCAGACCAACACCCAGTACTACCTGGGTGAGCCGCGCAGCCTGGAAGTCGCTGTGCAGTGGCGCTACTGATGGGCCTGAAGCGCCAGCTGTACCTGTGGCATCGCTGGCTGGGCATCGTCGCCTGCCTGTTCATGGCGCTGTGGTTCGTCTCCGGGGTGGTCATGCTGTATATCGGCTACCCCAAGCTGACCACGGCCGAGCGCCTGGCCCACCTGCCGGCCTTGCCGGCGGGATGCTGCGCCGAGTTGCCGGCGCAATGGGCTGAGCAGCCGTTGAAGGCGTTGCGCCTGACCAGCCTGGGCTGGCAACCGTACTATTTGCTGGAGCTGGCGGACGGTCGCCGCGTCACCCTCGATGCAGCCAACGGCGAGCCCCTGGCCAACGCCGACGCGGCCTGGGCCCTGGCCAATGCCCGGCAGTACGCCGGCAGCGCGGCATTGGCTTACCAGGGCACGCTGGACGAGGACATGTGGACCCACTCCCGGGCCCTGGACAGCGATCGCCCCTTGCACCGGGTGCAAGTGGACGATGCGGCCGGCACCTGGCTGTACCTGTCCGGACGCACCGGCGAGGTGGTGCGCGATGCGAGCGGCCGCGAGCGCGCCTGGAATTGGATCGGTGCCTGGTTGCACTGGCTCTATCCGTTGCGTGGCGGCCTGGGCTTCGACAATGGCTGGCGCACCCTGGTGATCGGCCTTTCACTGCTCGGCACGCTGATGGCGCTCATGGGCATCGCGGTGGGCATCCTGCGCCTGCGGCTGCGCAAACGCTACCGCAGCGGATCGTGCAGCCCCTACCCCGGCGGCTGGTTGCGCTGGCACCACATCGGCGGGCTGCTGTTCGGTGGGGTGCTGGTGCTGTGGGTGTTCAGCGGGTTGATGTCGATGCGCCCCTGGGGCGTGACCGACAGCCGCTCGCAGATCGCCTTGCAACAAGCGCCGCTGCGTGCCACCGACCTGCAACTGCCGATTGCCACGGCACTGGCCCGCTTGCGCGACGAAACCGGGTTCACCGCAGTGGAGTTGCAATGGCAACGCCTGGCCGACGTCACCTATGCAGTGGCCCGCAGCGCCGACGGCGACAGCCGCATCCTTGAAGCACACGCCCCGCCGGCGCGTACCTTCAGCCGGGAAAGGCTGCGGGCGGCCGCGCAAGCGATGGCTCCGGGGGTGACGGTGGCGGATGACTGGCAGAGCGCCTACGACTTCCACTACTTCGCCCGCGAGCCACAGAGCATGTACGGTTCCCAGGCGCGCCCACTGCCCGTGCTGCGCCTGCGCTTCGCCGACGCGGCGGACACCTGGGCCTACCTGGACCCTGCCAGCGGCACGCTGGTGGCCAGCCACGACCGGGCGCAACGTGCCGGGCGCTGGTTGTTCAACCTGTTGCACAGCTGGGATTGGCAACCGCTGCTGGCGCGGCCGCTGTTACGCGAAGGGTTGATCATCGGCCTGAGTAGCGGCGGCCTGGTGATAGCCCTCAGTGGTGTGGTACTGGCCTGGCGACGCCTGCGCAGGACGCTTCGGTAGCGTCATTGGAGCTGCTGAGCAGCCCCTTTCGCCTGACTGCCATTGACCGACTACCCGCGCTTTTTCTTTACCCCGCCCTGCCTGGCCTTGAACCGCGGATTGGACTTGCAGATCACATAGATCCGACCACGGCGCTTGACCACCTGGCAGTCACGATGACGGCGCTTGGCCTGCTTGAGTGAGGACAGTACTTGCATGAGAACCTCCGGATACGTAATAACATAACATTAACGCAAATCATTCTCATCGCGCAACCGCCCTGTCACACCTTCTTCTGGCGATGACTGGAACGATAATGTAATGTTATTACATATTTAACGGAGATCCCCCTTGAACCCTCGCGCTCCCCTTCTGGCCGGCCTGACCCTGGGCCTGTTCGGTCAACCGCTCGCTGCGGCCCAACCCCTGGTGCTGGACGAAACCTCGATCACCGACGCCTACCTCGAAGAACGCGCCGACGGCCCGGTCCAGGGTTATCGGGCCACCCGCTCGGCCACCGCCACGCGCACCGACACCGATATCCGCGACACCCCGCAGAGCATCGAAGTGGTGCCGGCCCAGGTACTCAAGGACCTCAACACCACCCGCATCGACCGCGCCCTGGACTTTGCCGGCGGCGTGTCGCGGCAGAACAACTTCGGTGGCCTGACCTTTCTCAACTACAGCGTGCGCGGCTTCACCACAGGGGAGCTGTACAAGAACGGCTTCGCCGTCAACCGCGGCAGCTACAGCGCGCCCGACACCTCCGGCATCGAGCGCATCGAGGTGCTCAAGGGCCCGGCCGCGAGCCTCTATGGCCGCGGCGACCCCGGCGGGCTGGTCAACATCGTCAGCAAGCGGCCCCAGGCCGAGACGTTCAGCACCGTGAACCTGAGCGCCGGCAGCTGGGACCGTTACCGCGGCACGCTGGACGCCAACGCGCCGCTGGACAGCCAAGGCAACCTGCTGGGCCGGGTCAACCTGGCGGTGGAGGACAACGGCAGCTTCCGCGATCACGTCAACAGCGAGCGACGGATCGTCAGCCCGTCGCTGAGCTGGCAACTGTCGCCCGACACCCGCCTGCTGCTGGACACCGAGTTTTCCCGCACCGAATCGGTGTTCGACCGCGGCATCCCGGCGGTCAATGGCCAGATGGGCTCGGTGCAGCGCTCGGCGTTCATGGGCGAGCCCAACGACGGCAAGATCCGCAACGACAACCAGACCGTCGACCTGGCCCTGGAGCACTTCCTCGACGACAACTGGAAACTGCGCCTGGCCAACCACTACACCCAGGGCACACTGAAGGGCAACAGCTCCGAGCCCCAGGCCCTGGTCGGCAACACGCTCACGCGCTTCTACCGCGAGCGCGACTTCGAGTGGAACGACAACATCACCCAAGCCGAGCTGCACGGCCAGTTCGAGCTGCTCGGCTGGCAGCACCAGAGCCTGATCGGCCTGGAATACGAGAACTACCGCAACAGCCAGAAGTACCCGCAGAGCGCGACCCTGGCCAGCTATGGCCTGGACATCCGCAACCCGGTGTACGGCAAGCCCAAGCCGGCCCTCACCCGCGCCAATGACTTCTTCGAACGCACCGAAAGCCATGCCCTCAACCTGCAGGACCAGATCGCCTTCAGCGAGCGCCTGCGCGGGCTGGTCGGGGTACGCCTGGAGCGCATCGAGCAGACCTCGCAGAACCGCAGCAGCGGTATCAGCAACAGCCAGGCCAAGGATGTCGCCACGCCCCGCGTCGGCCTGCTGTACCAGCTGACGCCGCAGGTCGGCGTGTTTGCCAACGCATCGACGTCGTTCAAGCCCAACACCATCGGCACCCAAGGGCAGGTGTACAAGCCCGAGAAAGGCCTCGGCTACGAGACCGGCCTGAAGCTCGACCTGTTCGACAGCCGCCTGGGCGCCACGGTGGCGCTGTTCCATATCGACAAGGAGAACGTCATCACCACCGATGCCCTGGGCGAGAGCATCGCGGCCGGCAAGGCGCGCAGCCAGGGCCTGGACCTGCAGTTCAGCGGCCAGCTCAGCGAGGCGGTGCGGGTGATCGGCGCCTATGCCTACATCGATGCCGAGGTCACCAAGGGCGATGCCAGCCTGCCCAAGGGCAGCGACCTGCTGGGCATTGCCCGTAACAGCGGCAGCGTGATGGGCGTGTATGAGTTCCAGAATGGCGCCCTGCGCGGTTCGGACCTGGGCGCGGCGTTCAACTATGTCGGCGAGCGCTCCGGTCAGGCCGGCAGCGCCTTCACCCTGCCCTCGTACAGCACGGTCGACCTGCTGGCGCACTACAAGGCCAGCGAGCAGGTCACTGTGGGTCTGAACCTCAACAACCTGTTCGATCGCAAGTACTACGAGCGCTCGTACAACAGTTCATGGGTGCTGCCGGGCGAGCCGCGCAATGTCAGTGTCAGCCTGACGCTCAGCCTCTGAGGCCGGCGCAGTGGCTCGCGATGCCCCACGCACCGGGGCATCGCGATACACTGTGCGGACACCACCCAAGCAGCCCCTGGCATGATCCAGTCCGATCTCGATCTGTTCGACGCACACCCCCAGCAGCTGGCCGCGCACACCACGCTGCTGCCAGGTTTCGCCTTGGCGGAGCTCGAGCCCCTGCTCGATGCCTTGCGCCCGGTGCTGCGCGCGGCGCCGTTTCGCCACATGCAGACCCCCGGCGGCCTGCGCATGGCCGTGGCGCTGAGCAATTGCGGCGCGCTGGGTTGGGTCAGCGACGCAAGCGGCTATCGTTACTCCGCCACCGACCCGGTCAGTGGCAAGCCCTGGCCTGCCCTGCCCCGGGTGCTGGTCGAGCTGGCCTCGCGCGCTGCCGCCCAGGCCGGGTTCGAGGGTTTCGTGGCGGATGCCTGCCTGATCAACCACTACCTGCCGGGTACCCGCCTGAGCCTGCATCAGGACCGCGACGAGCAGGACTACGCCCATCCGATCGTCTCGATCTCGCTGGGCCTGCCCGCAGTGTTCCTGTTCGGCGGGCTGCAACGCTCGGACCGTACCCGGCGCATACCGCTGAACCACGGCGACGTGCTGGTGTGGGGCGGCGAGGACCGCCTGCGCTTTCATGGCGTGCTGCCGATCAAGCCTGGCGTGCATCCGCGCATGGGCGAACGGCGGATCAATCTGACGCTGCGCAAGGCCGGCTGATCCTAGTGTGGTGTTTTGCAAATACGACCAATAAATCGCGAGCGATTTTTGCGCTCAGGCAAGGCGTCGCGACGAGTCGTAGCCCAGCTACGGCGAGGAGCGACAACGCCGCATGAGCGCAAAAAGCGCCGCGAGTTATGGTCGTTATTTGTGAAACACCACACTAGGCTGCCCCTAACGACCGGCAAACCATTCCCGGCGTTCCTCGAACGCGGCCCGGATCGCCCCGACCATCACCTGCACCAACGGATCGGCTTCGGTGCGCTCATCGACCGCCAGCCACACGCGCCGGCGCATCGGCTCGCGGAACAACCCCGGCAAGGCCAACAGGCCACGATCCAGATGCGCCGCGTAGTGCGGCAGCAAACCGACACTGGCGCTGCACTTGATCAGCTGGCAGTACATCTCGTAGTCCTGGATCTGCGTCACGCCGGCCGAGCGGGTGCTCAACAGCGTCTGCCAGGGCGTCAACGCCTGCACGCCGACCTCGCCTTGCCATTGCACCAGCATGTAGTCCTGCAGGTGCGCCAGGCTGGTCGGGCGGTTGGCCTCGCGGGCATAACGCTTGGCGATATGCGGCAGGTATTCGAGGGTGGCCAGGGCTTCGGCGGTGGTGTCGGCAAAACAGCCGCTGCGGGCGCTCTGGTCAAGGTCGCCCAGCCATAACGCCACATCCGCGGCCTGCTCGGGTACCTGGCGGCCATCGAGCGTGGCCACCTCCAGGCGCATGCCGGCATGCTGGCGCACGAAGTTGATCAGGTTGCGGCCCAGCAGGTCCTGCAGCAGTGGTTCGGCCACGGCCAGGCGCACACTGGCGCTGGCTTCCCGCGGCGCTGGCACCACCGGTTCGCGGGCCTGGAGCACCTGCTGCAGGCGCTCGCCCTGCTGGCTGAGCACCGGGTTGTTGTTGCGGTTGACGAACAGGCTGTAGCCCAGGAGTGCCTCCAGCGCCGCCAGGCGCTTGCGCAGGGCCACCGGTTTGAGGTTGAGCCGCCGTGCCGCCTGCATGAAACAACCGCAGCGCGCGGTGACCAGAAAACAGTTCAACGTCTGCTCGTCCAGGGCCAGCGGCACCTGGGGGCGAACGACGGGCACGCTGGTATCCGGGGCTCGCCCCCGGGACAGATCGATAGGCATCCCTCGCCTCCCGCAGGCCCGCCTTGGCAGGCCCGCTTCTTCCATGGTTGTAGGCGACTAGCGGCTGCTTTCCAGCACCTGGTTGAGCGCCGCGCCGTCGATGCTGAGGGTGGCAGTGTCGAACATGCCCTCCACATAGGCCTTGGCCACCTGCTCCTGGCGCTGGGCACGCAGCACCTGGCGCAGGCGCGGGGCCACCTCGTCGAAGGTCGCCGCCCGGGCCGGCTGCTGTTCCACCAGCTTGATGATGTGATAGCCCGCCGCGCTCTGCACCGGTTCGCTGACGCTGCCCACCTTGAGTTTCGGCACCACCCCGCGCACCTCCGGCAACAGTTGCGCCAAGGCCTGCAGGCCGGTATCCCCGCCGTTGGCGGCGGTGCCGGCATCCTGCGAATGCTCGCGGGCCAATGCGCCAAAGTCCGCATCCGCGGCCTGGGCCTGCTTGGCAAGGGCCTGGGCCTGCTTGCGCACGGCCTCGTCATCCTTGGGGTTTTCCACCCGCAGGAAGATCTGGCTCAGGCGATAGCGTGCCGGCAGTTGCAAACCAGCCTTGCCTGCCTCGTAGGCCTGCTTGAGCTCGGCCTCGGTGGGGTAGTCATCGGACACCTTGCTCACCGAGTCGAGGTAGTCGCGCAGGACAATTTGCTCGGTGGCCGCGCGGGTCTGCACCTGGATCTCCGGACGCTGCAACCAGCCTTGGGCTTCGGCCTGCTGGTACAGGGCCTTTTCCGCCAAGCGGGCGCGGATCCAGGCCTCCAGTGCCGGTCGGTCGCCGCGCAGGCTGACGCGGGCCTCTTCGGGCAACTGGGCGAACAGCGCCTTGAGCTCGCCGCTGCCCACCTGTTGCTCGCCAAGGCGCGCCAGCACCGGGCCGTTGTCGGTGGCCACCAGGGTAGCGGGCGAAGCCGGGCGCGCCGCTGCCACCGGCTCGTCGCCCGGGCGCAATGCCAGGGCGACTGCCACCGCGACAACGGCCAGCGCGCCAGCGCCGGCCCACAGGGTTCGCGCCGTCACGAAGCGCTCACCGCATCGCTGGCCACCTGCTCGGGCGCCGTTTCGGCGACATTGCGGCTGTAGTCACGCAGGTAGACGATGAACTCCTGCAGCAGGCGATCCCACAGCAACAGGCTGCCAAGCAGGTGCTTCTCGCTGACGCCGTCGGCAACCACCACGTCCTTCTCCATTACCAGGAACTCGCCCTGTACCGACAGGCGGGCGAAACGCCGGGTGGCGTTCCAGCGCTCGGCCAGGCCCGCGGGCAGCTCGCCCTGGATACGCAGCGCGCAACTGAAGGTGAAATCGAGGAACTCGCCTTCCTGGTTCAGCGCCCGGTTGCCGAAACGTACGGCGTAACCCACGCCCTGGCTGGCGCTGAGCAACTGCACCACGGCATTCTGCTCGGTGCGATTGACCCGGCAGCCGGCATCCTGCAGCAGCTTGGTCAGGGAGTCGGCGCTAACGGTTTCGATCAGGGTGACTTCGGTCATGTGCTTACTTCCTTGCGTTGAGAAAACGTCACTGGGTCACGCCCGTGGGGGCGTCGAACTGGCTTTCGTAGAGTCTGTCGCCATAGGCCTGGGCCAGCTCCTCGAAGCGGACCCGGGCCGAGCCGGCAAAGGGCTGGCGCATCTTCATCACATCGGCGATATCGACCTTCTCAAAGGCGGCCAGCATCTCCTTGGCCACCCCGTACATCTGCTGGTTGCGCGCCTGGCACTTCTGCACCTGGCCATCGCGTTCGGCCAGTTGTGCCTGCAGGCCGGCACGCTCGCTTTCCTTGGCGCGCGCCATGCCCAGCAGTTCGTCATAGGCCTGCTTGTACTTGTGCAGTTGTTCGTTGCTGCTGGCCACCAGCGCCTGGGCCTGGCTGTGCACGGCCTGCTGCTGGCCGGCGAGCTGTTCGCTCTGGCCGCGCGCCTTGGCCAGTTGCGCGGTCAGCTCGCGCACCTGGCCCAGGGCCGCGTCGCGTTGCTGTTCCGCCGCCTGGCGGGCGGCGCTGGCCTGGGCCTGCTCGCTCTGCAGGGCCTGCAGCTGTTGCGTGGTGCTGCGCAGCTGGGTGCGCAGGCGCTCTTCGAGGGTTTCGGCCGACGCCGAGGCGGCCAGGCTTGCGCCCAGCGCCAGCATCAACCAGGCGCAACGATGGCGATAGACTCCCTTGTTCATGCCCGTGCTCCTTCCCTAGAACCGCGTGTTGACTTCAAGTTGTAGCACATCGATGTCAAACGGCGCGCCGTAGACTGCCTCGCTGCTCAACCAACGGGCTGTAGCGTAGACGTTGTCGGCCAGGCCGTAGTTGCCACCGAGGAAATAGCCCTTGGCGTTGGTGCCGCCGAGGTGGAAGCTCGAGTCGTTGAACCCGTCCGGCAGTGCGTCAGGCTCGATGCGCTTGTAGCCGGCGAACAGGTTCCAGTCGCCGGCCTTGCGCATGTCCAGGGCGTTGCCCAGGGTGAACTGCAACATCCAGGCGTCGCCGCCGCTCTTGATGTTGCCGTTCTCGTCGATGTTGTTGGCCAGCTGGCCGGCCGAACGCTTGCGCATGTCGCCCTCGTCGTAGGCCAGGTTGTGGATGTAGTCGGCCTGGCTGCGCAGCTTGAAGTCATGGGGCAGGTCGGCATCCCACACCAGGTTCAGGTCGAGCAGTTCGAACTCCGAGGCGATGCCGACGAACTGCGGCTGCGGCGTGGCCGCCGGGTTGGCCGGATTGGGCGTGATGTCGCGCAGCAGGAACACCGTGTTGCCCTTCTGCATGAAGGTCGGGCGGGTCTCGTCGCTGTCGCAGGCCGGCTGGCCATCCCAGGGCGCACAGGGGCTGGAGCGCTCGCCGGCGATGTCGTCGAAGCGGTAGTAGGCCATCGCGCCCTTGAGGCGGTGATGGTCGTTGAGCGCCCATTTCGCGCCCAGCTGCGCGCCGTACAGCCACTTGTTGTCGCTGTCCTCCTTGTCCAGGCCGTTGCTGCTGGCGCTGTCGTCGCTGTACTGCACAGGGAACGCGCCGACGGTGCCGAACAGGCTGAGGTCGCGGTTCAGCGGCTGGTCGAAGATCGCCGCCACGCCATCGAAGTTGAGGTCGTGGGAATAGAGGATGTCGGTGGACATGAACGGATTGGCGATGCGCCCGCCGGTCAACGTCAGTCGCTCGCTGGGCGTCCAGGTGACATAGCCCTGGTCGAGCCAGATGTCCTTCTTGCCGAAGCCGCCACCGAGGTTCTGGGTGGTCGACACCGGGTTGTTGTTGGAGCCGGTGGCGACACGGATGCCGGCCACCCAGTTGTCCGCCAGCTGGGCCTTGAGGCCGAAGCGCGCGCGCAGGCGCAGGAGGCTGTCGCGGTCCTCGCGGGTGTTAAGCAGCGGCGGCAGGGTCGAGCCGCTGTTGGCGTTGACATCGTACGGGCCCTTGTCGTTGAGCTTGGCGAAGTCGACGATCTCGTTGCTGTTGCCATCGGCGTAGCCGCGCGATTCGTAGCGCAGGCGCAGGTCGCCGTCGAAGCTGATGCGCGAGGCCCAGTCGGGGAAAGTGTTGGGCGCGGCCCAGTTTTCCTGCTTGGCGGTGTTCATCACCTCGGCCTTGATCTCGTCGCGGATCTGCTGACGGACGATGGCCGGCACATACTGCACGCGCACTTCGCCGTTGGCCGCGGGGGCCTGGGCGACGATCGGCGCGGCGCTGACAGCCCGCGCCTGCTGGGCCTCGCGCTCGGCCTGGGCGATCAGCGCATCGGCCTTGTCCTGCTTGAGCACGCCCTGCTCCACCAGCAGGCGGATCAGGTTGACGGTCGCGTTCTCCGACGGCGCGGCGTGGGCGACGGCCGGACCGACCGCGGTGGCGGCGGCCAGCAGGCCGAGCGCCAGGGTCAATCGGTTGACTGGGCACTTCATGGGTTTGCAGCTCCTGTGGGTCAGTCGTGCTTCGTTGTTCATGGCCGGCGCCCCTGCAGGGCGATCTTCACCGGCAAAGTCAGGTTGGCCGGCGGGCGCTGGTCGAGGGCGCGGGCGCCGCGCAGGGCGGCGAGCACCTGGGCGTCCACCTCCGGCTCGCCGCTGCCGCGCAGCAGCTCGACCCGGGTGATCTCGCCGGCGGCGCTGAGCCAGATCTCGGCCTGCAGGTTGAACACCAGGTTGCGCAGCTCGGGGTTGTCGCGCAGCAGGCGCTGGAAGGCATAGGCCAGGTACTGGCTGTAGGTGCCGCTGCCCAGGCCGCCACCGCCGCCACCGGCCATGCCGCCGCCCTTGCCAGCACCGACGTTGAAGCTGTCGCCGCCCGCTTGGGCGTCGCCGTCCATCTGCATGGGGTCGGCCAGGTCCTGGGCCGGGTCCGGCGCGTCCTCGGCGGGCTTGACCTCCTCGGCCTCAGGCACCGGCTGCGGCTCGACGATCTTTTCCTCGACCGGTGGTTCAGGCTCCTTGGGCGGCTCGGGCGGGGGCGGCGGTGGAGGCGGCGGCAGCGGGATGATCGCCGGCACCTTGGGCGCCTCGCGGCGCACCCCGGCCATGTCGTTGGCCCACTGCCACAGCAGCCAGGCCAGGCCCGCGCCAGCGACGGCGAGCACGGCCCAGGTCAGCAGGCGGCGGAAGTTGGCTTTAGGTTCCATGCCTGCCCTCACCCCTGGTTCGGCTTGCCGGTGACCAGCCCGACCTGGGCCAGTTCGAGACGGCGCAGCAGGTCGAGCACCTCGACCACTTTCTGGTACTGCACACCCGCGTCACCGCGCACGATCAACGGAAAATCCGGGCTGCGCGCCTTTTCGCTGCGCAGGCGGTCCTCCAGCTCCTGCAGCGTCACCGGGTAGGCGTCGAGGAATACCTGGCCGGCATCGTTGATCGAGATCGCCTTGGTCTTGGGCTGGGCCAGCGACACCGTGGCGCTGGCCTTGGGCAGTTGCACCTGGATCCCGGAGACCTGCGCGGTGGCGGTGAGGATGAACATCACCAGCACCACCATCAGCACATCCACCAGCGGGGTGATGTTGATGCTATCGACCGCGGCGTCGGCGTCGTCGTCTTGGGCGTTGTTCACGGATGCCATGGCTGCCTCCTCACGCCGGGATCGACGGGTTGACGCTGCGCCCGGCCGGACGCAGCGCCGCTTCACCGGCCTGGCCCTCGCCGTGCAGCTCGGCCAGACGGGTGATGAACTCGTCGACGAACACCCGCATGTCAGCGCTGACTTCGCGGTTGCGCGTGGTCAGGCGGTTGTAGCCGAACAGCGCGGGGATGGCGACGAACAGGCCCATGGCGGTGGCCAGCAGCGCCGCGGCCATGCCCGGGGCGATGGCGTTGATGTTGACGTCGCCGGCCATGGCAGTGCCGAGGAACACCACCATGATCCCCAGCACCGTGCCCAGCAGGCCGATATAGGGGCCGCCGGCGATGGCGTTGGACAGGGTCGACAGTTTCGCCGACAGCGCCTGGTTCTCGCGGGTGCGCACGCCGTCCATGGAGCAGCGGATGGCCTCGATGGTGGCCGCGGACACTTCACGGGTGTCGGCGCCCTGGGCGCGGCGGGTGCGGATTTCCTGCACCGCCACCAGGTACAGGCGCCACAGCGAGGAGTCAGTCAGTTGCTTATGCAGGTCCTGATCGTCGGCGAACTGCTCGAGGCGCGTGCCGACCGTGGCGAAGCGCTCGCGAAAGCGCGTATTGGCGGCGGTGACGCGGTTGAGCGTGCGCTGCTTGCGCAGCATGATCACCCACGACTGCACCATCATCAGCACCAGGACAGCGATGATTACCCAGGCGTCCACCGGCACCGCCTTGAGCAGGAAGCCCAGGCCGCCGAAGCCGAAGCCGGATTGTTCCTCGTCGACGCCATAGACCACCAGGCGCGACTCGGCACCCTGGGCCAGCACGTCGGCCTGCAGGCTGGCCTGGCTGCGGGCGACGCGGGAAACACGCAGCTCGTCCAGGGCGCCGACAAAGGTCGCGTAGTGGCCGGCGGCCTCGCCCTCGGCCGCTGGCAGGTCGCCACCGATGCCGATGGCGCCGCTGAAGGCCGCCAGGCTCGCGGCCAGTCGCGCGACCGGCTGGCCTTCGAGCAGCAGCGTGAGGTTGCCCTCGCCCACCAGCGCCAGATGCTGCCATTGGCCGGCGCCGAGCGCCTGATTGGCGGCGGCACGCTGGCCGTCCACCTCGATGAAGGGCACGCCTTCGGCCAGGCCGAGCAGCAGGCTGTGGCCGGCCTCGCGGCGTGCCAGCAGCAGTTGCTCACCCACCGCCTGGTCCTGGCGCATCCAGGTGCTGAAGCTGAACGCCGCGCCCGCCGGCAGTTGCAGCGAGGCGCTGGCGGGCAGTTGCAAGGCTTGTCCCCCGAGCTGGATGGCCCGGCCAATCACACCATCGACACTGACCGTTGGTCCTTGCAGCTGGTTACCGTAAGGACTGGCGTCACGGGCGGTGGCACCGTCGAAGTGGTAGAGCGCGGTGTAGTCGGCGTCGAAGCTCGGCTGGCCGGCGGGTGCCTGGGCCTTGGGGTTGCCGTAGTACATCCACAGGTCCTGGCGCTGGCCAGGCTCGATACGCGGCACGTCGACCCAGATCAGCGCCATGCCCATCAGTGGATCGAACTGCTCGACATGGTGGTTGAGCACGGTCTTGTCGTCGGCAGCGACGAAGCGGATGTCCGCGCCGGTTTCGCTGACGCCGTCGAAGCTGAAGTTGCCGGTGTGCAGGCGCACCAGCAGCGCGGTGCGGCCCAGCGCCTGGGTCAGGCCGGCGCCCTGGGGCGTGGTGTCCACGGCGATCTGCTTGCGGTACATCCAGTCGTCCTGCCACCAGGCACTGGCGCTGCCCGGCAGGGCGAAGCCCAGGCACAGCAGCAAGGTCAATATCAGGCGTTGCATGAGAGGTCTCCAGGCCGATGCCGGTCAGTAGGTCAATCGTTCAGAAAGTCGCCTGCACGCTGAAGTGCACGCGGGAAGCGTTCTTGTCGGTGTTGGGGCCGTCCTTGAGCGGCACGGCCCAGTCGAGGCTGCCGGACAACCAGTCGTTGAGCGTGGCGCGGGTGCCGACGCCGACGCTGGCCAGGCTGTAGCTGTCGTCCTGCTCGGGCAGTGCGTCCTGCAGGCGCAACTGGGCACCCTCGGCGAACAGGTAGAAGCGCCAGTCGCTGATGTAGCTGCCGACGTAGCGGCCAATGGAGGGGGTGCGCAGTTCCTGGGAGAACAGCAGGCCGTCGTCCCCGGTGCGTTCGGCGGCGAGATAGCCGCGCACCGAGGTGGCGCCACCGGCGGCAAACTGTTCGTTCGACACCAACGGCCCCGAGGCCAGCTGGAAGGCCAGCTTGGAGGCGCTCTGCCAGGCGCCGGCGAAGTCGAAGGTGTAGCTGCCGTCGCCCTTGAGCGCGGCGAAGCTGGAGTCGGCGCGGTAGCGCTTGTAATCGAACTCGGAATCGTCGCTGCCATAGCCCAGCAGGCTGCGCGTCCCGGCCACCAGGCTCAGGCCGAGGCTCAGCTGGTCCTGTTCGGTGAAGCGGTAGCCGGTATAGCCCAGGGTGATCGGGGCGTACTTGAGCGGGACCTTGTCACTGCCGCCGCCCAGGCCGACCTGTTCGTCGAAGTCCTTGAAGTCCACGCCGATTGACAGGGCGTTGGCCCAGGCGCCGACGCCCGGCAGGTTATAGATTGCCGAAACGCCGTAGGAATGGCCCTTGCCCAACACATTGGTACCGCCCACCGTGGCGACGTTGCTGTCGGAGTGGTAGCCGGAGAACTGCACGGTCCAGCGCTCGTTCAGCGGCGCGGCGTAGGACCCGGACCAGACCTCGGCGTTGTCACGGTCCTGGGGCGCGGTGAACCAGGTCAGCGAGACGCTGTGGCCGGCCTGCCAGAGGTTGTTGTAGCCCAGGCTGACGACACTGCGCAGCTTCTCGGTATCGGCGCTGTGGTCGTTGTTCAGGCCCAGGCTCAGGTTCCAGGGTTGCTTGTCCTCGACCTGCAGGTCGACGTCCATGGTGCCCGGGCGCTGGCCTTCGCGCACCAGTGGCATGACCTGCCGCCCCGGGGCACGATTGAGCGTGGCCAGCTCGTTCTGTACCTGGGCGAAATCGGGGACCTTGCCCTCCTCCAACGCCGGCACCTGTTCACGGATCTCCAGCGGCGAGTAATGCTTGGCACCCACCACCCGTACCCGCCCGACCTTGGTTTCGCTCACCTGCAGGTAGACCACGCCGCCTTCGACCTTCTGCTCGGGCAGCTCGACGAACACCGACTGGTAGCCCCGGGCCTGATAGCTTTTCTGCAACGCCTCGCGGGCGCCTTCGAGGTCGGCCAGGGTCTTGTCCGGCCCCAGGTAGGGATAGACCGCCTCTTCGATGGCCTGGGCGTCGAGCACGGTGTTGCCGCGCACCACGTATTCGTTGATCTCGACCCGGCGCTGCGCCTCGTTCGCGGCCACCTCGACCGCCAGCAGGCACAGCAGCGCCCCTGCGCCCATGCCGCATCGCTTGAAGAAAAAATGCTCCACACCGCCCCCTTGAGCGCCAGGAATTCGTTGGTTTGCTAGTGGTTGTCGCTGGGTGCGGCCTGACCTTGGTGGCGGGCCAGCCAGCTGTGCAACAGGGCCAGGTTGAGGCTGAACTCGGGCATGGCCTGCAGGCTCGCGCCGAGCACTTCGTCGACCATGCGCTGCAGCAGCGAAACGGCCATGGCGCTGCCCAGCAGCACGCCGAGGTCATGGCTGAACAGGCTGAAGTTCCACACCCGCGATTTCAGCTCCAGGCCGGTGAACCAGCGGAACAGCAGGTTGTAGTTGAGCTGCTCGTAGAGCTGCTTCTCGCTGGGCACCGAATACAGCAGCTGCAGCAGCAACACATGCATCAGCGTGCGCGGGGCGATGATCATGCCCTGCTGCTCGGCCAGCAGCGCCAGCGCGGGCTGGTGCGCCTCCAGCAATGCCTCTATGCGCGGCTTGAGCAGCGCCAGCGAATGGCCGGGCGGCACGCAGCTGGCCACCTCGCGGAGGGCGCCCTGCCAGTCGTCCTGGGAGACGATCCATACCCAGGGGGCGCCGTAGCGGTAGACCGAGACGGGCTGCTTGCGGGCGGCCTCGACGATCTTGGCCAGACGCTGGTCGAGCTCCTGCATTCCCACTTTCGTGTAGCGTTCCATAGTGCCCATTGCCCCGCTCCCAGGCCGGTTCTCAAGGCTTCATCGGCCTGATGGCCAGGTGCCTTGTTGGTGTCCATGGCTTTGACGGGGGTGGCGGATTGCTACCGAAGTTTTGTCATGAAAGGTTCATCAGAGGGGGTGGTTTCGAGGGGGTTGGGGTTGGGGTCGGGGTCGGGGTCGGGGTCGGGGTCGGGGTCGGGGTCGGGGTCGGGGTCGGGGTCGGGGTCGGGGTCGGGGTCGGAAGTGATTGTTTTGATTTTTGTTTGCGCATTCGTAGAAGATGTCGACATCTAGTCACCTTTCCGCCCTTACGGCGGGTCCCTTTTTGAAGGATCAAAAAGGAACCAAAAAATCCTGGCTCCATTCATACGGCCCCTGCGCTTCGCTCCGGGGTTCCCTCGCTCCGTTCTTGCTCCCGTGGGTACCGCGCTGTACGCCCCATCCTGGGGCGCAGCGCT